>CP145875.1:0-336749 GCA_041942865.1 Candidatus Dasytiphilus stammeri | reverse complement strand
ATATAGCATTATAATATCCCTTGTCGTGAAAATGAGGTTGTTTAGCGGCTTGGCGTGCTAATTCATTACATCTTTCATTTTCTAAGTGACCTGAATGACTTTTAACCCAATTCCATTGGATGATGTGATCATTTGATGTTTTGCTGTCTCATTGAATGATAATCTGGATACTATCCATTTACTGCTTTGATCTTATTCGTTTAAGATGCTTTACGGCGGCATCTAATGCAAAAACATAAGCATCTGTTCCAAGACCGCAGATAACACCATTAGAGATATCCGAAAAATAGGATTGATGACGAAAATTTTCACGTGCGTATACATTAGACAAATGTACCTCAATAAAGGGAATGTTGACTGCTAGTAAAGCATCACGTAAGGCAATGCTAGTATGAGTGAATGCCGCGGGATTAAAGATAATATAATCAACTTTATTTTTGGCAAAGTGTATACGTTCAATTAGCTCATATTCAGCATTAGATTGCAAATGTTCCAGAGAAACATTGAGTTCTTTAGCATACCATGTTAGATGATTGATTATATCATTTAAGGTTACTTTACCGTATGTACCAGGTTCACGACTCCCTAAAAGATTTAGGTTAGGCCCGTTTAAAAGCAAAATATTAAATTTAGCTATCATATTGTCACTAACTCTTCTAATAATTTATTGATCAACAATATTTTGCATAAAATTGAATTAGTATAGTAGCGTTAGCATAAATTATCCTATTTGTAATATTGCATATATTATGTTATATATATAGTAACTTGTTTCAATTAAAAAAAACTGCCCAGTGATAAATTTAAAAAGTATCGATTACAATGCCATTAAAGAACAATGGTTAATTAAGCATAACATAAAACAATTAGATATTTTGTCTATATTAAGTAAACTTGAACAACCTCGATTAGATTATGGCGATTTATATTTTCAATCAAGCTATCATGAAACTTGGGTATTAGAAAATAGAATTATCAAAAATAGCTTTTATAATATAGATCAAGGAGTGGGAGTTCGGGCAATTACTGGTGAAAAGATAGGTTTTTCTTATGCTAATGAAATCAAAAAAAATAAATTAATAGAATGTGTGAAATTAGCTTGCAATATTGTTGCTCAACCAGGTCAATTGCACATTGCAAATTCTACAGTTGAAAAAAATGCTTTTCATTATCCCACTATAAACCATTATTATACAGATCTTGATCCAATAAAATCTTTTACTAACGAAGAAAAGATAGCAATACTACACCACATTGATACCATTGCACGTTTGGAAGATCAACGTGTCCATGATGTAACTGTTAGTCTGAGTGGTGGCTATGATCAGATATTTATTTATGCTACCGATGGCACTTTAGCAATGGATATACGTCCATTAGTACAGCTTTCTATTAGTGTATTAGTAGAAGACAGTGGCAAACGGGAATGTGGTTATAGTGGATTAGGCGGACGTTTTAACTATGATTTTTTTTTAAGTGAAGATAAAGGATATATAAATGCAGAATATTGGGCACGTGAAGCCGTCCGTATTGCTCTAGTGAATTTATCTGCCATTGCCGCACCAGCCGGAATGCTACCAGTGGTACTTGGATCAGGGTGGCCTGGTGTTTTATTACATGAAGCGGTAGGTCATGGATTAGAAGGTGATTTTATTCGTCGCCATACATCTATATATAGTGGCAAAATAGGACAAAAAGTTGCTTCTAATTTATGTACAGTAGTAGATGATGGTACATGTTTTGGTTTACCTGGTTCATTAAATATAGATGATGAAGGAGTCCCCGGTCAATACAATATTCTAATTGAGAATGGCATATTAAAAGGGTATATGCATGATAAATTAAGTGCACGCATATTAGGTATGCAACCCACAGGAAATGGTCGCCGTGAATCATATGCACATTTACCTATGCCTCGCATGACTAATACTTATATGCTAGCAGGTAATTCAACTCCCCCAGAAATAATAGACAGTATTGAATATGGAATTTTTGCTCCAAATATTGCAGGCGGTCAGGTAGATATTACTTCGGGGAATTTTGTCTTCTCTACTGCTGAAGCTTGGCTAATTGAGAAAGGTAGAATTACTAAACCAGTAAAAGGTGTAACACTAATTGGTTCAGGTAGCGAAGTGATGCATAAAGTTTCTATGGTAGGTAATGATTTATTTTTTGATAAAGGACTTGGTATCTGTAATAAAGATGGCCAAAATATTCCAGTTGGAATAGGTCAACCAACCTTAAAAATTGATAGTATTACGGTAGGTGGAACTGCCATAAATTAATGGGTTTTGATTATTTAACTACTTAGATAAATTCTGATACCATCAAGAACCATTTGGGTTGCTAACATAACTAATATTAATCCCATTAAACGTTCGAGTGCACTAATTCCTTTATCTCCCAGTAATCTGAGAAAAATTCCGGATAATAACAAAATAACTAAAGTTCCTAACCAAGCACCAAGTAAAGCACTAATCATCGATATCATTCGATGTTGATATTTATGTGATAGTAATATTAATGTTGCTAATAATGTTGGTCCGGCAATGAATGGGATAGCTAGTGGTACTATAAATGGTTCCTCAACCGTAGAAGAAATATAGTTATTATCACATTGATCTGGCGATGATGCAAAAATCATTTTAATGGCGATTAAAAATAGAATTATTCCACCAGAAATTGAGACTATTTCTGTTCTCAAATTTAAAAGATTGAGCATCTTTTCTCCGGTAAATAAAAATAACAGCATGATTATTAAAGCGATAATCATTTCACGTATGATTACTACATTACGACGTTTCTGTTCTAAAGGTTTTAATACCAACATAAAAATTGGTAAATTACCCAAAGGATCCATAATAATTAACAGTAGCATAGTAACTGAAATGATTTCTTTCATAGCTGAATCACATTATCAAGCTTAGTTTTATAAATTGTAAAGCAGATTATCAATCTGATGAAATCATTTTCATATTTATTCATGAGTATGTAGCATAGTTTTGTATTTTTGTGAGCTGAGACTATGGATCCTAATTGTATAATTAATATAATTTATTTTCTAGTTAAAAATGAGTTTTTTAAATATGAAAAAAGTTGGTTTAATTGGCTGGCGTGGAATAGTAGGTTCCGTTCTCCTACAACGTATGATGGAGGAAAGTGATTTTGATCAAATAAACTCGGTATTCTTTTCTACCTCACAAGTAGGTAAGAATGCACCCATCCCAGCCGCAGAAAGATTACTACAGAATGCCTATGACATAGATACTCTTAAAGAGCTGGATATTATTATCACATGTCAAGGAGGAGATTATACCAACTATATCTATCCAAAATTGCGTAAGATTGGTTGGGATGGCTATTGGATAGATGCAGCCTCGTCATTAAGAATGCAAGACGATACAGTAATCATTCTTGATCCAGTGAACCTTGAGGTAATTTATAAGGGTATCAATAAAGGCCTAAAAACCTTTGCCGGCGGAAACTGTACGGTGAGCCTGATGCTAATGTCACTAGGCGGTTTATTTGCAAACCACCTCATTGAATGGATCTCTCTATCAACTTATCAAGCAGCCTCAGGTGGAGGTGCGCAATATATTATAGAATTATTACATCAAATGGGAGTATTACATAAAAGTGTGGTTATAGATCTAGATAACCCGGCTGTCTCAATTTTAGATATTGAGCGTAAGGTAACAACCGTAAGCAGAAGTAAAAATATGCCAGTTGAGAATTTTGGTGTCGCATTAGCCGGGAGTTTAATACCTTGGATTGATAAAGATCTTGAAAATGGACAGAGTCGCGAAGAGTGGAAAGGGCAAGCCGAAACGAATAAAATCTTGCAAACTGTACCTAAGATTCCAATAGATGGGATCTGTGTACGTATTGGTGCATTACGTTGTCATAGTCAAGCATTTACAATCAAACTTAAAAAAAATATCTCTCTTATAGAGATTGAACAGTTACTAATCGATCATAATCAATGGGTTAAGGTAATTCCTAACAAGCGAGAACCAACCGTGTATAAACTGACACCTGCTGCGGTAACGGGTACTTTGAACATTACGGTTGGAAGATTGCGCAAATTGGCGATGGGACCAAATTATTTGTCGGCTTTTTCAGTTGGCGATCAGTTACTTTGGGGAGCTGCCGAGCCATTGCGTAGAATGTTACGTTTATTAATAAATATAAGCTAACTAAGTAATTAAGATGGAAGATGTTTGTTAACATTAATGGCTAACCAATCACTAATCCGTTTTTTCTGTGGCTCAGTTAGCCACAATCCTAATCTAGTGCGACGCCAAATAGCATCATCTAATCGATAGACCCATTCGTAATTAACTAAATAACGCAGTTCAGCTTCATAAAAATTATGACCGAAATGTTCACCTAAGTCAGATAAACAACTAATCTTATTAAGAAAAATCTCGCTGTGGCTGCCATAGGTATATGCATAACGCCGTGCAAGTGATTTACTTATAAAAAGATAACGTCGATAAAGATTCGTGGCATAATCATCGAGGTTTTCCCTTAGATTTCCACCTGGTAATATATTATTTTTAGTCCAAGCAGGACCTGCATTTGGATAATATTTTGCTAAATTATTAAGTGCTTGCTCAGCAAGTTTGCGATAAGTAGTTAGTTTTCCCCCAAATACAGATAGCAAAGGAGTTCGCCCGTTAATATCACTGATATCCAGACTATAATCGCGTGTAATTGATTGTGGAGAATCTGATTCATCATCATATAAGGGTCTCACCCCTGAATAAGACCAGATAATATCTTCTTTACAAATACTTTTTTTAAAGTATTTATTATAAACTTTCAGCAGATAAATCATTTCTTCATCTGAAATTTTGGCATTTTGGGGATCATCTTTATATTCTATGTCGGTAGTTCCAATAATAAAAAATTCACCCATCCAAGGAATAACAAAAACTATACGATGATCTTCATTTTGCAGAATATATGCCTGGTTTTGTTGATACTTATTAACCAGGGGTATCACAATATGGCTACCTTTGATCAGTCGGATACCATAATTTGAAGATATTTTGCATACTTTATCAAGCACTATTTTGACCCAAGGCCCGGCAGCATTCACCAATCCTTTAGACTGCCAAGTTACTATTTCACCGCTATCAATGTCTTCAGCTTTGACATACCATAAATAATTTTCACGCCAAGCGCGGATTACTTTAATGCGTGTGCGAACTTCACCTCCATGTCTAATGACTTCCTGTGCATTCAGAACTACCAATCTGGCATCATCTACCCAACAATCAGAGTATTCAAAACCGCGCCAAATTTTGGAATGTAGAACTGAATCTCTACAGAATCTGATGCTTTTACTCCTTGGTAAACTTACACGCTGACCTAAGTGGTCATATATCAAAAGTCCGATTCTGATCATCCACGCTGGACGTAAATTGGAACAATGTGGAAGACGAAAACGCATAGGAAAAACAATATGTGGTGCTAATTTTAATATGATTTCACGTTCTGCCAGTGCTTCCCTAACAAGACGAAATTCATAATGTTCAAGGTAACGTAGACCACCGTGAATCAATTTTGAACTAGCAGAAGATGTTGCACAAGCTAAATCATGTTGTTCTAACATTAGCACCGATAATCCACGTCCCGCCGCATCGGCGGCAATTCCTGCACCATTGATGCCACCACCAATAACAATTAAATCTTTTAAACTGTTGATTTCCATGTCATAAGTCCTTAATTCCTTATAATTAGCTTACCGCTATGAATCTGAAGAATATTAGCGATAACAATAATAATTAAAATCAGTAGTAGGAGTGTATCCCACGTTGATGTTCGGTAAAATCTTGTACCCCTTTAAGTTCGGAGAAATACTGCAATAATTCTATTTCAATATGTTCTTTGAGAGTTAATTTTACCATTGAACATCCATTACAGCCTCCACTAAATTTTATAATTGCGTAACCTTGATTAGTGATCTCTACTAATTTAACATGACCACCATGCGCCGCTAACTGCGGATTAATCTTAGTATTTAGCATATATTCTACACGTTCAATCAATGGTGCATCATCGGTAAATTTACTGTTTTTAACCTTTGGAGCATTTAATATCAGTTGTGACCCTAATTTATCTACCATCAAATCAATCTCGGCGTTTTCTAGCCAAGGAGCACTAATTTCATCAATATAAGTTGAAAATTTATCAAATTGCAGTTCAATATCGGTCAGCGATACGGTATTAGGTGGGCAATAAGAAACACCACACTCCGCCTTACTAGTTCCAGGATTCATTACAAATACACGGATTTGCGTTCCTTTTGCTTGACTCGATAATAACTTTATAAAATGTTCTTGTGCTGGCACAGTAATCTTAATCATAAATTCTACCTAATAAAAAAATTCTATCTGTTAGTGTTAGAATACGCTGGTTATTAATCCTCTACAATACAAGAAAAATTAAAGAATCAAATCCAGTTTAAAGATTATCACGATAATTAATTATTCTGCATGTGCACTAATCAATCCCGCTAGTTGTTAGGTATTGAGATTATACCTCAGAGTAAGCTGAAGTTTTGAATACGAAAATTGTTACTAGATCTGATCATAGTTTAATTATAGGACCGGCATTAACTAGTTTTTCACCATCTTCAGTATCAAGGTACTTTTTAAAATTATCAATAAACTGATGAGCTAAAACTATTGCTTTATTATACCATTGATTAGTATCTGGATAAGTGTTACGGGGATCCAGAAAATGCTTATCAATTCCAGGTAATGATATTGGTACTGAAATATTAAATATAGGTAAGATAAAGGTTTCTACTAGTTTAAATTTATCATTTAAAATTGCATTAATAATAGCACGTGTATAATTAATAGAAATTCGCTTTCCGGTACCATCCCAACCAGTGTTAATTAAATAGGCTTCGGCATGAACAGCTTGCATGCGTTTTACTAATACTTTAGCATACTTAAGAGGATGTAGCATCAAAAAAGCCGCACCAAAACAAGCTGAAAATGTTGGAATTGGTTCATTGATACCACGTTCAGTTCCTGCTAATTTAGCAGTAAATCCGGATAAAAAGTGATATTCTGTTTGTTGAGCAGTTAACTTTGAGACAGGTGGTAATACCCCAAATGCATCCGCAGTTAGTAAAATTACTTTAGTTGCATGACCCGCTTTAGAAACCGGCTTAATAATGTTATTGATGTGATAAATTGGATAAGAAACCCGGGTATTTTCGGTTTTACTACTGTCATTAAAATCTACTGAACCGTCAGCAAGGACGCCAACATTTTCTAATAATGCATTACGTCGTATAGCATGATAGATATCAGGTTCCTGTTTTTCTGAAAGTTTAATAGTTTTAGCATAGCATCCTCCTTCAAAGTTGAAAACCCCATCATTATCCCAACCATGTTCATCATCTCCTATTAATTTGCGTTGTGGATCAGTAGATAGCGTGGTTTTACCGGTGCCAGATAATCCAAAGAAAATAGATACATCACCTTTTTTGCCGACGTTAGCTGAACAATGCATTGATGCAATTCCTTTAAGTGGTAACAAGTAATTCATAACTGAGAAAAGTCCTTTTTTCATTTCACCGCAGTACCAAGTTCCACCAATTAGTTGCATGTTTTCCGTAAGGTTGAAAGCAATGAAATTTTCTGAATTGAGTCTATGTTCTTTCCAGTGGGGATTAATACATTTGGCTCCATTCATTACTACGAAATCAGGTTTAAAATTAGTTAGCTCTGCTTTAGAAGGACGAATAAACATATTCATTACAAAATGAGCTTGCCAAGCAACTTCCATAAAAAACCTTACCGCTAACCTAGTATCTTGATTTGCACCACACCAAGCATCTATAATAAATAGGCGCTTCCCAGATAGTTGTTTAGTAACCAGAGATTTTAGTTGCTCCCAAATTTTAGGAGAAATCGGATGATTATCACTTTGACTATTTACTGAATTTGACCACCAAATATTATTGTTGGTAGTATTATCGCGAACAATATATTTATCTTTAGGAGATCGCCCTGTAAATCGACCCGTATTAACTGCAACTGCACCAGATTGTGTTAAAATTACACGCTCTAATCCAGTTAAATTTGCTCGGGTTTCTTCACGATATAAAGTCTCATAATCTGGATTATAGATTATTTCAACTGTGTTAGTAATATTATAGGCTCTTATATCTAGTTTTGGCATTGTAGGAGTAGTAAATTTTACACACATGTAAATACTTCTCTATAAAAAGTTCTTTTATTATCAATAAAAGATAGATGTATGAATAAAAAATCAATAACCAAATATTGATTTTTTATTAATTTGTTTTTTGCTGAAAAGATAGTGATAATTACTGTATTATTTAGAAGATAATGAAATAAGTTTAAAATTATAGCAAAATAGATAATATATACAAACTAACCTAAAAATTAAAGATTTGATAAATAAAATCATAAGAAGAAATAGAAAACAATGGCAGATAAACGCAATATCTTTCTGATTGGACCAATGGGAGCTGGAAAAAGCACTATTGGACGACAGTTAGCTCAACAACTCAATATGGAATTTTTTGATTCAGATCAAGAAATTGAGCGGCGTACTGGAGCTGACATAGGCTGGGTATTCGACGTAGAAGGTGAAGAAGGTTTCCGCGATCGTGAGGAAAAAATTATTAATGAACTTACTGAAAAACAAGGTATTGTATTGGCTACTGGTGGTGGTGCAGTAAAATCCAAAGAGACCCGTAAACGCCTTTCGGCACGAGGTATAGTGGTGTATCTTGAAACCACTATAGAAAAACAACTCGCACGCACACAACGTGATAAAAATCGTCCACTACTCCAAAAATTTGACTCGAGATCAAGGATACTACAGGCACTTGCTGAGGAGCGTAATCCTTTATACGAAGAAACAGCTGATATCACAGTTTGTACTGATGATCATAGTGCGAAAATGGTTGCCAATAAAATATTGTTGATGCTTAAAAAAATTTAAAATTTATAAGATCTTAAATAAGGTTACTCATAATGGTGGAAAGGGTTATCGTAACATTGGAAGAACGCAGTTATCCTATTACTATTGCTGCCGGATTATTGAAGAATGTTGATTCTTTTTGGCCATTAAAGTCTGGACAACAAGCAATGGTAGTAACAAATCAGACAATAGCGCCTATCTATCTCAATAAATTAATGGTGCGGTTAAAAAATGCTGGTGTTTGTGCTGATCAGATTATTATACCTGATGGAGAGGAATATAAAAATCTTAATGTTTTAAATAATTTATTTACTGAACTTTTATTAAAATCACATGGTCGTGATACCACTTTAATTGCATTAGGAGGAGGTGTCATAGGTGATCTAACAGGATTTGCCGCGGCAAGTTATCAACGTGGTGTCCGTTTTATTCAGGTTCCAACTACTCTACTGGCGCAGGTGGATTCCTCAGTTGGAGGAAAAACTGCAGTAAATCATCTCCTAGGTAAAAATATGATAGGAGCGTTTTATCAGCCAGCCTCAGTTGTTGTGGATATCGATTGCTTAAGAACTTTACCTAAAAGAGAATTTCTGGCTGGTATTGCAGAAGTTATCAAATACGGGATTGCTTTGGATAGTAGTTTTTTTAGTTGGTTAGAAGTTAATATAGATAATTTATTAGTGCTAGAATACCAAGCTATGATTGATTGTATTCGTCATTGCTGCGCATTAAAAGCCAAAATAGTTGCTGCTGATGAAATTGAAAGTGGTTTGCGTACCTTACTTAATTTGGGTCACACTTATGGACACGCTATTGAAACCGAAATGGGATATGGTAATTGGCTGCATGGAGAAGCAGTAGCTGCTGGAATCGTTATGGCGGCCCGCACCGCGGAAATATTAGGAAAATTAAAAAAAGTTGATAAAGATCGTATTATTGCATTGATACAACGTTCTGGTCTCCCAATTTCTGGTCCATCTAATATGAAACCCCAAAGTTTTCTACCACATATGTTACGTGATAAGAAAGTTATCTCCGGTCATTTGCGATTAGTTTTGCCGTTATCATTGGGTAAAGCTGCAGTGTGTAGTGGGATCCCATATGATCAGGTATTATCCGCTATCTCAGATTGTAAAAATCTGAGTTGATAGTGTTCAAAATAACGATACCCTAAACATTTAATTTCTATAATTAGATTCTGCTTTACCGAGAAAAGTTAATTTTATCGGCACCTCGTTACATCAATAACCAGTTTTACTGCATACTAGCAGCGAAATTATCGCCAGATAGTAACCTCATGGTGCTAATCTGGATTTTGAGTCAATACCTTCAAACGTAGAAGGAAGAGAAAAATGAAACCTTTTTTATTATCCTCATCAATTTTATCAGCGGATTTTGCTAGATTGGGTGAAGAAACGGCTAAGGTTATAGCAGCCGGCGCAGATGTTGTACATTTTGATGTAATGGATAACCATTATGTACCTAACCTAACTTTAGGGCCGATGGTATTAAAATCACTTAGGGATTACGGTATTACTGCTCCAGTAGAGGTGCATCTTATGGTCAAACCGGTTTCGCCTCGCATCATTAAAGAATTTGCCCTAGCAGGTGCAAATATTATTTATTTTCATCCTGAAACCTCTGAATATATCGATCGTGATTTGCAGCTTATCAAAGAGTATGGATGCCAAGCTGGGTTAGTATTAAATCCAGATACTCCCCTGGAGTATCTAAAAGACTTTATGGATATACTGGATATTATTTTACTTATGTCTGTAAATCCAGGTTTTGGTGGACAAATTTTTATTCCGAGCTCAATTTTTAAAATCCGCCAAACACGTAAGATAATTGATGATAAAGGTTATTCTATTTATTTAGAAGTTGATGGTGGAATTAAGGTGAGTAACGTAGGCGCTATTGCTGCAGCTGGTGCAGACATTTTGGTCGTTGGTTCAGCAATATTTAGTCAGTCTAATTATAAAAAAGTGATTAATTATATACGTGCGGAATTAAAAAATTGTAGGATTAAAATTTAACTTATTACTTGCCGATTCAGGATTTTTCATGAAAAACACCATTGTATTTAGTGGTACACAACCTTCAGGGGAATTAACCATTGGTAATTATATGGGAGCATTGCGTCAATGGGTACAACTGCAGGAAAAATACCATTGCATCTATAGTATAGTAGATCTTCATGCTCTTACGGATCGTCATAATTCATTGCGTCAAGCTACATTAGATACTATGGCACTATACTTAGCTTGCGGTCTAAATCCTAAAAAATGTATTATTTTTGTACAATCCCATGTTCCTGAACATACACAATTGAACTGGATCCTAAATTGTTACACTTATTTAGGAGAATTGAAACGGATGACACAATTTAAAAATAAAACTTCACTTGATGCTGATAATATTAATGCTGGATTATTAGATTATCCGGTATTAATGGCGGCAGACATTCTATTATACCAAACTCAATATGTGCCGGTTGGTGAAGATCAGAAACAACACTTAGAACTTACTCGTGCGATTGCTAATCGTTTTAATACATTGTATGGTAATGTATTCAATGTTCCTGAAACCTTTCTACCTTCATCAGGAGCTAGGGTCATGTCACTGCTAGATCCAACTAAAAAAATGTCTAAATCTGATGAGAAACGTAATAATACTATTGGATTACTAGAATCATCCCAATCGGTTTTTAACAAAATTCAACGGGCAGTTACTGATTCAGATAATCCCCCAATAATACGTTATGATGTAAAAAAGAAACCCGGAATTTCTAACTTGTTAAATATTCTAGCAGCTTTTACTGGTAGACCAATTACAGAATTAGAAAAAGAATTTTCAGATCAAAAATATAAGCAGCTTAAATTAGCAGTAGCTGATTCGGTTTCAGGAATGCTAAGTGCGTTCCAAGAACGCTACTATAGTTTTCGTTATGATGAAATGCTACTTCGTAAAATTCTGCATGATGGTGCATCAAAAGCTCGAATTTATGCTCAGCAAACCTTAAAAACCGTATATGAAGCAGTTGGTTTATTATTCAACCATGAAATTTAAGATCAGCAAAACGAACTTAATAATTGCTGCTATATCTCAGTAAATATCAACTTAATACTCATGACTTATGCAGCATTTGGTGGTTACGATAAGGTAAGATATTACTTTAAGTAAATTAATTAATGAAGTCAGAAGGTTGGTTGATTTCTTATATATATATTTTAATCATACAAGAATTTTTTTAAGGAGAGAGTAAATGTTTACTGGAAGTATAGTTGCACTGATTACACCAATGGATGATAAAGGAAAGGTTTGCCGATCTAGTCTAAAAAAAATCATTGATTTCCATATATCAAGTGGAACATCTGCAATTGTTTCCGTAGGTACCACCGGTGAATCAGCCACTTTGAGCAATCGTGAACACTGTGATGTCGTGATGCTAACTTTAGAGCTAGCTAATGGTAGAATTCCAATCATCGCAGGCACAGGAGCAAATGCAACATCTGAAGGTATTTATCTTACTCAACGCTTTGAAAATACCGGTGTTATCGGTTGTCTTAGTGTTACTCCATATTACAATCGACCAACACAGGAGGGATTATATCAACATTTTAAAGCCATTGCACAGTGCAGTAAATTACCCCTGATATTATATAATGTTCCTTCACGTACAGGTTGTGATCTCTTACCAGAAACTATTAAAAGATTAGCAAGAATTGAAAATATCATTGGTATTAAAGAAGCCACTGGTAATCTCTCACGCATCAATCAGATTAAATTAATGGTAGATGACCAATTTATTTTGCTCAGTGGTGATGATGCCACCGCATTAGATTTTATACAATTAGGAGGCCATGGGGTGATTTCGGTAACTGCTAATTTAGCAGCGCGCCAAATGGTAGATTTATGTGTATTGGCTAAGCAGGGTAAATTTATAGAAGCAAGAAATATCAATAAGCGCTTAATGCCATTGCACCATCAATTATTTATTGAACCTAATCCCATTCCTGTGAAGTGGGCTCTAAAACAATTAGCATTAATCACGACGGATACCGTACGCTTACCAATGACACCTCTATCTTATAGAGGCCGCGTCGCTGTAAAGCAAGCTATTAAAAAAGCCGGATTAATGCCGTTAAATTATCAAGCATCTAGTAAATCTTCAAACTAAAATTATCGAGATATAACTTAAGGAAATTATTCAGTGGTGTCACCGATTTATAACTTTAGTGCTGGCCCAGCGATGATACCGAAAGAGGTGCTTCATAGAGCATCGCATGAATTATCTAATTGGAGAGATTTGGGTTGTTCAGTGATAGAAATTAGCCATCGTAGTAAAGAATTCTTACATATTGCCGAAGAAGCCGAAAAAGATTTGCGCGATCTGTTAAAAATTCCATCTAATTATAAAATTTTGTTTTGTCATGGGGGTGCCCGTGCGCAATTTGCAGCAATTCCTTTAAATTTGTTAGGTAACCGCCGTAAAGCTGATTACATAGATAGTGGTTATTGGGCGAGCAGTGCCGCCAATGAAGCCAAAAGGTACTGTACGCCTAATATTATTAATATAAAAAAGATGGTGGATGGAAAACAGGCTTTAACACCGATGCCAAGTTGGAAATTATCTGAAGATGCGGATTATGTACACTACTGTCCCAATGAAACCATCAATGGTTTAGCTATTCATCAGGATCCTGATTTTAAAGAAAAAATTGTGGTTGCGGATTGCTCATCGGTGATACTTTCACGTCCCATGAAGATTAACCATTATGGCATAATTTATGCAGGTGCGCAAAAGAACATTGGCCCGGCAGGGTTAGCAGTAGTTATTATACGTGAAGATTTATTAGGTACTGCGCGTCTTGAAGTACCTTCAATTCTTGATTATAAAATCCTTGCCGAAAATCATTCTATGTTTAATACTCCACCTACTTTTGCGTGGTATCTTTCCGGACTAGTATTTAAATGGTTACAAGAACAAGGAGGCGTTGCAGAAATAGAGAAAATTAACCAGGCAAAAGCTGATTTGCTGTATAGCACTATCGATAAAAGTGATTTGTACCTGAACGATGTTGCGATGACGCACCGTTCTATAATGAATGTGCCTTTTAAGCTTGCTGAACCTAGTCTCAACAAAATTTTTTTACAAGAATCTGATGCAGTGGGTCTTCGTATGCTTAAAGGTCATCAATTAATTGGAGGAATGCGTGCCTCTATTTATAATGCCATGCCAATTGAAGGAGTCCATGCTCTCATTGAATTTATGAGATCATTTGAATCTAAATATGGGTGAAGTAGAGCGATAGCTACTGTTGTATTTTATTTAAGTAAAATAATCTTACCTTTTCTGTTATGGAGGAAATGTATGTCGGATAACATTACCATACAGCCTATTGCGCTAGTAGATGGCACTATCAATTTACCTGGATCAAAAAGTATATCTAATCGAGTATTGTTAATAGCCGCTCAAGCATATGGCATTACTCGTTTAAGTAACTTGCTTAATAGTGATGATGTGCGGTATATGCTTCAAGCATTACGATATATAGGTGTGGATTATGTACTGTCAGAGGATAACACCGTTTGTGAGATATTGGGTTGTGGTGGACCGCTACATGTTAATCAGAGAATAGAAATTTTCTTAGGAAATGCCGGAACAGCTATGCGACCACTTACTGCTGCCCTTTGTTTAGCTTCAAATGATGTAGTGCTTACAGGAGAACCCCGGATGAAGGAGCGACCTATAGGGCCTTTAGTACAAGCACTACGACAAGGTGGGGCCAAGATTAATTATCTAGAAAATGATAATTATCCGCCAGTGCATTTATTCGGAGGTTTTCGAGGTGGAGAAATTACAGTTGATGGCAGTGATTCAAGCCAATTTATCACCGCTTTATTAATGGCGGCTCCATTAGCCTCAATTGATACCAGAATCATAATCCAAGGTCAATTAGTATCACGTCCTTACATTGATATAACATTAAATTTGTTACGTGATTTTGGAGTTTGTATAACTAATAATAAATATCGTGATTTTAGTATTAGTGGTAATCAGCAATATCAGTCTCCAGGAGAGTATCGAGTAGAAGGAGATGCATCTTCAGCTTCATATTTCTTAGCGGCGGCTGCGGTAAAAGGTGGTAAAGTGTGCGTTACCGGTATTGGGCGTAAGAGTATTCAAGGTGATGTTTATTTCGCTGACATTCTAAAAAAAATGGGAGCCCAAGTTGAGTGGAATGATAACGCCATTATTTGTCAACGTAGTCATGAGCTTCATTCGGTTAATCTAGATATGAACGAGCTTCCAGATGCTGCGATGACCCTGGCTATCTTGTCTCTTTTTGCGAAAGGTACTACTAGATTACGTAATATTTACAACTGGCGTATTAAAGAAACCGATCGTTTAACCGCCATGGCTAAAGAATTACGTAAAGTAGGAGCAGAAGTAGTCGAGGGTAAAGATTATATATGCATTACGCCACCAAAAAAATTTCATTATGCTGAAATTGACACTTATAATGATCATCGCATGGCAATGTGTTTTTCTTTGGTAGCCCTGGCCTCAGTCCCAGTCACCATACTGAATGCAAGCTGTATAAAAAAAACCTATCCAGATTATTTTCATCATTTTGCTAGTATCATTCATAGATCTTAAACTAAAAAAATGAAGGTTGTAGTTCCGGTAATTACGATTGATGGGCCAGGAGGAGTAGGTAAGAGCACAGTTTGTAAGGCCTTAGCTAAAAGGCTAAAATGGAATTTATTAGAATCAGGTGCGATTTATCGTGTTTTAGCTCTTTATGCACTTCATCATCAATTATCTATTGGTGATCATAATACGGAAGCATTATTAATATCACTGGCAATGCATCTTAATGTGCATTTTTTCAATATTGGTGAAAAATATGAGGTAATTTCTGATGGTGAAAATATTTCAAAAAAAATTTGTATGGAAAAAGTGGGTATAATGGCATCAAAGATGGCAGTTTTACCTAGCGTAAGAAAAGCATTACTAGGTAGATTACGTGCCTTTAGAAAATTACCGGGATTAATTGCTGACGGCAGAGATATGGGTACGGTAGTATTTCCTGATGCAAGAGTAAAAATTTTTTTAGATGCTAGTGTTGAAGAACGTGCGCGACGCCGTATGTTACAGTTGCAAAAAACCGGTTTTAGTGTTAGCTTTGAACAGCTATTTGAAGATCTAAAAAAGCGTGATGAACGTGATCGTAATCGACTCATAGCACCATTGAAGCCTGCAGATGATGCTAGAATACTTGATGCTACAAATCTTAGTATAGAAGATATTATCGAAAAAGTTCTAGAAAATGCACATCTGTAGCTTAATTTACTAAAAATGATAAAATATAAGTGAGTAAGTAATAAAAGCTTCAATTTACGGGTTCCTTTGTAACATGGAAGGTTACAGGATATATTTACAACAATACCATCTCACATGATGTTAGATGGACATTAATCATTAAAAATCCTAAAGATATTACAAGATGACTGAATCTTTTACTCAACTCTTCGAAGAGTCCCTGAAAAAAATAAAAATATGTCCCGGGTCTATTATTAGTGGTATCGTGGTTGCTATTGATAAAGATATCGTATTAATTGACGCTGGATTAAAATCCGAGTCTGCGATTCCAATCGAACAGTTTAAAAATGCTCATGGTGAATTGGAGATACAAATTGGTGATAGAATTGATGTTGCTTTAGATGCCGTCGAAGACGGTTTTGGAGAGACGCTGCTTTCACGTGAAAAAGCTAAACGCTATGAAGCTTGGTTGCGTTTAGAAAAAGCTCATAAAGAAGCCGCCACGGTTATGGGTATTATTAATGGTAAAGTAAAAGGTGGTTTTACAGTTGAGTTAGCAGGTATTCGGGCCTTTCTTCCTGGTTCGCTTGTTGACATGCGGCCGGTGCGCGATACTTTTCATTTAGAAGGTAAGGAACTTGAATTCAAAGTAATAAAATTAGATCACAAACGTAATAATGTGGTTGTGTCACGTCGTGCAGTAATTGAATCGGAAAACAGTGTCGAACGCGAGCATTTATTAGAGAACCTAAAAGAAGGTGCTAAAGTTAAAGGTATTGTTAAAAACCTTACTGATTATGGAGCTTTTGTTGATTTGGGTGGTGTTGATGGTTTATTACATATTACTGACATGGCATGGAAACGTGTTAAGCATTCCAACGAAATAGTGAAAGTAGGGGATGAAATTACCGTAAAGGTATTGAAGTTTGATCGTGAACGTATCCGAGTTTCTCTAGGTTTAAAACAATTAGGTGAAGATCCTTGGAATGCGATTGCTAAACATTATCCGGAAGGTACTAAGATTTTTGGAAAAGTAACTAATATTACTGATTATGGTTGTTTTGTTGAGATAGAATCAGGTGTTGAAGGATTAGTACATGTTTCAGAAATGGACTGGACTAATAAAAATATTCATCCATCCAAAGTTGTAAACATAGGTGAGATTGTAGAAGTCATGGTATTAGATATAGACGAAGCCCGACGGCGGATATCTTTAGGTTTAAAACAGTGTAAAATCAATCCATGGCAGAAATTTTCTGAAACTTATAACAAAGGGGATCAGGTTAAAGGTAAGATAAAATCAATTACTGATTTTGGTATTTTTATTGGACTAGATGGTAATATTGACGGGTTAGTACATCTTTCCGATATTGCATGGAATATTAGTGGAGAACAAGCCGTTATAGATTATAATAAAGGTGATGAAATCACAGCAGTAGTTCTACAAGTTGATGTCGAGCGTGAACGCATTTCACTAGGCATTAAACAGTTAATAGAAGATCCCTTGAACCGCTATCTTTCTTTAAATAAGAAAGGTACTATAGTTACTGGAAAAGTAATCGCGGTGGATTCTAAGGGGGTCAAAGTAAAATTAGCAGATGGTGTTGAAGGTTATCTCAGAACTAATGAAGTGATTCGTAGTTTCCAGGTGAAGGATGAAGTTGTAGCTAAGTTTACTGGTGTTGATCGTAAGAACCGTATAATTAGTTTGTCTGATCGTACCTCAGAAGATCTTGATGTAATTAAGAAAGTTAATAAAAACCAGGAAGCCAACAGCTTTTCTAGTGCTATGGCAGACGCTTTTAAAGCGGCAAAAGGTGAGTAAGGTATTTTATTGGTTGCCTGTTGTCACTGGAGGTTTTATGATGGATTATGAGTTATTCATAAATTATTGAAATGCTCGATCTCACTAATTTAGTCAATTAAATATTGAGTGATGAACATTAATGTAAGCTTCAAACAATTATTTAAATATTAGACATGCATCAAGATAATGCAGAAAAATATCCCAATTTGCATATTTTCTGCGCCTTTGGCCAATGATCGCTCCATTTAAAATAGGCTTAAGCTGCTAGTGACGCATTTATGATATCATTATTAAAGCCTATTCTTGATGAAGGTATTATCAAAACTAATCACTTAATACTACTAAGTATACCAGTGACTCTCATAGGAATGATGAGATTACGCGGGGTATCTTGTTATGTTTCTAGCTACTGTATGTCATGGGTATCTAGTAAAGTAGTAATGAATATGCGCCGACTACTCTTTAACCATCTGATGGGTATGCCAGTGGTTTTTTGATCAGCAGTCAATAGGAACACTATGATCCCATATTACTTTATGATTCTGAAAAAGTATCGGCCTCTTCATCTAGTGCACTGATTCTTTTAATAAGAGAAGGAGCCTCCATTACCGGACTGTTTATCATGATGTTTTATTATAGCTGGCATCTTTCGATTATTATTTTTATTTTAGCTCCCCTAGTTTATTGGGCAATGATTTTAGTTTCCAAGCGATTTATGAAGATCAGTAAAAAGATGCAAAATACTATGGGCAAGGTTACCGAGAGTGCCGAACAGATGTTAAAGGGACATAAAGAAGTTTTATTATTTGGCGGACAAAAGATCGAAAATGATCGATTCGCTGAGGTCAGTAATCAAATGCGACAACAGGATATGAAACTAGTCTCAGTATCTTCTATGTCTGATCCGGTGATTCAATTAATTGCCTCACTTGCCTTATCGATTGTACTATTGGCGGCAAGTTTTCCTAGTGTCATGAAAACTCTTACTGCAGGTACTCTTACTGTAGTTTTTCCTCAATGATTGCTTTAATGCCTCCTTTAAAATCGTTAGCCAATGTTAATGCACAGTTTCAGCGTGGTATGGCGGCGTGCCATACATTATTTAAGATTATTGATAGCCAACAGGAAAGATGTTATTAATAGAGTGAGAGGCAATATTGAATTTCGTAATGTTACTTTTAGTTATCCTGGACAATCCGGCAATAAGTAATATCAACTTTTTTATCTCTGCCGGTAAAATGGTAGCTTTCGTAGGACGTTCCGGATCTGGAAAGACTACGTTAATTAATCTGTTAACACGTTTTTATGATAGTCAGCAAGGTAAAATTATATTAGATAACTATGAACTGAATGAATATAGTCTTATGTCGCTACGTAATCAGGTAGCACTAGTATCACAGGATATTCATATTTTTAATGATACTATTGCTAACAATATTGCTTTGCTTATGCAAGTAATGAATTATACAGTCGTCATGACATAGCAAAAGCTGCAAAAATGGCGCATGCCATGGATTTTATCAGTAAAATGGATGATGGACTAGATTGGAGAAAATGGAGTAAAACTATCTGGTGGACAGCGTCAAAGGATTGCTATTGCACGAGCACTGCTACGAGACAGTCCAATTTTAATTCTTGATGAAGCAACCTCCGCGCTAGATATTGAATCCGAACTAGCAATTCAAGTGGTATTATCTAAATTAAAGAGAAACTGCACTTTATTAGTAATTGTTCATAGTATTTCAATTATTGAAAAAGCTGATGAAATCTTCGTACTAGAAGAAGGCAAAATTATCGAGCGTGGCAATCCCCATCAGTTATTGCATAATAACGGTCCTTATGCACAAATGTATAAAACACCAATCGATCACACTTGACACATGAGCTTTCTTTTGATAAAGAAGCTCCATAAATTATATGCGTTACAAGTATACATATAAGGATACGAAATTATTTGGATGATCGTTTACTAGAAATTATTGCTTGTCCAATTTGTAAAGGAAAGCTGTTTTATTATAAAGATCGGCAAGAGCTCATATGTAAATTGGATAAGGTAGCTTATCCAATCCGGAATGGCATTCCTATTTTACTTGAAATAGAAGCAAGTTTATTATCTCCTCTAGATTAAATATTTGAGAATCACCATGTACCGCTGCGGCAGAATTAGCTAAATACTTGAATGAATAGTTAGAATAAGATTAACTCTATAAGTTAATATTTTAGTTGGTGGGTCGTGCAGGATTTGAACCTGCGACCAATTGATTAAAAGTCAACTGCTCTACCAACTGAGCTAACGACCCAAAATTTTAGGTGGTAGGTGATGACGGATTCGAACCGCCGACCCCCTCCTTGTAAGGGAGGTGCTCTTCCCGCTGAGCTAATCACCCCTGTTGAATTGCATTATAGAGATAGTTCAAAGTGAGTCAACGAATTTTAAATTAAAATATCAAAATATTTTATTATAAAACTAATGTGGGGTCAGGGTAATAATGAAAACTAAAACGCGCTTTGCACCGAGTCCAACTGGAAATTTACATATCGGTTCGGTTCGTACTGCACTTTACTCTTGGTTATTTGCTCGTAATCAAGGAGGAGATTTTATCTTACGTATAGAGGATACCGATCCGCAACGTTCCAAAAATCAGGCGATTAATGCTATTTTAGAGGCTCTTAACTGGTTACAAATCGATTGGAATGAAGGTCCTTATTACCAGACACAACGTTTTGCAAGATATCATGCGGTTATTGATGATATGTTAAAAAAACAAATTGCTTATAAATGCTACTGTACTAAAGCGAGATTGGAAACACTTCGGGCTACACAGATTGCAAATGGTGATAAACCGCGTTATGATGGTAACTGTCGTTACAACCGCAGGGAAACCAATGAACCTCATGTAGTACGTTTTAGCAATCCTCAACACGGTGAGGTCTTATTTGAAGATCTAATACGTGGTACTATCAGATTCAGTAATCAGGAACTCGATGATCTGATTATTCTTAGATCCGACGGTTATCCTACGTATAATTTTTGTGTGGCTATCGACGACTGGGACATGCAGATTACACATGTTATTCGTGGGGAAGATCATATTAATAACACACCTCGTCAAATTAACATATTGAAATCTTTGGGAGCATTCGTACCAGCTTATGCTCATGTATCGATGATCATTGGTGATGATGGCCAAAAACTGTCCAAACGTCATGGTGCGGTTAGTGTTATGCAGTATCGTGATGAAGGTTATTTACCTGAGGCATTGCTTAATTATCTGGTACGGTTGGGCTGGTCTTATGGTAATCAGGAAATTTTAAGTATTGATGATATGAAATCCTTATTTACTTTAGATAGAGTGAGTAAATCGGTAAGTGCTTTCGATAAAAATAAGCTTTTATGGATTAATCACTACTATATTAATAAATTACCTGTAGACTATGTAGCTTCACAATTACAATGGTATATGGATCGTGAAAAAATTGATATTAGTGAAGGACCTTCATTACGAAGAGTGATAGAATTATTTGGTAGTAGATGTAATACTTTAAAAGAGATAGTAGTTTCAAGTCGTTATCTTTATGAAGAATTTAATCTAAAGGATATCAGTTACGCGAAACAATATTTGCTACCCGCAACTATACAGTCACTAAAAATAGTATGCGATAATTTATCTAGTATTACGGATAAAGACTGGACTGTCGACCATGTACATCACGCCATTAATTCTACAGCTAATAAGCTGAGTGTTAGTATAGGTAAAATTGGGATGCCATTACGTGTAGCAGTAACGGGGATCAATCAATCTCCTGCTATTGATGTTACGGTGCATGCCATTGGCAAAAAAAAAGTGATTAAACGCATTAACAAGGCATTACTCTATATCTTAGATAGATATGATATAAATTGATGGGCTCTAGCTCACCAGACCAGACCGGTAACTGAAGCAGATAAGATACTCACAAGCGTCGATCCGTAAAGCAGCTTTAATCCAAAGCGAGCCACCAGGTTTCCTTGTTCTTGGTTTAACCCTTTGACACTACCTGAAATAATACCAATAGATGCAAAATTAGCAAAAGAAACTAAAAATACTGATAGAATCCCTTCAGTACGTGGAGAAAGTTGACCAGATAGTTTTGCCAGCAACTGCATTGCTACGAATTCGTTCGTAACTAGCTTAGTAGCCATAATGCCACCTACCTGTATAGCCTCATTTAATGGGACACCCATTACCCAAGCCAATGGAAATAATGCATAGCCAATAAGAGATTGAAAGCTAATACCAAACAGTGTGAGGAATAACAAGTTAATAACACTAAGTAATGCAATAAAACCAATCAGCATGGCGGTTACAATAGCCGCAACTTTAAAACCAGTAAGAATATACTCACTCAACATTTCAAAAAAGCTTTGTTTAGCATCATGCACATTACTCATGAGTAGACAACAGTCTTCGTCTTTGATTTGATATGGATTGATAAGTGACAAAATAATAAAAGAACTAAACATATTTAGTATTAATGCGGTGACAACATACTTTGGCTGTAATATTGTCATATAGGAGCCAACAATTGACAGAGATACGGTAGACATAGCGGTTGCGGATAAAGTATATATTCGTTGTGGAGGAATTTTTCCTATTATATCTTTATAAGCGATAAAATTTTCGGATTGTCCTACAATCAAACAGCTAACAGCATTAAATGATTCGAGTTTTCCCATTCCATTAATTTTAGATAATATGATTCCGGTAAATTTGATAATTATAGGCAACAATCTAAGGTACTGTAAAATTCCAATAATTGCTGAAATCAAAATGATAGGACAAAGTACATTTAAGAAAAAAAGCGCTAGTCCATAACGTCTAACATCACCAAATACAAAATCAGTACCTTCTGCAGTACACTTCAGCAAAATTGTGAATAAATTGGCAAAACTATTTATAACACTGTATCCAATTTCAGAGTGAAGAAAAAAATATCCCAGAAAAATTTCTATAAATAACAATTGGATTATGAAACGAATTCGTATAATTTTACGATTATGACTGACCAATAATGCGAGAAATGCAATAATTCCTAATGATAAAATAAAATGATAAATATTGTGAGACATGTATGCTCCAAAAGAGTACCAGGTATAGTTAGTGATTAAAATTAATCCTACTGTATTTTAGATAATTGATAACCATCCTCTCAAAATTAGAATAATTTTTATAATCACCATAATTATCGATAAAATATTATCAGGAAACTGCCACCCATTAATTTTTACTATTTTGGTGTTCCCGGTAGGACTCGAACCTACAACTAGCCCTTAGGAGGGGCTTATTATATCCTTTTTAACTAAGGGAACGCTCTAAGCTATTTTAAAATACCTCGATTAATTACAGCAGTATTTATTGTTGGCTCTTATATTTTTCATTTTAATCGCCTAATTTTTAAGCAATTTAGTATTTTTATAATTTTGGCAATCCTTCATAAAGGTATCAAATTTAGTTATTACTTAATCAATCTGATAAATGCAGTAAGGTCTGTACTGGAGTTGTATTCTTTTTTTTGTTCAATTCTATACTTAATGAAGTAGTCAATCCGGGAAAAATAAATTCCGCGCCGATAAAATTGGTCGGCTTAATGTTCATCTTCTATGTCATAGGTTTGCTTTGCATTTTAGTCAACTTCATCCTGGTATGTAAATTTATTTTTATTTATTTTCCGTGAATCCAACCAGTTTTATCTTTGTGTAGTGATACAAAATTAGACTAGTGAAAGCTATCATTGTTGATAATGAAATTCCAGTTCAGCAAGAACTAAATTTGCTCATACGTCAGTACAGTCGTCTGATTAACATTAGGGAAATCTTTGATGATGGTTTAGAAGTATTCAAATATCTTCTCAACCATCAAGTAGATGTGATTTTTCTGGATATACGCATTCCATCTTTAGATGGAATCCTTCTGGCTCATAACCTAAAAAAGTTTGTAAATAAGCCAATTATTATATTTATTACTGCTTATAAAGAGTATGCTGTGGAAGCCTTTGAGTTAGAAGCTTTTGATTATATTATTAAACCTTGGCAGGAAAACCGTCTGTTAACCATGTTGCATAAATTAGAAGTTAACTGGCAGCAAAAGCTACAAACTATTCTTATCCCAGGATCGAAAACTATTAATTTGATAAAAAATGATCGTTTTATTGTTACCAATATTAGTGATATTGGTTATGCAGAAGCTCATGAAAAAATTACTTTTGTTTATACCAGCTCGGGAGAGTATGTAATGCCAGTAAGTATTACTAGATTTTGTAAACAACTGCAGTCTGGCGATTTTTTTCGTTGTCACCGTTCCTATTGTGTTAATATCACTCATATAAGAGAAATTGAGCCATGGTTCAATCAAACTTATTTACTTCAACTTCGTGAGCAAAATTTCAGAGTGCCTGTTAGCCGCAGTAAGGTAAAAGAATTTAGGCATATCATGCGAATTTAGATGGTTTTGATTCCATTTTAAATGCTTTTGATGCAATTAAGATTGGTATCATATAGTATATAATTTAAATTATTATCCTAGTATAGTAAACTGTCAGCTTTTGGCACTCAAATTTCAATTATACCTTGAATCTTATTGAATTGATTAGTCTCATCATAAAATTTATCAAGAGTTATGCTGCACTATGCTAATTAATAACAATCCTACAAACCAATATATAACTTCGCAAGTTGAGAAGTTGTACTCCATTTATATTTGATGATAAATTAATACTACTGAAGGATACTAATATTATATGTTTGGCCAAAACCCTGCTAGAAAAAAAGCGCCTGATAGTGACCAACTATGGGTTGACGACATTTTCCAGACTATTCAAGGAGAAGGACCATATAGTGGTTATCCCGCAACTTTTATTAGGCTATCAGGTTGTAATTTAAAATGTTATTGGTGCGATACACAATTTGAATCATTTAAATTTAATCTGACTCCTCTATTAATTTTTAATAAAATTAATAATCTTAATTACCCTACTCCTGAATTAGTGGTTATTACCGGTGGAGAACCGTTTCGACAAAATATAGTACCATTAATAGAATTTCTTATTCACAAGAAATTTAAAGTACAAATAGAAACTAATGGAACTATACATCGACCAATTAATATTAATAAAAGCCTGACAGTAGTATGTAGCCCTAAAACACCTCAGTTACATCCAAGAACCGTAGAAATCATTACTCACTATAAATATGTCATTGCGTATGGAGAAATTGATGAAGATGATGGCCTCCCGGCTTATTGCACTCAAATCAAAGGTAAAAATCTCAAGTTATTTAGACCTCCTTTAGGAAAGCCAGTATACGTTATGCCTCGGGACGATTATGATAAAGAAATTAACCAAAAGAATATAAATACTTGTATAGAAGTAGCCATGAAACATGGTCGAACATTAAATATTCAGTTACATAAACAACTTGATCTACCATAAGTAATTTTTTTATCATGAAAGATAAATATAAGGAAAATACTATGTCAAATCAAAAGGAAAAAGCCCGTCAAGCTGTCGTGGATATTTTAAATTACCTGGGTGAAGATGTGACTCGACAGGGACTTATTGATACACCAGATCGTTTTCTACAATCGTTAAAAACTCAAACCGAAGGTTATTCTAAAGACCCTTCTAAAATTCTAGAAAAATTTTTTGAAGAAGTTGAAGGATATAATAATTTAGTGCTTCTTCAAAATGTTCATTTTGAATCTACATGTGAACATCATCTAGCTCCTATAGTAGGCAGTGCTATGGTTGGCTACATACCTGATAGGAGAGTAGTAGGGCTTTCTAAACTTGCACGTGTTGTAGATGTATTTTCTAAAAGATTACAGATCCAGGAAAGATTAACCTCCCAAATTGGACAAACGCTTGACGAGGTCCTTAAACCTAAAGGAGTCGGTGTTATTATCAGAGCTAGACATAACTGTTTGTGTACCAGAGGTGCTTATAAACCTAATGCTTTTATGACCACCATTTATTTTTCGGGAATTTTTGAGCAAGATTTGCTTAAAAAAGAAGAATTTTATAAATCTGTGTCTCTTCCTTGGGGTCAAGGTGTACATTATTCTCAGTAAGGAAATATTATGTATCAAATTAACCGAAAAATAGAAATTGATGCTGGTCATAGAATTAAAGCACATGCTTCAAAATGTCGCAATTTGCACGGACATAGATATTCAATTATTTTAACTATTTCATCACAAGAGTTAATTAATCAAGGTTCTCAAACCGGTATGGTCATGGATTTTAGTTTTGTAAAAGATGCTATGAAGGAATGCATTGATAGTAATTGTGATCATGCAATTATTGTAGATGCAGAAGATAATTACCTAATAAAAATCTTAGATATTGTTGAATATGGAAATAAAGTTCAACAGTATAAAACGGCTTTACTTGTTTATAATTCCGCTGGAATGAAAATTTATATCGTCCCTTTTTCACCGACTGCTGAAGCATTAGCAAAGCACTGGTATGAAATACTTTCCATAAAAATTTCTAAACGATTTTCAGAAAAAAATTGGATGATCGTTGAATCTGTCAGAGTTTATGAAACCCCTAATTGTTGGGCAGAATATCCTGCGTATCCTAAGGAGATGTCCGATGTTCAGAAAAAGTTATGTATTTGATGATGTACTACTGGTACCAAAATTAACCAACGTATCTAGTAGAAAATGCATTGATATTAGTGTTAATTTAAACAGAATTGGTAGATTAAGTATTCCCATAATTTCAGCTAATACTCAATGGTGTACTGAATCTCAGATGGCAATCGCCATCGCAAAAATGGGAGGAGTTGGTATAATTCATCGGATGTGCACTATTGAGACTCAAGTTAGTCATGTGCATGCAGTTAAAGCCATATCTGGATCTGATTTTACACATGATAAAGACTTTTACCCGACCTTGGACAAAGATGGAAAATTAAAGGTCGGGGCTTCTGTAGGAATCGTTGATGATTATTTTGATAGGGCAATTCAATTAATTAGTTCTGGGATTGATTTCATCACTGTCGATGTTGCTCATGGACATTCAACTCGTGCTATTAATGCAATTAAAAATTTAAATCATTCTTTTCCTGAAATCCCTTTAATTGCTGGAAATGTAGCAACCGCGCAGGGGGTCATTGATTTAGCACGTGCTGGTGCCAGCGTTATCAAAGTGGGAATTGGTCCTGGTAGTGTATGTACTACTAGATTAGTTACTGGTGCCGGGGTTCCTCAACTTACGGCGATTATGGATTGTGTGCAAGCTGGAAAAGAATTAGGTGTAAGTATTATTGCGGATGGTGGTATTAAAAGCTCCGGGGATATAGTAAAAGCCTTAGCAGCGGGAGCATCATGCGTCATGCTAGGTAAAATGATAGCCGGAACCAATGAAAGCGCTGCGGAATTAATTGAAATTGAAGGTAAAAAATATAAAGCTACTAGAGGTTTTGTCACGTTTGGTACTAAACTGGAATTACGAAGATTACAAGGAAAACCCATTCCAAAAGAAGAATATCTCCGCTATGTTCCTGAAGGGGTAGAAGCATGCTTTGAATATATAGGATCCTTGCGTGAATATTTATACCAATTAATAGGTGGGATTCAATCTGGTTTTAGCTACAGTGGAGCTAATAATTATCAAGAACTTATTTCTAACCATGAATTTATCCAGGTTTCTATACAAACACCGCAAGAAAATCTACCTCATGCCCTAAATATATATGGAACGCCACCGATAGATTATAATCAAGAGGTTATTTACAGCGATGATTAATGTTTCATGGGAGGAAATTAAGTTTTTGTCTATCGACATTGCATCAATAATAAAAAAAAAACATATCAAATATGACTGTATTATTGGTATAGCTCGATCTGGATTAGTTCCAGCAGTTATTGTGGCACATTATCTTGGTATAAGAGAATTAACCTCCATTTCTCTGATCAGGAACAAAACTGATGATATTAACTCAGAAAAAATTCATCCTCAAATATTAGATATTGGAAATTTAGCGGACAAATCTAATCACTGGATGGTGATTGATGATATTGTTGGAAGTGGAGAAACCATTAAATTTATTAGAGAAAATTTTTCAATACCAAATCGCACAATTTTTGTGGCGAGTCTATTTTTTAATTCTCAAAATGGTAATATAAACCGTATAAATCAATTGGTGGATTTTTATGCAAAAGAAGTACATGAATGGGTTCGCTTTCCTTGGGAAATTAGTCTGTAAGAGATAATATGGATATGAGACATATACTTGATAAAGCAGACGTTATTAGTGTGGATATTCCTTTATCACCTGAGCTAGAAGTTTCTCAATATTTGCATAATAAATACCCAAATTTAAGAAATTATCCGATAACGGTTTTTAATAAAATTTTATGTAAATCTAAGATTCCTTATGTTGATAATTTATTAAAGCGTCTAATTATTTTAGACGCTTTAGATATGAATGAATGTAATTATCTTACCGAATTCTGTAAAAGGATAGATACCTTATCTTCGGCTCAGCGTCTCAATTATCAGCACAGACCTGACTGGTTATTATCTTCATGGTCTCTATTAGATTTTCCATTTCTTAGGTATCAACCTAAAGATGCTGGTCGTTATTTAACTTCATTTATATTTTGCATCGAAGATGATCATGGTCGAAATAATTTAGGTTTTTATCGTGGCGAGATTAAAAACGAAAATACTATTGCAATTTTTATTGATACCAGAACAGATGCATCTAGAATACTTAAGAAGTGTTTACAAAATCAAAAAAAAGCTTTTATTAGTCTTTTTAATGGTGGACCTCTAGTTAATTACATTAGTGCTGCTAGCAAAATTCCTGATACCATTGACAGTTATGGGTTTTCTAATGCATTATCCAAATCAGAGATAAAATTGTTTAAAGATGAACGTTACCCAGCAGTACCAACCGCCAGCGAGATAGTGCTTTATGGTTACACAGAAGGTAAGAAAATTATTGAAGGTCCATTCTGTGAATTTAAAGGGTATTATTCTGATCAAACGTATAGTTACGAATTTAAAATTGATAAAATATATACGCGAGAACATCCATATTTTTTTGGAATTTTTTGTGGAAAAGAATCTGGATTAAATTTAATGCAATTTCAAAATGAAACTTTTATGTTTCATAATCTTATCAAAAAAAGTTTTTCGATCAAAAAAGTAATCTATCCATTTGATTATTTCTCTGAATTTGGCACAATTATTGAAACTGAATTTCCAAGTTATGAACTTCTTCAAATTGCAATGGAATATGATACTCGAAGCAAGATATTTTTTGTTGTACGGAACGCGAAAACTTTATTTACAGATATTGCGATTTTTAATTTTTCTATACGTAAAGATATTTATCTTAAAAGAGGAATCAAGATGGGTGAAAGAATTGGTATTTTAGTAGATAATGATAATCAGTATGAATGGGCTGAATATTAATCTCTATAGGTAATAAATTATGCTTAATTTGGTGTGCGGCCGTCTACAATTTATACGCGACGCAGAAAAGCTTAAAGATACACTGCGCAGTGCGTCTACGTCCAACGGACGTAGAGAAAGCACTGCTGAACATTCATGGCGGCTTTGCTTGCTAGCTATGACTTTTGAAGATCAGTTAAAGTCCCTGGACTTTGTCAAAGTACTAAAATTATGTGTATTACATGATTTAGGAGAAGCTATTCATGGAGATATACCTGCTGTTCATCAAGTTGATTTATTGAATAAAAGTAAACGAGAACGTACTGACTTACTACAGTTAATGCAATCACTGGATGATAATCTAAGAAATAATTTTTTACAGTTATGGGACGAATATGAAGATGCCTCTTCTATTGAGGCACAAGTGGTTAAAGCTTTTGATAAATTTGAAACTATAATTCAGCATAATCAGGGAGATAATCCGGTTGATTTTAATTACCTATTCAATCTTACATATGGAAAAGATCAAACCAAGATTTCACCATTTTTCGTTAAAATTAGAAAAAAAATTGATGAAGAAACCCGAAAAAGAATTCTGCAACAGGCAAATCTAAAAAATTTTAGGCTATGAAGCTTTCATAAAAATGGCATAGTATATCAGAAATTAGTGTTGACTATTTCATGTCATATTAGATTTTACATGATTTTGATTATCTCGAAGATCTTTCCTATCTTTTGTCACCAGCGTTTAAAACTATTTACTTAGATTTGGACTTGGACAGGCATTCTAAAATAGAATGGTTATAATAAAATTATAAACTTAAATTTTGCTATCAAAACAAGGAATCACAATGGACGATCAACTAAATAAATATGCACTTGATTATCATCAGTTTCCAGTACCAGGTAAAATACAAGTTACTGCCACCAAACCTTTAACCACACAACGTGATTTAGCTCTGGCTTATTCTCCAGGAGTTGCGGCGCCTTGTTTGGAGATCCTTGCCGATCCTCTGGCTGTCAATAAATACACTGCAAGAGGAAATTTGGTAGCTGTTATTTCTAATGGTACGGCTGTACTAGGACTAGGCAATATTGGAGCACTTGCTGGCAAGCCAGTTATGGAAGGTAAAGGGGTACTTTTTAAAAAATTTGCAGGTATTGATGTTTTTGATATCGAAATTGATGAACAGGACCCTGACAAATTAATTAACGTTATTACTGCACTAGAACCTACTTTTGGTGGGATTAATCTTGAAGATATTAAAGCCCCTGAATGTTTTTATATTGAAAAAGTATTACGTGATCGGATGAAGATTCCGGTATTTCATGATGATCAACATGGAACCGCCATTATTTGTACGGCCGCCGTTATCAATGGTTTACGTGTAGTTAATAAGAAGATTTCTGATGTTCGACTCGTAGTATCCGGCGCTGGTGCTTCAGCTATTGCTTGTCTTAATCTCCTGGTTACACTAGGCATACAGAAACATAATATTGTGGTATGTGATTCTAAGGGTGTAATTTATAAAGGCCGAGACAAGGAATTAGCTATTTCCAAAGCGGTGTATGCTATTGAAGAAGTTAACGGCCAGTATACTCTTGATGAAGTTATTAATGGAGCGGACATCTTTCTAGGATGTTCGATACCTAATATTTTAACTCCGTCAATGGTAAGGCGGATGGCTAAAGATCCCCTCATTCTGGCTTTAGCTAATCCAGAACCAGAAATATTACCTCCGCTAGTCAAAACAGTACGACCAGATGCGATAATCTGTACTGGTCGTTCAGATTATCCTAATCAGGTGAATAATGTTCTTTGTTTTCCCTTTATATTTAGGGGAGCTCTGGATGTAGGAGCTACTACCATCAATGAAGAAATGAAAATTTCAGCAGTACATGCTATTGCGGATCTGGCCCTTGCAGAAACTAATGAAATTGTAGCATCTGCTTATAGTGATGATGCGCTTACTTTTGGATCAGAATATTTAATTCCTAAACCATTTGATCCACGATTGATTGTCAACATTGCACCCGCCGTGGCACAAGCTGCCATGATCTCCGGAGTTGCAACTCGGCCAATTGTAGATTGGGCTGCATACAAAAATAAGCTTTCCACATTTAACTACTAGCAGTTATTAACATTTTATAAAAATCAAGTTAACTTAGCGACTCCGGAAAACAATCCTTCCTTTACTAAGGTCATATGGTGTAAGTTCTACAGTTACTTGATCACCAGTCAAAATTCTAATGTAATTTTTTCGCATCTTACCAGATATATGCGCAGTTACTACGTGTCCATTTTCTAGTTCAACTCTGAACATAGTGTTAGGTAAAGTCTCTCGTACAGTTCCCTGCATTTCAATATTTTCTTCTTTAGCCATATTATACCACCTACTAAAAACTAATACCATTAATATAACGTTCGGCATCTAACGCCGCCATACATCCTGTTCCCGCCGATGTAATCGCTTGGCGATATACCGGATCCATCACATCACCTGCAGCAAATACACCTGGAATACTAGTTTCGGTCGCAGATCCTGGGTAACCAGATTTTACTATTATATAACCATTTTCCATCTCTAATTGTCCACTGAAAATTGCTGTGTTTGGTTGATATCCAATAGCAATAAATACCCCGGTAACATTAATCGACTTTACTTCGTTAGTATTATGTGGTTCTACAGGACATAATCGCACCCCGTTTACTCCCATATGATCGCCAAGAATTTCCTCAATTATATATTTAGAATGCAGAATGATCTTTCCAGATTTTACTTGTTCCATCAATCTACTTATTAATACTTTCTCAGCACGAAAATGTTCTCTTCTGTGTATTAGATGAACTTCTCTGGCAATTTTAGCCAAATACAGGGCATCAGAAACTGCAGTATTACCACCTCCTACTACCGCTACTTTTTGATTATTATAAAAAAAACCATCACAGGTAGCACAGGCCGACACACCTTTTCCTTTAAAAGTATCTTCAGATTTTAATCCCAAATAACGTGCCGATGCTCCAGTTGCCACAATTAGCGCATCACAATTATATTCTTCATTTTCTCCAAAAAGACAAAAAGGCCTTTTTTGCAAATTGACTTTATTAATATGATCATAAACTATTTCCGTATTAAATTTTATGGCATGTTCATGCATGCGATTCATCAATTTGGGACCGGTTAAATCTAGAGGATCACCTGGCCAATTTTCAATCTCTAATGTAGTAGTCAGTTGTCCACCTGTCTCAATACCTGTAATTAAAATTGGTTTCAGATAAGCACGTGCTGCATAAATAGCTGCTGTATATCCTGCTGGACCAGAACCTAAAATTATTAGTTTTTTATGTTGGATCATAATGATAATATCCTCATCAAATTAACTAGCTGATGACCTTATTATATTTTGCTTGAGGGCTTTTTCATAATTAAATAATATCACATCATCTCATTAACTGGATAATGGCTTATATATTATGGATTGCTCTATTATTTATTAGTTATTGCTTTTTTTAGATAAAAAATTTCTTTATTACTATTTTATATGATAATCTTAGTTATCATCTCTGCCTTCGGAGCACTTGCTAATCAGTCAGAAGTATGACCGCAACGTATTGCGAAAATTAACCATTTAACCTGCTGATTATATCAGCTTTAATATGGATTTATATAGAACTATTCGACCAAGGTATCACTTTTGATGATCCACGATAAATTCAATCAATATGCTAGATCCCAATTTACTACGTAATGAACTAGACATAGTAGCTGAAAAACTGGCAAGTAGAGGTTTTAAACTTGACATTGATCAACTACGCATGATAGAAGCTCGTCGCAAAATTTTACAAATTGAAACCGAACAATTGCAGGCGGAACGCAAAAGACGAGCTAAAAACCTTGGACGTGATGGAGGAGATATCGAATGTTTACGCAAAGAATTGAAGGTATTGAGTGAATTTTTAGATTATAAAATCACCGAGCTAGATACATTCAAACATAAACTTCTTGAAGTGTCGTTGACGCTTCCTAATCTACCAGCTAATGAAGTTCCTATCGGGAAAGATGAAACCGAAAATATTGAAATCACCAGGTGGGGGGAACGCCGGCAATATGAATTTACTGTGCGTGACCATGTTAATTTAGGTAACCTGGTTCAGGGTCTTGACTTAGCTTCCGCTGTCAAGTTAACCGGAAGTCGTTTTGTGGTAATGAAAGGCCCGCTTGCCAGACTACATCGGGCGTTGGGACAGTTTATGATGGATCTACACACTAACCAACATGGCTATACAGAAGTTTATGTTCCCTCTATAGTTAATTATGCTTCACTTTATGGCACGGGGCAACTTCCTAAATTTGGGGAAGAATTGTTCCATACTAGACTGCACCACAAAGAAGATCATTATGCTTTAATCCCTACTGCAGAAGTACCCTTGACTAATTTAGTACGTAATGAAATCCTAGAAGATGAATTATTGCCTATAAAATTTACTGCACATACTCCATGTTACCGTTCTGAAGCAGGTTCTTATGGTCGTGAAAACTCCGGTCTAATTCGTACGCATCAATTTGATAAAGTAGAATTAGTGCAAATTACACGTCCCGAAGATTCTATGCATGCATTAGAATTATTAACTAGTCATGCCGAAGCCGTACTTAAATTGCTTAAATTACCGTACCGAAAGATGTTGCTATGTACCGGCGATCTAGGGGCGAGTGCGTGTAAAACTTATGATCTAGAAGTCTGGTTACCTGCTCAGAATATTTACCGAGAAATATCTTCTTGCTCTAATATGTGGGATTTTCAAGCCCGTAGGATGCAGACACGTTATCGAAGTAAAGAAAATAAAAAAATCCGATTGGTACATACTATAAATGGTTCAGGATTAGCAATAGGCCGTACACTAGTAGCAGTCATGGAAAATTATCAGCAATCCGATGGTAGTATTTTGGTACCAGATATTTTACATTCTTACATGGATGGGATGACGTCGATTGGTGGGTCGTGAGGGATTCGAACCCCCGACCATTGGATTAAGAGTCCACTGCTCTACCAACTAAGCTAACGACCCACATAGATTTATAGTTTTTCCATGATTTTATTAAGAATATTACGATATTGTTGCAGCAATATTTCATCTGCTTCTAATTCAAGTTTATAAATGATATTAGCTACGATGGTTTTGTTCGTCACCGGTTTACCTAAATTTGTAAGTTCATTCATGATTGCTGTCAGCAATTGTCTTTCATTTTCATTAGGCACCGAGTTTACAACCTGCTTCATACTCATCCTCCAAAATGATTCATTAAAGAAGAGATGATAAAATTATATAGTTATAAACTATATAATTTTATTAGCCATCTTACCTGATACCTGAGAATGATTGTAGGATATTATCTTCTATCTTAATGGATTTTTCTATGCATGATTGTATAGCAGCCAACACAGCAGCGCGTAACCCTTTTTCTTCTAATAACTTTACTGCTTCAATAGTTGTCCCGTTTGGAGAACAAACCTCGTCTTTTAATTCACCTGGATGTTTTCCGGTTTGTAGGACCATTTGGGCGGCACCCTTTACTGCCTGTGCAGCAAATTTATAAGCTTGTATACGTGGCATTCCAGCATTAACCGCGGCATCAGCCATCGCTTCTATAAACATATAGACATAAGCAGGAGCCGAACTGCTAACGCCAATCACAGTGTGAATAAGAGATTCTGGTAAAATTTCCGTTTTACCTATCATATTAAATATATTTAGTACTTCATTAACTTCCTGTTGTGTAACCAATGCGTTTGGTGTTACTGAGGTCATGGCTTTTCCTACTAAAGCTGGTGTATTGGACATAACACGTATAATTTTATAACCTGGTCCTATTAATCTAGCTAGCCAATCTAATGTTACACCAGCCGCCAGAGAAATTACGATAAAATCTTTTTTCCTGAGAGATAGCTTATTATCTTTTAGCACCTCGATAATAACGTTCGGTTTAACTGCCAGAAATAAAATATGAGCATTTTTTGCTACTTCTTGTTCACTAAAATTTAAAGTTATCCCATATTTTTGCTGTAATCTTTTACTCTTTTCGGGATGGCAATCATAGACATAAATATTTTCTGGAATTAATTGTCTACTTTCAATAATACCACCAATGATTGCATTGGCCATATTACCGCCACCAATAAAACCCAGTTGTTTCTTCATCATTAATCTAAACCTTAATATTTTTTATGGCGATTTAATTATCATCTGTGGGAGATTCATTCATCCAAGCGGTAAGTAACCGATATGAAATTGCCAAAACTACTGGCCCAATGAACAGACCTATCATACCAAAAGTTAACAGGCCACCTATAACGCCACAAAGAATTAGAATTATTGGTAAGTCGGCTCCCATACGGATTAAAAATGGTCGTAAGATATTATCTAAAGTCACAACAATACAGCTCCAAATTATTAAAAGCGTCCCATAAGTCGTATCACCCCGCCAGTAAAGCCAAATTATAGCCGGTATTAATACGGGAAGTGTACCTAACTGCATCAAACAAAATAAAATTAAAAGTACTGTTAACAATGTAGCATAAGGGATTCCAGAAAGTGCTAGACCAATACCTGCTAGGATTCCTTGTACTAAAGCGGTAACAGTTACCCCTAGAGCTACGGCGCGGATAGCTTGGCTCGCTAATAACACCGCGGCATCACCACGATGTGTAGCTATCCGCCTAGCAAAATGACGAACTCCTTGTGCTATCTGCTCACCACGCCAATAAAGCAATATGCTAAATAGCAGCATTAAACTAACATGTAGCATGAGACGTCCCAAATGTGCGGCTTGCGAAAAAATAAAGGTTGTAGTTCTGCCCATATAAGGTTTGAGATATGTAATTATCGAGTTACTTTCCCCAGCTAAAATACTATGCCAGCTAGAATAAAGTTTTGCTCCTATAATAGGAATATTAAGAAGCCAATGCAACTGGGGAGGTTGGATCTTACCTGAGGTAATATTTTGAATGATTGGAATCATATTATCCATAAAACTATTTATTAGTAAAGCTATCGGAATAATAAATAATAAAAATAGGATAAGTATCATAACAATAATCGCTAGTGTTCTACGGCCGCATAGCAATTTCTGGATTTTTAGTAGTAAAGGCCAAGTTGTAATTACTACCATACTTGCCCAGGCAAAACCAGGAATAAATGGCTGTACTACCAAAAAACAGGTGATGATTAACAAGGTAATAAACATACATAAAAATAGTATTTGTGGGATATCTACTCCTTGTAGCAGATTTTTCAGACAAGAATTTTTCTCTTTACACATTCTAGATTTATGGTTATCACCATTATCGTTGTGCCAGTTAGTCAATTTAATACCTCCGCCGCTGGCGGTACGCGGCTTCTACTCGATTTTCAGAAATTTTATTGCCTCATCGGGTACGTCCGAGTGGACTTGAACCACTGACCACCACCATGTCAAGGTGGTACTCTAACCTACTGAGCTACGGACGTATTGTATTACTCCACTAGTATAATATAAAAATTACTCCAAAAGTACCCTGTTCATTTTAATTAGCTGCTATCTTGAAAATTTCCTCCGCAGAAAAACTTTGTAATTTGCGTATCCGATGGATCATCATAAGTGCTGACGTAGTTAACCCGACAATAAATCCTATCCAAAACCCAGCCGGACCTAAAGGAGTAACGATCCAATCAGTTAGCGCGAGGATATATCCACAAGGTAATCCTAGTAACCAATAAGCGGTAAAAGTAATTAGAGAAATAGAACGAGTATCTTTATAACCTCGTAAGATACCACTACCAATAATTTGTACCGCATCAGAAATCTGATAGAGAGCTGCCAATAACATAAGCTGTGCTGCAAGTGCTACCACTTGTGGATTATCATTATACCATAACGCAATGTGATCACGATAAATTATCGTAAAAATTGCGGTAAAACTCGCAATAGCAACCCCAGTAGCATGAGCGGTATCAGCGGCTAACTTAGCATTTTTTATGGAACCTCGGCCCAGCTGAAAACTTACCCTAATCGTCGTTGCTACACTAAGTGATAGTGGTAAAACAAAAACCAGAGAACTAAAATTTAGCGCAATTTGGTGACCCGCTACTTGCACAACCCCTAAATGAGAAATCAGCAAAGCAACCATGGCAAATAAAGTCACTTCAAAGAAAAAAGATAGAGCAATTGGAAATCCTAGAGTAATCAGACGCCATAGTACTTTCCTATCTGGCTTTACTAAACTTGTGCTTGGGGTGTTATTACTAGTAAATTTCAACCAGGTTATCATGGTGATAAACATAATCCAGTAAACAAACGCGGTTGCTATTCCGCACCCTACTCCACCAAAAGCTGGCATCCCAAATTTACCATGAATAAAAATATAATTAACTGGAATATTCACTATTAATCCAATAAAACCTATTACCATGCCTGGTTTAGGGTTTGCAAGACCTTCACATTGATTACGTAACACCTGAAAAAATAAATAACCTGGAGTACCATATAGCATGGCATGTAAATAAAAAACCGTTTTATCAGCAAGTATTGGATTGATGTCAGGCATTAAATGAATAATATAACTTGCATTGTAGAGTACCAACATAATTAACATAGATGCTATTGCTGCTAGCCAGTAAGCTTGAGAAACCTGATAAGCGATCTGGTCGCGACGACCTGAACCATTAAGTTGTGCAACTACTGGTGTTAGTGCAAGGATTAAACCATAGCCAAATAAAATTGCCGGTAACCATATTGAGGTACCCATAGCCACCGCAGCCATGTCAGCAGTACTAACGGCTCCAGCCATAATGATATTCACAAAACCAATTGCAGTTTGTGCGATTTGTGCCATAATTACGGGGCCAGCTAGCATTAATAGTTGACGTGCTTCTGCAAAATATTTATGCACGTATCTTATCCTTTATAAAATAACTAAAAAAATCTTATTTTAACGTTACATGTTAGTTTAGACAAACTTTACCACCGAAAAAATTATTTATATTATTTTTTTTCATGCTGCTATACTGGCTGGCAGCAATATGATAAGAACAATAATATTATTCAATAGATGTTTACTGGAATTATACAAGGTATAGCAAACGTACTAAAGATAAAGCAAACTAAAGAGTTGCGCACCCACATAATTAGATTACCAACTGAGATGCTAGTGGGCTTGAAAAGTGGTATGTCAGTAGCTAACAATGGTTGTTGTTTAACAATCGCGGCCATTAATCACGACCAAGTAAGATTTGATCTCATCAAGGAAACTTTATCTGTAACAAATTTAGGAGAGTTAAAACCTGGCGATCAAGTTAATGTAGAACGTGCTGCAAAATTAGGTGATGAAATTGGCGGACATTTAATTTCTGGTCATATAATGACTACTGCAGAAATCATAAAAATTATCCATATAAAAAATAATAGTGAATTATGGTTTCAACTGCGAGATGAAAGTGTCCGCAAATATATACGGTATAAGGGTTTTATTGCTGTTGACGGAATTAGCTTGACAATTGGATCGGTAAAAGATAATCAATTTGGGGTACATTTGATCCCAGAGACTATTGCTCGCACTACACTTGGTAGTAAGAGATTGACAGATACAGTCAACATTGAAATTGATTTTTATACGAAAACTATTATCGAAACTGTTGAATCTTTATGCTTAGATAAAGATCTAGCTACTATGCATTATTAAAAGTGAATCTATTTTGCTTACCTATGATTATACGCACCTTTCAGTTTTTAATATTTTGCGTTTACTCGTGCCAAGTTTTTAGAGTAAAATTAATTAAATTTACTCTAAATCAAGGTAAAGTAATAATGGATTCTATTGAAAAAATTAAGCGGCAAATTGCTGACAATCCAATTTTGCTTTTTATGAAAGGTTCACCAAAGCTTCCATCCTGTGGTTTTTCTGCACAGGCTGCACAGATACTTCTGGCATGTATTGAAAAATTTTCCTACGTAGATGTTTTAAAACATCCGGATATTCGTGCTGAATTACCTAAATATGCTAATTGGCCTACTTTCCCCCAATTATGGGTAGATCAAAAACTCATTGGTGGTTGTGATATTATGATTGAGATGTTCCAACATGGGGAATTACAGAGTATAATAAAAGAAACTGCAGATAAATATCGGTTATGTTCATCTCCTGATTCAATTAATTAAAAAAGATATTTTCATGACAGAAATCTCTGATTTACCTAAAATTGCACAATTGCGTCGAGAATATACTGGTGGTAGTCTGCGCCGTACTAATTTACCTTTGGAACCATTGACCTTGTTTAGACAATGGTTGAACCAAGCATGTGCCGCCAAGCTTCCAGATCCCACTGCGATGTGTCTAGCCACCGTAGACGGCTCACAGCCTTGGCAACGCATGGTACTCCTTAAGCATTTGGATGAACAAGGAATGATATTTTTTACTAATCTAAGTAGCCGTAAAGCACAGCATCTAAATAACAATCCATGTATTAGCTTATTATTTCCTTGGAATATGCTGGAACGACAAGTGATAGTGCTCGGTAGTGTGCAACGTCTCTCCATTAGAGAGACCGAAAAATATTTTCATAGTCGTCCTCGTAATAGCCAAATTGGAGCTTGGGTTTCACATCAATCAAATATTATTCCCACTCGCAAAGTATTAGAACGTAAATTTATTAAACTAAAACAACAGTTTCAACATCAAGAAATACCTTTACCCAATTTTTGGGGTGGCTTTAGGGTGTACATTAACGCCATAGAATTTTGGCAAGGTGGTAAACATCGTTTACATGATCGATTTTTTTTTCATCGTGAAGGAAAACAATGGAAAATAGATCGTTTATCTCCCTAAACATAATAATATAAATTTCCACTAAGGTGGTTTCATAAAATATTACTTAATCACTGAATGACTACTAATCTGATTAATAAATTGAAAGAAAGGGGCCTGATATCTCAAATAACGAATGAGAAGGCATTAACCAAAAGACTCGCACAGGGAAGCATTTTACTTTATTGTGGTTTTGATCCAACTGCGGATAGCTTACATTTAGGACACCTAGTGCCCTTGCTTTGCATGAAAATGTTTCAGAATGCTGGTCATAAACCTATCGTCCTGATAGGCGGAGGAACCGGTTTAATTGGTGATCCCAGTTTTAAAGCCCGTGAACGTAAGCTAAATACTACTGATCAAGTAAACGAATGGATAAAAAAAATTTCCGATCAAATCGCGCGATTTTTAGATTTTAATTGTGGAGATAATAGTGCTATTATCGTCAATAATTATACCTGGCTTGGTAAAATGAGTGTTTTAGATTTCCTACGTATTGTTGGTAAACATTTTACTATTAATCAGTTAATTAATAAAGAAGCCATTAAACAGCGCTTCAATCGTGATGAGATAGGTATTTCTTTTACTGAATTTGCTTATAATTTATTACAAAGTTATGATTTTGCTTGTCTAAATACACAGTATGGTGTTGAATTGCAAATAGGTGGCTCTGATCAGTGGGGGAATATTACCTCGGGGATTTATTTAACTAGGAAACTACATCAAAAAAAAGTATTTGGGATCACTCTTCCATTAATTACAAAAGCTAATGGTATTAAATTTGGTAAAACCGATACTGATACCATATGGCTTAATGCTAAAAAAACTAGTCCTTATAAATTTTACCAGTTTTGGATCAACACAGCAGATCTTGACGTATATAGATTTCTTAAATTATTGACTGTTATGGATATGCAGATCATTTCTAGATTAGAGGAAGAAGATCAAACGACTAAAATTGCGCAACGTGCGCAGTTTATATTAGCTGAACAGGTAACAAGAATGGTACATGGTACTAACGGATTGGCGGCTGCAAAACGTATCACACAAAGTTTATTTTATGGTACCATAAGTAAAATGAAGGAAGCTGATTTCAGTCAGCTTGCCCAAGATGGGATGCCAGCAATTGAATTAGTAAAAGCTGCTGATTTGCTACAGGTTCTGGTGAATGCTCAACTAGTATCATCACGAAGCCAAGCACGCTCATTAATTTCTGCTGGTGCGATCACCATTAATGGTAAAAAAACCAATGATACTAAATACCGTTTTAGCTCAGTTGATAAGCTTTGTGGTCGTTATACATTATTACGACGTGGTAAAAAAAATTACTGTTTAGTATGTTGGAAATCATAACTAAATATTAGTTATTGTTAATCGCTTTAACATTGGATTGGGGTTGTAACATATTATGCTCCTAAAGCATCATGCCAATTGCAAAGATGCGGCGGCAGACAGACGCTCCAAGTAGGTTGGCAATAAGTTACTAGGCTAGTAAAGCCTCTAGTGCTGTGCTACTAGATCTTATGGTACTTCACCTCAAGATGAAAATTTATTATTTAAAGCGAGATAATTATAATAATGGACTAAAAAAGTAAAACAATCTTTCTACTAGACGTTGCCAATAAGGACGACGTAACCAGTGCTTAACATCCACACTACTGGAATTACTAATGTAATTCTCTTGTATACGAGATAACTTCTTCCCAAAGTTGTCATCATCAATTACTAAGGTGATTTCAAAATTCAGCCATAAACTCCTGATATCAAAATTTACTGTCCCGATTAAACTCAATTGACCGTCAACTTGTAAAGTTTTGGTATGTAACAAACCTCCTTCAAATTGGTAAATTTTGACGCCCGCTACTAAAAGTTCAGTAAAAAAAGCCCTACTAGCCCAGCGCACAAACAGGGAGTCATTATAGCGTGGAATAATAATACTTACCTCAACCCCACGTTGAGCAGCAATACAAATTGCATGGAGTAAACAATCACTAGGCACCAAATAAGGCGTTGTCATGATTAGCGCTTTGCGTGCTGAGAAAATAGCGGTTAATAATGCCTGATGAATTATATTTTCAGGAAAACCTGGTCCTGATGCTATCACCTGAAGTGCCGAATTTTTTTTTTGCTTAGAAAGAGAAAGTAGAAGATTCATATCAGGTGCTGGTGGTAGAATACGCTTACCAGTTTCTAACTCCCAGTCGCAGGAGTAAATCATTCCCATCATATTCACCACAGGACCTTCCATACGTGCCATTAAGTCAATCCATTGACCAACTCCAGAATTTTGTCTAAAATAACGTGGGTCTACCAGGTTCATACTTCCAGTATAGACGATTTTGTTATCAATCAGCACTATCTTTCGATGTTGACGTAAATCTAATCGACGAAAAAAAATTAACCATAGACTGACACGTAATGCTTCTACTACTTCAATGCCTGCATGACGCATTGTAACTGCAAGCTTACTACTAAAAAATCTTCTACTTCCAGCAGAATCAAGCATTAACCTGCAGTGAACCCCGCGTTTGGCGGCCGCCAGAAGTGCCTCGGCTACTTCGTTAGCTGTTCCTCCTGGTTGCCAGATATAAAAAACCATTTTGATATTATCACGCGCTAGCTTAATATCTCTAATGATGTATTTCAGTGTATCATCCGTATTAGTTAGCAGTTCTAATTGATTAACTTTAACACCAGCAATTCCTTGACGCATCTCACATAGCTTAAACAGTGGACGTGCAACATCACTATTGTGGATGGCGAATAGTGTGGGGTAATTTTTTAAATTATGAAGCCAAAGCTTTATTGATGGCCACAAAATTCTGGCACGTTTGGAGCGTTGTTTTCCTAAGTATAGTTCTTCTAGAATAAAGTAAGCTATAATACCTAACCAAGGTATTATGTAGACCATTAGTAACCAAGCAATAGAAGATGGGATTGCCCGGCGTTTCATTAAAATTCTGAGGGTGGTGATTGCCATTAATAACCAGTAGCAATACATTATTATCCAGCTGATTAAATGGTAAATCTTGGTCATAGAATCATCAATAATATTTTTAATTTTTATTCCATAGAATAATGGTCTATCTATTTAGTTGCGTAATAACATATAAAATCGGTATAAATAGATAGTTAATACTGCATTAATGAGATTATAAATAATATTCAATATTGCTGTGGCTATCATAAGGGGTATGATAGTAAAAAATGTTGAAATCAACAACATTATACCTTTAACGAGTAGCCATAAAATAACTGCTGGAGTTACTAATCTAGTATATCTAGATGCGATCTGCATACTAGTCTGCATTGCAGAGAACATAGTTTTTTTTTCCAATATCATAATAATTGGAGATAATGCTAATAGTATAGTCAATACAACACCGGGAATAATCAATATTAGAAAACCTAATTGGGATAATAAGGTCATCATGAATAGCAGTACCAATAATTTGGGGAATTGAAACAGAGAATTTTCTAACGCTAGAAATAGCTTACCTGGTTTTCCTGCAGAAACTAGAGAAATCAAATTCAGTACTCCCCCCAACATCAAGGTATGCCCTATTAGGGTAACTGAAAACCTTATAGCAGAAATCTGTAAGAGCAGCCTCAATTGCTCTGAGGAGAGCTTTTGTATGATTTCAAGTAAACTTCTTACTTGAGGTTTGGTTCCCAATATGAACTGGAGTTGCTCAGTATAAGAAGGCAACAGAACATGATTGAAGATCACCGTAATCAAAGATGTTAATATAGCCATTAATGTAATTGTGATCCACTGATTACGGAAGAAATTTATGGTTTCACGGTATAAAGAACTGGCTGTGATATACATGGTAAGCACTCCTTGCGTGGTAAACTAGATTTGTCAATAAAATGACCTCAGCAGAGCATTGGTATTTCCTTTGAAGTAATCATAATCTACCGCGTTGCTATAACCTTAAAATCAAGCTATAAATTAACTATTAATAATTATGATTTTTACTGATGATTATATATCATATTCATAGCAGATGCCAGTTTCGCAGATGATCTTTATTAATATGCTCAATATTATCAATAAGATTGAGCATCAAAACTAATACCGTTTTCATGAATACTATCTTCTCCCATCAAATATAGATAGATTGGCATAATATCAGCAGGTTTTTTTAAAAAATCCGCATTTTCTTCTGGAAAAGCATGTGCACGCATTTTAGTACGAATACTTCCTGGGTTAATGCAGTTTACCCTTAATTTACTACCCTGATATTCATCAGCTAAAACTTGCATCAGACCTTCGGTAGCAAATTTAGAAACCGAATATGCTCCCCATCTGGCACGACCCTTACGACCCACACTAGAACTCGTTAAGATCACCGAACTACTGGAAGAACGCAATAATAGTGGAAGTAATGCTTGAGTAAGAAAAAAAGTTGCATTGACATTAACATTCATTACTTGTTGCCAAATCATTGGTGATTGTTTTTCTATAGAATCGATTTCACCAAGCATGCCTGCATTATGTAAAATTCCATCAATTATTGAATAATGATTAGCAATTTTTTTGGCTAGATCACGGCATGTTTTTAAGGGAGAGTCTTTAAAATCCAATATATAATAGTGTGCTGATTTTCCTATTTGATGAATTTCATGTACCACCTTTTGTAGTTTTTTACTATTACGACCTAGCAGGACAAGAGTAGCACCATATCTAGCATAGGTGATAGCTGCTTCTCTGCCTATACCACTGCTTGCCCCAGTTACTAAAATAATTTTGTTATTCAGAATATCAATTTTAGGATTGTAATTCACAAGTATTCCTCGAATAGAGATTGAATTTTAAATTTTATCTAAGGATACAAATATTACCATGTAATATTTTTGGCAAATAATCCTTTTAGTGTATAAAATACAGATGAATTACCCTTTTTCATGGTAAATTAGATTTAAAATTAAGACTGAAGCAACCCATTAATCTAGGTAGGAAGATTCATAGTGATGAATATTGTGGAACTTTATGTACTCTTTATGGCCAAAACCATGACCGTCATCATGGGGATTACAATCATGCTCATTTTGATGATCAATGTTATACAACGTAAGAAGTTACAATCTGGGCATTTACGATTAAAAAATTTGGGTGATCAGTATCGTGGAATAAAAAATGAAATGTTATTAGCAACCATGCCGCCTAGTGATCGTAAAAAGTGGCAAAAGGAACAAAAAAAACTATATGCACGATGTAAAAAAAATGGACGAGAAAATCAGTTAAAAAAGATTATTTACGTCATGGATTTTACAGGTAGTATGGATGCAAAAGAAGTAAATTCACTCAGAGAAGAAATTTCAGCAGTGTTATTAGTTGCCACAAATAATGATCAAGTTTTATTGCGTTTGGAAAGTTATGGTGGCACGGTACATAACTATGGATTAGCTGCATCACAATTACAGCGGTTGCGTCAAAAAGGTATTTTTTTAACGGTGGCGGTGGATAAAATGGCGGCAAGCGGTGGGTACCTTATGGCTTGCGTTGCTAATCAAATTATAGCTGCTCCATTTGCCGTAATTGGTTCAATTGGTGTTGTTGCTCAATTTCCTAATTTTAATCGTTTGTTAAAACGTAACAACATTGATTTTGAACTACATACTGCTGGAGAATACAAGCGCACTTTAACATTATTTGGAGAAAATAGTGAACAGAGCCGTAAAAAATTTCGTGAAGAGCTATCTGAAATACATCAATTGTTTAAACGTTTCGTTCATGAAATGCGTCCAGCACTAGATATTGATCGAGTAGCCACAGGAGAGCATTGGTTTGGGAGGAATGCTGTGGAAAAAGGTCTAATTGATGCAATTGGCACCAGCGACGAGTTTATTTTACAAAAAATAGAAACCTGTGATTTAATTGCGGTTCATTACGTATGTCGTCATAAAAGATGGATCGATAAATTAAGTAGTAGTACCAACCTTAATCTCGGCAAATTACTATGGCATTGTTTACAATTGGGTAATCAAAACCGGAGATTATAACTAAGATTGAGCATTTGGCAGATCATACCTTTATTTCAAAAATCACGTGCAGTGCGTGTTATAAAAAATTTAGAGAACGATTACCTGTCAATCTAGGTCTATTTACTGAAAATGTGACCCATTTTTTCGGCTTTAGTATCTAGGTAGTAAGCGTTTTCAGGGTTACGCCCAACACTTAAAGGGACGCGCTCAACAATGTTAATTCCAGTTTTGCTTAATATTTCTACCTTACGCGGATTATTAGTTAATAATCTAACCTTATCTATATTTAATAATTTAAGCATGTCAGCACATAATGTGAAATCTCGTTCATCTGCTGCAAATCCCAATTTTTGATTAGCCTCAACAGTATCGAACCCTTGATCCTGTAGTGCATAAGCACGGATTTTATTTAATAATCCAATATTGCGACCTTCCTGACGATGGTAAATTAATACACCCCCACCTTCTGTAACAATTGATGACAGCGCGGCTTTAAGTTGAAAACCGCAGTCACAACGTAAACTGAAGAGGGCGTCGCCAGACAAACATTCTGAGTGCACTCGAGTCAGGATAGAATCTTGAATCGAGATATCTCCATAAACTAAGGCGATGTGATTATGTCCGGTCGCTAGTTCTTCAAAGCCTATCATTAAAAACTCTCCTAAGTGTGTTGGTAACTTAGCTTCTGCCACAAGTTTTAACTGCATATGCACTCTCCAGCGACTTCCTGAATAGATGATCATTCTGCCCTAATATTTCTTCGAGCTAAATGTTATTATCAATATGATTGTCAATTATATGGGATTAATGAAATTTAGGAAGCCATGTTACAAATTTTTATATATATCTGTTATACTAGAATTAAACCAATTATTTTTTGTGATTCTCTAAATAAAAACGAGGATTACTCATAAATGTTTATAGACTCACCTATAATCGTAGCGCTTGATTATTCTTCTCGCAACTGTGTAATGGCTTTAGTTGATAGTATCGATCCTACATTATGTCGTCTTAAGGTAGGAAAAGAACTTTTTACTTTACTAGGCCCTAAAATTGTGCGTGACTTACAACAGCGAGGATTTGAAGTTTTTCTCGATCTAAAATTTCACGATATTCCTAATACGGTAGCTCATGCAGTTGCCATTGCCGCTGAATTGGGGGTGTGGATGGTAAATGTTCATGCTAGTGGAGGAGCCAAAATGATGAGTGCCGCCAATGAGGCACTCTTGCCGTTTAAAAATGATGCACCATTATTAATGGCGGTTACCATGCTAACCAGTTTAAACGCTAATGATTTACCAGGTATTGGTTTAAATTATTCTATATCAGAACATACTAAACTATTAGCACGTTTGACATACGAATGTGGTCTTGATGGTATCATCTGTTCGGCATCTGACGCAAGCCAGGTTAAGAAAATTACTGAAAATAGTTTGATAATAGTAACACCTGGTATTAGGCCGGATATTAGTAATCCTACTGATCATGATCAGGATCGCATCATGACACCATCTCAAGCCATTGGGGCCGGGGTTGATTATCTGGTAATAGGGCGTCCTATTACACAGTCTCGAAATCCGGCTCAAACACTAAGTGCAGTTTATTCTTCACTAAGAAAAATTCATCTTGAAAATTAATTTTTCAGACAAAGACCCGCCGCAGTATATTATGCGCAACCTGAAGCTATTGCCAGAGCGTGAATAAGTATAAAAAATAATTATCATATTTCACAACGCTTTAATAATCTCCTCAACACTATGTTTAGCATCACCAAACAACATTCTAGTATTAGGTTTAAAAAACAATGGATTTTGAACTCCAGCATAACCAGGATTCATCGTCCGTTTAAACACAATCACACTATGTGCTTTCCATACTTCTAGTACCGGCATACCATTGATAGAATGAGAATGATGTGAAGTTTCTTGTGCCGCCGGATTCACTGTATCATTAGCCCCAATAACTAGTACTAAATCAGTATCTTGAAAATCATTATTAATTTCATCTATTCCTAGTACTATGTCATACGATACTTTGGCTTCAGCTAATAACACATTCATATGACCTGGAAGGCGACCGGCAATTGGATGAATTCCGAAACGAATGTTAATACCGCGCTGGCGTAATTGTTTAGTAAGCATTGCCAGCGAATATTGTGCCTGTGCTACTGCCATACCGTAACCAGGTGTTATAATAACTGAAGAAGCTCTTTTTAATATAGCTGCAGTTTCCTGAGCATCAGTGGTTTGGTATTCTCCGATTTCTTCATAATTAAGCATGCCAGGTTGTTTTTCACCTAAACCACCAGCAATGACACCTAGAAACGAACGATTCATTGCTTTACACATAATATAAGAAAGTATGGCTCCAGAAGAACCTACTAAAGCTCCTGTTATAATTAGCAGATCATTATCTAAAATAAATCCAGCAGATGCCGAAGCCCATCCTGAATAAGAATTTAACATAGAAATAACCACAGGCATATCGGCTCCACCAATGGAAATCACTAAATGCCATCCCAAGATAAATGCCATAAGTGTCATGAGTAATAATGTAATACTCTTTAAACTAGTATGAGGAGTACTGAGGAAAATTATCATCAGCAGGAGTGAAATTAACAAAGCCGCACTATTCATCTGGTGACGGTGTACAAATATTAAGGGTTGCGGAGAAATATAGCCCCGCAATTTGCTAAACGCTACTAGAGATCCGGTAAATGTCATGGTACCAATAAATATCCCCAAGAAAATTTCGCTTAAATGAAGATTATTTATATCTTGTGGGAATCTAAATCTTTGGGATAAATAACTACTAAAACCAACTAATACTGATGCCAGACCCACTAAACTATGTAAGAGGGCAACCAGCTCAGGTATGGCAGTCATATTTACTTTATTTGCTAAATATACACCAATCATACCACCCATTATCATGGCTGAAAATATCCAAACCAGATAAACTGTATTTAAATTATATATGGTAGCAATTAATGCTATGCTCATCCCAATCATGCCGATAATATTACCCTGCTTGGAAGTTTCTGGTTTTGCAAGCATCGCTAGGCTAAAAATAAATAATATCGAGGATATAAGATATACTGCAGTAAATAATCCGCCTGACATTGTTATCACCCATAGGCCTAATTTTTACGAAACATTTTAAGCATGCGCTGAGTCACCGCAAACCCGCCAAAAATGTTAATACTAGCAATAAATATTGCCGCTAAAGAAAAAACCGAAATCCAACCTCCATGTTCTATTTGTAATAACGCTCCAATAATGATAATGCCTGAGATAGCGTTAGTGACGGATATTAGAGGGGTATGTAGCGCATTACTTACATTCCAAACTACGTAATAACCAATTATGCAGGACATCGCAAAAATAGTAAGATGTGAAACAATTTCGGTAGGTATTGGACTAAGATTTGCTATTCCACAAAATATTATAATAGCTAATATCAATAGAAGATATTGTCGCCATAATCCAGGTTGATTTAATATTATTGGTAATTCGGAAGATGGTGACACCGGTTTTACTGATTCTGCGTAGTTGGCTTTTAAAGCTGGTGCTGGCCAAGTGATGTTTCCTTCCTTAATAACCGTCATCTGACGCACTACTATGTCATTAAAATCAATGCTAATCTGACCATTTTGCTCTATGCATAGGAGTTTTAGGAGATTGACTAGATTATTACTATAAAGCTGAGATGATTGGGCAGGTAACCTACTAGGTAGGTCAGTATAACCAATAATTTTAACTCCGTTATTGGTAATAGTTAATTTATCCACTAAGGTTAATTCACAGTTACCCCCAGTCTGGGCAGCTAGATCTACAATAATACTGCCCGTTTTCATAGTTTCAACCATTTTTCGCGTAATAATAACTGGAGCGGGTTTACCTGGGATCATAGCAGTGGTAATGATAATATCTACTTCTTTTACTTGATAAGTCAATAATTCTATTTCAGATTTCATAAAATTATCAGACATCACTCGAGCATAGCAACCATCACTACTTTCTAAGTCTCCTGTAATATTGAGTTCAAGAAAATCGGCTCCCATGCTATTTACTTGTTCCTTAACTTCTAATCTACTATCGAATGCTCGTACAATAGCACCTAAACTTCTGGCGACACCAATAGCCGAAAGACCTGCAACACCTGCTCCAATTACCATTACTTTAGCTGGCAATATTTTTCCGGCGGCAGTAATCTGACCATTGAAAAATCTTCCGAATTCATGAGCTGCTTCAATAATAGCACGATAACCAGCGATATGAGCCATTGATGTAACTGCATCAAAAGCTTGTGCACGTGAAATTCTCGGAACATTATCCATAGATAGTACTGTTATATTGAGTCTAGCTAGTTTAGCTAATAATGTCGAATTTTGTGTAGGCCAGATGAAACTTATTAGAAGGATACCATCAGGTATCAAAGATAATTCCTCCTCTGTTGGTGGATTTACCTTAATGACAATATCTGACTGCCATATTTCGGTATAATTAGTCAGGATTGCTCCAGCTTCTGAGTAATCAGTATCTTCAAAACTAGCAGATGTTCCGGCACCAGATTCTACTAAAATGACAAAACCTAGTCTGATAAGTTGTTTGACTGTATCAGGTGTCGCAGCAACTCTTGATTCTCTAGTAATTCGCTCTTTTGGTACTCCTATTTTCATAGTCTTCCTTATCAAATTCATTAATCTCATTTTGAGTCGAAATACAGTTTCAGATTTTTTTTGACTAATGAAAGATATTTTTATGAAAATTGTGTTAAATTAAAAATTAACTGATTACATATTAGTATTCTTGATTAATACCTTAAGTATGCTTGAAATCTTTTCTTTAAGGCATTCGTACATTTAGTTACAATAGCTGAAATTTCACTTTCTTTCAGAGTACGCCGGGTTTCTTGTAAAATCAGGCTAATCCCCAGACTCTTATAGCCATGAGCTATCCCATGACCACGGTATACATCAAACAATTTTACTGCAACTAGCTTAGTTTCTCCAAATTGTTGACATTCTTTCAGTACCTCTGAAGCTGGAATATCTTCAGCTACAACAACCGCGATATCACGACGAGTTGATGGAAAACTAGAAATTTTTTGTATAATTGGCCGGGGATAATCTGAAATACGATTCCATAATAACTCAAACAATACTGTTCTACCATTGAGTTCCAACCTTCTTTCCAAGAGAGGATTAATTACACCAATAATCCCAATTGGCTCACTACCTAAGTAGATAGTGGCACTTTGGCGGGGATGCAACGCTGGATGTATCTCTGCTTGAAAATTAATTTCCTCTATTTTACCAGTCAGATCCAGTAAGACCTCTAAATCACCTTTTAAATCATAAAAATCTACTGATTTACAAGGTACATCCCAATGTTCTTCATTATTTATACCACTGATCACACCTGCGAGCATCAAATCTTGTCTCACGCCAATTTTAGAAGCAAGATCCGGTACAAAGCGGAGACCAATTTCAAATAATCTGATAACTTTCTGTTGTCTGTTCTGATTATAAGCAACTGCAGATAGTAATCCACTCCTTAATGAGAGGCGCATTGCTGACATTTCCACAGACATTGGACTCTCTAACTTTAAATATTTTTCACTGGGATGGAGAATGTTTTGCATTCTTGGATTGACAAAACTATACGTTATCACTTCTTGATAACCTTTATCTACTAAAAGCGTCCTAATTCGCTTCAGAGAAATCTGAGTTTTACTCGGAGTCAAATTGCTTATAACTTCGTTTTGGAAAGATACGCAGGGCAATTGGTTATAGCCATAAATCCTCGCTACTTCTTCAACTAAATCTTCTTCTATAGTAAGATCAAAACGCCAGCTTGGCGGAGTTACTTTCCATAAATTTGGCTTTTCAACACAAGTTATTTGGCAACCCAGACGATACAGAATATCCACTACTTCATTAGTGTCAATCTGCTGACCAAGCAAAATATCAATCTTTTCACGACGCAATGTTATTACAGGACTATTTGGCAACCAGGCAGCATTCCTAATTTCCATAATTGGTCCTACTTGACCTCCACATATATCCAATAATAAACTCGTGGCACGCTCTATAGCTTTATCCTGTAACATTGGATCGACTCCCCGCTCATAACGTTGTGAAGCAGGAGTCTGTAAACTATAGTAGTTTATACTAGGTTTCATAATTAACGGATCTAAAAAGGCACTTTCTAGCAGTACATTTTGGGTTTGATCAGTGACTATTGACTCTATTCCACTAATAATTCCTGCAATTGAGAGCACTTTACTATGATCTGCAATCACTAGCGTATCTTTTTGTAATTTAAGCTTGGTGTCGTCAATTGACCTAAATATTTCATTTTGCTGTGCCAGACGTACTCTTATCCCGACGTCAATCTTTTCGAGATCAAAGGTTTGCATGGGTTGACCTAGTTCCAGTAAAATATAGTTCGTAATATTAAGAATTACATTACCCGAAAGAAGATCGCTGCGCCGCAATTTTTCACGAAGCCATAATGGCGTAGCTACCTTAACATTCACCCCCTTTAAGATGCGCGCTAAATATCGTGGGCAAGCTGCTTCAGCTTCAATATTAATTGGTAATTGATCATTTAATTTTACGGTTGCCGGCGATATATTAGGTTCATTGAAAGTTAATTTATTCACCGCAGCTAGATCACGTGCAATCCCACGAATACTTAGACAATCCGCCCGGTTAGGTGTCACGTTTATTTCAAGAATTTTATCATCCAGTTGCAGATATTCTCTAATATTAATTCCTAATTGCGCTGTTACCGGTAGTTCAATAATTTCTTGATCATCTTCTCCTAATCCTAAATCCGTTAAAGAACACAGCATACCTTGAGAAATCGTTCCAGGTATTTTGCTGGCTTTAATTTTTATATGATTTGGAAGTATTGCTCCTATAGTGGCTACTACTACTTTTATCCCCTGTCGGCAATTTGAGGCACTACACAAGATATTAAGTAAATTACAACTACCTATATCAACTTTGGTTACCTTTAGTTTGGAATCTTCTTGAGATTCACATTCGATGATTTCACCAACTATAATACCTGTACAATTACCGGCTATTGTAACCATACTGTCTACTTCTAGCCCCAATAAAGCTAGTTGTTCATATAAGGTTTCGCTATCAATATTTAGATTAACCCATTCCCTTAACCAAAATTCACTGACTTTCATTATTGATTATTTAAACTGTTTTAGAAAACGTAAATCATTATCATAAAATATACGTATATCCTTAATTTTATAGCGTAACATTGTCAGCCGTTCTATTCCAGTACCAAAAGCGAAACCCGAATAGATATCTGGATCCAGGCCAGCATGACGTAGCACCTTGGGATGTACCATGCCACAACCTAAAATTTCTAACCATTTTTTACCTTGAATTTTTACATCAACTTCAGCAGATGGTTCGGTGAATGGGAAATAAGATGCTCTAAACCTAATTTGTAAATCTTCTTCAAAAAATTTTTGCAGAAAATTGTATAAGGTATTTTTAAGATGAGTAAAACTTACTTTTTTATCAACCATTAAACATTCCATTTGATGAAACATTGGGGTATGAGTAGAATCATAATCCTTACGATATACTTTACCTGAAGTAATCATACGTATCGGAGGAAACTGTTTTTTCAAAGTTCTAATCTGAACTCCGGAAGTTTGTGTTCTTAATAGAAGATTATCATTAAACCAAAAAGTGTCATGATCCGTACGTGCGGGATGATTAATTGGTATATTAAGAGCATCAAAATTATGATAACTATCTTCAATTTCTGGTCCGGTTACTACTTCAAAACCTAACCCGTAAAAAATTTTTTCTATACGATCAATGGTGCTCGTTACCGGATGTAATCCACCAGTTTTAATACCACGTCCGGGTAATGAAACATCAATATTTTCTTGTAACATCAGAGCACTCAGAGTTTCCTTTTCTAAAAGCATTTTTTTATAATGTAAAGCTTCTAAAAGCTGCTTTTTTGCTCTATTAAGCACAATACCTACAGCTGGACGATCTTCTGGATTGAGATCACGTAAATTTTTCATATATAGTGTAAGAATACCTTGTTTTCCTAAGTATTCGACACGAATTTTTTCTAAAGTACTTAATTTTTTTATTTTATCAATATTTGTCTGCAGTTGGGAAATAAGTTCTTTTATATGATGAAGCATTTTTATCCTTCCAATTTTTAGAGAAAGTTGCTACTCCATTCATTTTCATTAAGATAGATAGACATACTAACGAAAATAATTAGTATATTTTGAATAATTTGAATCAACAGGTAGGATTACACTACATAGCAATTATATAAATCAAATTAAATTTTAATCTAACTTAAAATGATAATGTCATTTTCGATTTGTTAACTAATGCGGAAAATGCAGGGGTATCAAAAACCGCTATATCAGCTAATACTTTACGATCTATTGTTATAGACGATTTTTTCAGTCCGTTCATTAAACTGCTATAAGATAGCCCGTTTTTTCTGGCGGCTGCATTAATGCGCATGATCCATAGTTTTCGAAACTGACGTTTACGCTGCCGTCGGTCACGATAAGCGTACTGACCAGCTTTAATAACAGCTTGAAGGGCAATTCGATAGACACGAGAACGCGCTCCATAATATCCTTTAGCTTGTTTCAAGATTTTTTTATGACGTGCACGAGCAACAATACTGCGTTTTACACGAGCCATATATGCTCTCCTTTTATGAATATAAACTTCATGCGTATGGCATGCATACCAATACTAATCCTAAATCTACTTTAGATACCATATCTTTTGAACGTAGATGACGTTTACGTTTAGCGGATTTTTTAGTCAAGATATGACGAAGACTAGCTTTTTTATGCTTCAAACTGCCAGAAGCAGTTTTCTTGAAGCGCTTAAGAGCACCTCGTACTGTTCTAATTTTTGGCATACTAAAACACCTCTTTTAAATATTAGTTTTTTTTCTTTGGAGCCAGTACCATGATCATTTGTCTTCCTTCTATTTTAGTAGAAAAATATTCAACTACCGCGATTTCTTTGAGATCGCCTTTAAGGCGATTAAGCATTTCAATACCAATTTGTTGATGCGCCATTTCACGTCCGCGAAAACGTAATGTAATTTTAGCTCTATCACCATCTTCTAAAAATCTCATTAGGCTACGTAGTTTTACCTGATAGTCTCCTTCATCCGTTACTGGACGTAATTTGATTTCTTTTACCTGAATAATTTTTTGCTTTTTTTTCTGCTCTTTTGATATTTTACTCTTTTCGTAAAGAAATTTACCATAGTCTATCATCCGACAAACTGGTGGATCGGCGTTAGGACTAATTTCTACTAGATCTAATCCAGCCTTCTCCGCTCTTTCTAAAGCTTCATTCAGACTTACAATACCAATTGATTCGCCGTTAACATCCGTCAGACGAACCTCATTTACATATATTTCGCGATTAATCCTATTAGGACGTATTTGTTGAATTGGTTTTCCGATTTTAATACTCTATCCCTCCTATTGTTGAATCTTACGAACCTTAATTTCGTGCCACAGCTTTTCTAGTAGATTATTAACTTTCATATTTCCAATATTTTTACCTAACCTAGTTCTGACCGCCACTTCTCCTAATTCCATTTCTTTATCGCCACATATCAGCATATAGGGAATTCTCCTCAAGGTGTGTTCACGAATTTTAAAGCCAATTTTTTCATTTCTCAAGTCAACTCTTACTCTAATACCAGATTCTTTAAATATATTAGCTAATTGCTTAACATAATTAGATTGACGATTAGTGATATTCATTAAGATCACCTGCACTGGTGCTAACCAAACTGGAAAAAAACCTGCATATTCTTCCGTTATTATGCCTATAAATCGTTCTAATGAACCTAAAATTGCCCTATGAATCATTACGGGTATCTGTTTTCTATTAGATTCATCTATATAAAAAGCCTTAAGACGTTCAGGTAAAAAAAAGTCTAGTTGAATAGTACCACATTGCCATGCACGACCCAGACAATCATGTAGTATAAATTCAATTTTAGGCCCATAAAAAGCTCCATTTCCATACTGATATTTAAATGGAATATTCCTATTTTTGAGTGCCATGACTAAATCCTCTTCTGCCTGATCCCACAGCATATCGTTACCAATCCTGATTTCAGGACGAGTCGATAAATTCACCTGGATTTTATCAAAACCAAAAGTGCTGTATACCTCGTATAACATTTTCATACAGTGATTTACTTCAGGAAGTATCTGATCTTTTGTACAGAAGATATGAGCATCATCTTGAGTAAAACTACGTAGCCGCATTAATCCATGTAGTGCGCCTGAAGGCTCATTACGATGACAACTACCAAATTCTGCCATCCGGAATGGCAAATCACGGTAGGATTTAATTTTATTATTGTAGATTTGTATATGTCCTGGGCAATTCATTGGCTTAATGCAATATTGCCGCTCTTCTGATGATGTTAGAAACATTGCTTCTTGATAGTTTTTCCAATGTCCTGTTGTTTCCCATAAGCTACGATCTAATATCAATGGACTTTTGACTTCTTGATACTCGTATTCTTTGAGCTTAAAGCGCATAAAAGATTTAATTTCACGTAACATCAGCAAACCATCATTATGCCAGAATACCATTCCCGGAGCTTCTTTCTGCATATGATATAATTCTAAATTTTTACCGATTTTACGATGATCACGCTTCGTGATCTCTTCCATGCCTTGCAAATATTTAATTAATTGATCTTGATCGGACCAAGCAGTACCATAAATACGTTGTAGCATCTTATTATTCTTGTTGCTCCTCCAATAAGCACCTGAGATTTTTTGTAGGGCAAAGTAGTTACAAAATCGTATATTAGGAACATGTGGACCACGACACATATCAATGTACTCTTCATGATAATACAAACCAGGACTAACATCGCTACTTATATTTTCGTCAAGAATAGCAATTTTATATGGTTCATCTCGGGTAATAAAGATATCACGAGCTTGCTGCCAGCTGACGTTCTTCTTAATAACGTCGTATTTTTTATCAGCCAATTCATGCATTCTCTGTTCTAATCGCATTAGATCTTCATTATTTAGAGAATGATTAAGATCTACATCATAAAAAAAACCGTTTTCAAAAACTGGACCAATAGCCATCTTAGTTTCAGGCCATAATTGTTTGATAGCATGACCTAACAGGTGAGCGCAGGAATGTCGGATAATTTTTATACCAAATTCATCATTCGGAGTAACAAAGTTCACTATAGCATCGTCAGTTACCAGATCAGATAGATCTTTTAATTCACCATTAACAATCCCCGCGATACAAAATTTAGCTAGGTCATAACCGATAGTTTGATTAGCAATCTCAATGATGCTAACAGCATAATTGAAATCATACACGGTTCCGTTATGAATAGTAATAGAGAACATTATTAATCCTTAGTTGTAGTGGGAATCAATACCGAAGCGAAGATTACTTGCTAAAGTTTTACCAGAAGTTGGTTGAATTGTAAATTCAATGCATCATTTCTGGTACTTATCACTACCCTGAATTATATATAATAGCTTCTATTTGAGAAAGTAGACTCTACTAAATTATCCTTTCAGGTATAACAACATATGACAGCTAAAGGTCATTTGATTTTTGCGATGGCGATGGCGATTTTTGCTAAACGTGCTCACTTAACACCAGTTATCACTCATGGAGACTGGTGGCATATTATTCCTTCAGCACTGTTAACTTCACTATTGCCAGATCTAGATCATCCTCATTCGACCCTGGGGCGACGTTTAAAATGGTTATCTTATCCTCTGAGATATTTTTTTGGACATCGAGGTTTCACTCACAGTATACTAGTAGTTGCTGTTAGCATTGCAATCTTCCATCAAGCAGTTACGATAAATTTGCAATATCTGCTGCCAGCAGATGTTTTGCATGGAATGATAATAGGCTATATAAGTCATTTAATTGCGGATTTTATTACACCTTATGGTATTCCGCTTTTATGGCCATGGCGCCGGAGGTTTCGGTTACCATTAATTAAATTTCAAAAAGTAAAAAATTCTGAACGATTGTTTTGTCTTGCTTTTACAGGTATAGCAATAATAATGCCATTATCTTCTTCTTTTTATTTATCCGTTGCAAATATAAATATGCATTGTTTTTTTAAAATATTGTACATCTTACAAAGATTATTGCACTATTTTTGAAATTAGGCATACATACTATTACCCATGAATTATTTTTTTATGACCTAATGATCTCTAATTATAGATGGTTTGTATCCTCTCTCTCTTCTAATCTTAGAAGAAACGCAGTAAACATAAAATAAGGATAAAATATGGGAGAATTTCATGAAGATGAAGTAATAAGTAATATGCATACTATCCTAGATATACTACGTTGGACAACTAGCTATTTTTCGGCGGCAAATATCTATTATGGTCATGGCACAGACAATCCTTGGGATGAAGCAGTGAGACTGGTATTACCCACACTTTTACTACCATTAAACTATCCGGTAAATCTTTATGGAGCCAGACTCACTATCCAAGAACGACAACATATTGTTAAAAGGATTATGCGTCGGGTTAATGAACGCATCCCTGTAGCTTATCTAACTAACAAAGCATGGTTTTGTGGACATGAGTTTTATATTGATGAACGAGTATTAATCCCACGTTCTCCAATCGGAGAATTAATTGAAAACCATTTCGCATCACTGATTGAAGGAGAACCCGAAGATCTTCTTGATATGTGTACGGGAAGCGGTTGTATTGCAATTGCATGTAGTCATGCCTTTGCGAAGGTTAGAGTCGATGCAGTAGATATTTCTGCCGATGCCTTAGCAGTTGCTGAAAAAAATATTGCGGCTCATGGCGTTCAAAATTTAGTAACACCTATACTTTCAGATCTTTTTGGTAAGATAGCTAAAAAAAAATACGATATGATCATTTCCAATCCACCTTACGTAAAGATAGATGAAATGAGTACCTTACCTAATGAATATCACTTTGAACCTGAAATAGCTTTAGTAGCTGGTACCGATGGACTAAATTTAATTCGTCGTATTATCTACTCTGCCGCAGATTATCTGAATGATAATGGCATATTAATTTGCGAAGTTGGAAATAATCAAGAGCATCTAATCGCACACTATCCTAAGGTTCCATTCATTTGGCTAGATTTTAATCATGGCGGTGAAGGTGTTTTTATGTTGACTAAAGCGCAATTACTTGCCAATAATAAATATATGAGCATTGATTAACCAAAGCAGCAGATTTAATCAAATAAGGAACTAATTATAATGGCGGGCAATAGTATTGGACAAATTTTTCGGGTAACTACTTTTGGTGAATCACATGGTAATGCATTAGGATGTATTATAGATGGTGTTCCACCAGGAATCATACTTGCAGAAGAAGACATTCAACCCGATCTGGATCGTCGAAAACCAGGATTTTCGCGCTATACCACTCAGCGTCGTGAGCTAGATCGTGTCAAAATTCTTTCGGGGATATTTGAAGGAGTTACTACTGGGACTAGTATTGGTCTATTGATAGAAAATCACGACCAACGTTCCAAAGACTATAGTACTATTAAAGATATCTTTCGTCCAGGTCATGCCGACTATACTTATGAAAAAAAATATGGTTTAAGAGATTATCGTGGAGGTGGTCGTTCTTCTGCTAGAGAAACTGCTATGCGTGTAGCTGCCGGAGCAATTGCAAAAAAATACCTGAGACTAAAACATGACATAAAAATTCAAGGCTATTTAGCACAAATAGGAAATATTGTCTGTGATTTTAAAAATTGGGAACAAGTCAATAAAAATGAATTTTTCTGCCCTAATAGCGACCAATTAGTTGCTTTAGATAGTATGATGAGAAACTTAAAAAAAGATGGAGATTCGATTGGGGCGAAAGTTACCGTTGTAGCTGAAAATATCCCGGTAGGATTGGGAGAACCAGTTTTTGATCGTCTTGATGCAGATTTAGCACATGCTTTAATGAGTATCAATGCTGTTAAAGGAGTAGAAATCGGGGATGGTTTCTCTGTAATTAACAAACGTGGAAGTGAACATCGTGATGAGATATCTGTCAATGGTTTTAAAAGTAATCATGCTGGTGGCATCCTAGGGGGAATTAGTAGTGGACAGCCAATCATAGCGCATTTGGCAATGAAACCGACTTCTAGCATTATGGTTCCAGGTGATACTATTAATAAATTAGGTCATGCTGTAGAGATTGTGACGCGTGGTCGCCATGACCCTTGCGTTGGGATTCGTGCAGTACCAATAGCTGAAGCTATGATAGCTATTGTAATAATGGATCATTTATTACGCCATCGTGCTCAATGTGGAAATATGAAATATTAATAGTATAGTAGAGTTAGAGTAGTAATGAATTAAGGTAATACTTGAGTAAGTATAGTAACAAACAACATGCATCCTTAAATTTAGTTCATAACCAATAAGGTCATTGGCAATAATGCGAGGATCTTTTGGCAGCACAGCACTATATACCAATATCGAGACACTAACATGAAAATCAATAAAACCTGGAAAATTATCGGCTTATTTATGATAGTTTCTTTGACATGGGGAACCACGTGGATGGCGATGAAAATAGCCATCCAAACGGTACCTCCAATTTTTGCTACCGGATTACGTTTTCTATGTGCTTCACCAGTGTTACTTTTAATCGCGATGTTAACTAAACAACCAATTTTATTTGCTGCCGGAAGCCGTAGTTTCCAAGTTATGATATGTATGTGTTATTTTACTCTTCCATTCACGCTAATGTTTTATGGCGAACGTTATACTAGTGCTGGCTTAGCGGCTATTATTTTTGCAACCATGCCAGTTGCTGTTTTATTAGCATCTATTATCCTAGTTAAAGCAAGAATTTCTTTTAAACAAACCGTAGGATTATTAATTAGTATGTTATCTCTAATTGTTATTTTGCTTAAAGAAACTAATCCTATCGTAGGAAATAGTTTCAAAGGAATTTTGGCTTTAATTATGGCGGTGATAATGCATGCTATTATGTATGTATTATTTAATAAAAGAGATGAACAAGTTTCTATACTAACCTATAATACTTTACCTTGTTTAGGTGCAGGATTATTACTAACGTTTATTGGTTATATTATAGAAAAACCAAGTTACGCCACATTCTCTGTTTCGTCATTATTGTCTCTAGTTTATTTAGGTATGGTATCTAATGTATTGGGAATGATTGGTTATTTTTATTTACAGCGATTAGCTATCCCTTTTCATGCTTCACTAGTTTTTCTAATGTTTCCGGTAATTGCCATATTACTAGATCATCTATTTATGGGATCTGGCATTGGTTTAAAAACTTTATGGCTAATGATCCCTCTAACCATAGGGATACTTCTAACCTTAAAATATGCTAAATCGAAATGATGTCATTCTTAAACGTCGAACTAGGGGCATCAACCACTTTTCTGATTCAAGCCTTGATGTCCACTGTAATGGTCAGCGTCATCGTGTTGAGATAGAAGTTAGCAGCTCTTATACTTTTGAAAGAAGTAGCCGCTAAGGTTTGAAACCCCTATAGCTGATGGTGATGGGCACACTGGAAGCATTCGCAATGAAACCATAACTTGTGACAAGGGTATTAAAGGTGATTTGTGGAAATGGTGCCTCCTGTTATTTACGTGCTAAAGGATTAGTTCATTCTTCCGTACTTAATTTGACTCTGTTGGCGAAGATTTTTTAATAAAGAGGTTAAAATCATATTGTTTTTATGTTGTCTTATGCTGTCGAATATGGAACTATCATCTAGTTGATGATATTTTCCATAACGCACTTCATATAAAGCTATTAGTACTATATTACCTTGCAGATCTTTACCAATACCATAAGAAATATGGTTTTTTTCCGGTGGCTTGATAGCGAAAACCGTCTGTGTTATACGATCTTGGTTATCACGTTTCATAACTATGGCGCTTCCAAAAATTAAATTATCCACTGGTTTACCGACATTAAGCGCTGATAATAATTGTTCGGCTTTATCCTCTGCTTGCCGTTCAGCTTTTTCACGCTTAATAGATAAGGAAATAATATCATGTATCTTACTAATGGATTCCAAACGTGCTGATCTATGTTGGCTAAGACGCACAATTAAAGCTCGGTGATTTTCACTAGAAATCACCTCAGAATTATTTCCTAATAAGAACGATTTATCTCCCAGGAGCCGCCAAATAGGCTTTAAATCTTTTGGTAGATTTTCAAGGCTAAACCATCCAGTTTTTACTGCTTTAATCCCAGTGGCTTTTTCCACGAGAGCAAGAGATTTACTATTATTATTAGCTGCTTCAATCATTTTTTGTTGTAATTTATAATATGCGTTTATTATTTTGGCTTGTTGTATTTGATTAGTTATCATTGTACGTATAGTATTTAATGGGATGATACTTTGAGGTTGTATATCATCAAGACGCACAATTAAGTAACCAATGGAAGACTTGATGATTTCTGAAATTTGACCCTTTTCTTGCAATTTGGCATTTCTTAATTCATCTGGGATATCTGAGGTGTCCATCCATTCCATTTTTCCACCTAGAGGTGCAGTAATCGGATCAATAGATTTTGACTTTGCTATTTGGAAAAACTTTGCGCCTTTTTTGAGTTGTTCCAATAAAACCGCCGCATCTGCTTTGGTTTTAAGTTGAATAATACTGTACTTATACCGTGGTTGTTGAATATAGTCTCTTTTGTGTAAATTATACCAACTTTTAATTTCTAGGTTACTGACCTGTGGCTTCGGTATTTTGGTGGCATCGAGGTTTATATAGCTCACTCTGAATTGCTCTGGTAGCATAAAAAAATTTGAGTGTTGCTGATAGTAATTTTTGATTTCAGTTTCGTTAACCAGTTGTTTTTTAGCCAGAGCAGAAACATTAATGACTGCTTTATGTATGACACGCTCTTGTTTAATCAATGACGTCAATACTTCTTTTTCAGAATTTAGCATAAATTCAGTGTTTGCGATAGCATTAAGTAATTGACTGACAGTTAATTTTTTACGTAATGTTTCAGCATATTGCTGACTGGTCAATCCTATGTGGTGAAGAAAATTTCTATAACGATCGAAGTTAAATTGTCCATCAATCATAAATTCTGGCTGGTGGAAAATTACTTCTTTAATTTGTTCATCATCCATATCCATTCTTAGATTATTTACATACTGTTGTAGCAAGACTTCATCAATGAGCTGATGTAAAACCTGCTGACGCAACTGCTGCATATAATTATCATTAGTTGCCCATTCAGTAAACTGCTCACCGAGTAATTGCTGCTCTCGAAGTAGCGTCAACGCTAAAGCTTGTTCAAATTGTACACGACTAATTGTATGGTTATTAACCATAACAGCATAATCATTTTGACGTTTACCTAAGTAATTACCTATACCGGTTATTGCAATCATCAATATGATAAATCCCATGAGTATTTTAATTACAAAATTATTTGACACCGCCCGTAATTTTTCCATCATGTATAATTTGACTCCGATTACTTAATATTAATAACCACCTTATACTCAATTTACCTTGGAGGATTTTTCTGGATCATTCTGTAATGCAATTTTAAGTACTTCCTCAATGCGTTTGACCGGATAAATTTTTAAATTAGCACGAACGTTATCCGGAAGATCCTCTAGATTACGTTGATTTTTATAAGGAATAATTACTATCTTTATACCTGCACGATGGGCTGCCAGCAATTTTTCTTTTAAACCACCAATAGGTAATACTTGACCCCTTAAAGTAATTTCACCAGTCATGGCTACATCAGCACGAACCGGATTGCCAGTAAGACAAGATACCAATACGGTACACATAGCAATACCAGCACTGGGACCATCTTTTGGTGTGGCACCTTCAGGGACATGTACATGTATATCACATTTTTCATAAAAATCACTATTAATGCCTAATTTATTAGCACGGGCTCTAACAACAGTAAGGGCCGCTTGTATAGACTCCTGCATTACTTCTCCCAAGTAACCGGTATAAGATAACTTACCTTTACCTGGAACACAGGCAGTCTCAATAGTTAAGAGCTCTCCTCCTACCTCGGTCCATGCTAATCCAGATACTTGCCCAATATGATTTTCAATATCGGCACGTCCATAGTCAAAACGCTGAGTTCCTAAATAGGATTTAATATTATTGTTATTTACTTCAATATGCTTAAGACTACTATCCATTAGTAAAGCTTTTACTGCCTTACGACAGATTTTTGATAATTCTCTTTCAAGATTACGTACACCGGCTTCACGTGTATAAAAACGAATCATGTTAATTATCGCTTTTTGATCTACAATTATTTCACCCTTTTTTAAGGCGTTACGTTTAATTTGTTTTGGCAATAAATAACTAGTAGCGATATTGAATTTTTCGTCTTCAGTATATCCAGAAAGACGAATTACCTCCATCCGATCTAACAATGGAGCAGGAATATTCATAGTGTTTGAGGTAGCAACAAACATTACATCAGATAGATCATAGTCCACATCAATATAATGATCATTAAAAGCGTTATTTTGCTCTGGATCAAGTACTTCTAATAACGCTGAAGCTGGATCTCCACGCATATCTAATGACATTTTATCGATCTCGTCTAGCAAAAATAAGGGATTTTTTACTCCTACTTTTGCCATTTTCTGTATCAATTTACCAGGCATCGAGCCAATATAGGTACGACGATGCCCACGAATTTCTGCTTCGTCACGCACTCCACCTAAAGCCATCCGCACATATTTACGTCCAGTTGCTTTGGCAATTGATTGTCCCAAAGAGGTTTTGCCTACTCCAGGTGGACCAACCAGGCAAAGTATGGGTCCTTTGATTTTACTCATTCTGCTTTGGACAGCCAGATACTCAATAATTCTTTCTTTAACACGGTTTAAACCAAAATGGTCAGTATCTAACGTCTCCTGCGCTTTACGGAGATCTTTTTTTACCTTAGTGCGAGCATACCAAGGTACCTGAAACATCCAGTCAAGGTAACTCCGTATTACTGTAGCCTCTGCTGACATGGGTGACATCATCTTTAATTTTTGTAATTCAGCTTCAGCTTTTTCACGGGCTTCCTTAGGCATTCTGGAGGCAAGAATTTTTATTTTTAGGATTTCATTTTCATCCGGAGTCTCATCCATTTCACCAAGCTCTTTTTGAATAGCTTTCATTTGTTCATTTAAATAATATTCACGCTGACTTTTTTCCATTTGTTTCTTAACACGGTTACGGATACGTTTTTCTATCTGTAATAAGTCCATTTCAGATTCCATCATCGCTAGAAGATATTCGATACGTTCATTAACATCTGCAATTTCCAATACTGATTGTTTCTCAGAAAGTTTTAATGGCATATGTGCGGCAACGGTATCGGCCAGACGTGCTGCATCATCAACATTAGTTAATGCTGTCAGTACTTCCGGAGGAATTTTATTATTAAGTTTAATGTATCCCTCAAACTGATTAATTGTGGCACGGATTAAAACTTCCTGCTCCCGTTCATCGATCAATGGTGAAATCAAATACTCAGCTTTAGCAATAAAATAATCACTATTGTCAGTTAACTCAGTAATCCGTGCCCGTTGTAATCCTTCAACTAATACTTTTACTGTACCATCCGGTAGTTTTAACATTTGTAAAATTGATGCAATAGTTCCTACTGTAAAAATATCATTGATCCCTGGTTCATCCATTAATGCTTCTTTTTGTGCCACTAACATAACTTTTTTACCCTGATCCATTGCGTTTGCAAGACATCGCATCGATTTTTCTCTACCAACGAATAATGGAATAACCATGTGCGGATAAACCACGACGTCACGTAGCGGTAATACAGGGATTATAATGCATTCAGAACACTCATGGTTATTCATAGAGCTCTCTCTTAGTTTATTTTCCCGCTCGGATTGTTGAAGCACCTTGCAACATGCTTGGATTTTACCGTTTGGCTCATTGCTAGTTATTGAATTAACTAAGTCCTCAGGCGATCTTAAAGAGATAAATAAAGATCTCTATTCGCAAGATGCTTGTTTGGTTTTTTGTTTACTATAAATAAATCTTGGTTTGGTCTGACCTTCAATAACTGATTCATCAATTACGATTTTCTCCACATCTTTCATGGAAGGTAGGTCATACATGGTATGTAATAACATGCATTCAATAATAGAACTTAACCCACGTGCTCCTGTTTCACGCCGCATCGCTTTATGTGCAATAGATGTTAATGCTTCCTCACTAAATTCTAATTTTACACCTTCTAGATTAAAAAGTGCCTGATATTGCTTAATCAAGGCATTTTTAGGTTCTATTAAAATCTTAATTAATGCTTCTTCATTGAGTTCTTTAAGTGTAGTAACAATGGGAAGACGACCAATGAATTCTGGAATTAAACCGAACTTAATTAAGTCTTCTGGTTCGACCTGTTCGAGTAACTGGCTTTCAGATGTTCTTTGTTTCTTTCCCTTGACATTAGCTCCAAAACCAATGCTAGATCCCATGTCCACTCTTTGGTTAATAATTTGATCCAATCCAGCAAATGCACCCCCACAAATAAATAGAATCTTAGAAGTATCTACTTGTAAAAATTCCTGTTGTGGATGCTTACGACCACCCTGTGGAGGTACAGCAGCAACTGTTCCTTCAATGATTTTTAAGAGTGCCTGTTGGACCCCTTCTCCGGAAACATCCCTGGTAATGGAAGGATTATCAGATTTACGTGAAATTTTATCAATTTCATCAATATAAACAATCCCATGTTGTGCTTGATGAACATCATAGTCACATTTTTGCAGGAGTTTTTGAAGAATATTCTCAACATCTTCACCAACATATCCGGCTTCAGTCAGGGTGGTAGCATCCGCCATAGTAAATGGCACATCAAGCACGCGTGCTAAAGTTTCTGCCAAAAGAGTTTTACCACTGCCAGTAGGACCAATTAAAAGTATATTACTTTTCCCAATTTCGATACCAGTATTAATTGTATCCATTTTATGAATAATACGTTTATAATGATTATATACCGCGACTGCTAGCACCTTTTTGGTTTGTTCTTGACCGATAACATAATCATCAAGATACTGGCGAATTTGATGTGGAGTTGGCAACTCCCTGATTTCACGGTGTGTAGTAACGTCCTTTATTTCTTCTATGAGAATGTCATTACATAAATCAACACATTCATCACAGATATATACAGACGGTCCTGCAATGAGTTTACCTACTTCATGCTGGCTTTTACCGCAAAAAGAGCAGTACAGCACTTTTCCTGAACTGTCTTTGTGCTTATCTGTCATCAATTAACCCCTTTTATTATTTTGGTCCGTAATTAGGACCTGTACATATTGAATTTAGGTTTACTATTATAATCTTAATATTTTGATGATTATGCACGATGTGTCAAAATCGCATCCGCTAATCCATATTCTATTGCTTCATTCGCCGAAAGAAAACAGTCACGGTCTGTATCTTTTTCTATTACTTCAAGTGGCTGGGCAGTATGTTGAGCCATGATTTGGTTCATCCTCGTTTTTATTTTCAAAATTTCACGGGCATGTATTTCTATATCAGTTGCTTGCCCTTGATAAGCTCCTGAAGGTTGATGAATCATAATCCGTGAATTAGGAAGACAAAATCGTTTACCTTTAGCACCAGCTGTCAGTAAAAATGCACCCATTGAAGCTGCTATTCCTATACATATGGTACTTACCTTAGGCTTGATAAACTGCATGGTGTCATAAATAGACATTCCTGCCGTAATTGCGCCTCCTGGTGAGTTTATATATAAATAAATATCTGTATCTGGATTTTCCGCTTCAAGAAATAATAATTGTGCCACAATTAAATTTGCCATGTAATCTTCTACTGGACCAGTCAAAAAAATGATACGTTCTTTAAGTAGGCGTGAGTAAATATCATAAGCACGCTCACCACGAGAGCTCTGTTCAACAACCATAGGAACTAACATCATCTGAGATGGAATGTCGGCTCCTGCTGCAGTTTTGCCATGATATGACATAATGTTAATCTCCTCATCGTCTCGTTACTGAAATAGTAACCTGATCATTTTAATATTAAATGTGGCATCGGCGATATTTTCATTATTTAGTAAATATCAATCCAACGGTTATTCTTTATATGACCCATAAGATCTCTAAATGACATTACTGTTTCATTAACAATCGATTTATTAATAATCATGTTTATCGCTTGATCTTCTAAAATCAGGTTATAAAAATGATTGGTTATCTGATTATTTTTACTAAAATCTTTCCTTACCTTCTTCGGATTGTCATATGTAGCTGATAAATCTTCCAGGAATACTTTAATCCTAGATTCTTCAGCTTGAATATGGTGAATACGAATAAATTCACTTAATAATAAATTTATAGCAACACGTTTTTTTGCATTTTCTTCTAAAAAACTCCTGGGTAAGGGTAGAAGATTGTTCCCATTATTTACTAAATAAAGACTATTTTGGCGCCGTAATCTTTCAATTTCGGTTTCAATAAGTGAAACCGGAAGATCAATTGTATTAGATTTTAATAATTCATTAAATACCTGCAATTTAATATAACTACGCACTGCCCATTTTAGTTCACGTTCCAGGTATTGGCGGATTTTATTGCGGATTTCTGATATAGAGCTTTCATCTGGCATAAAACTTTTAATCCAATCTAGATTTAATTCTGGAAGTTCCAGCTCTTCTACCTTTTTGAGTAAAATCGAGAAATTTGCAAGTTTACCTTGAAGATTATCAGATAAACGCACTTCAACTATGAAAGTTTCTCCTGATTGATGACCGATAATACCGGTTTCAAAATCTAAAGGCATCAGTCCATGTCCGATGACCAGAACCGCATCCGTGAATTTTTCAACATTTTTACCGTCTTCTACACTAATAAAATCAATTGTTACACGATCACCTGCTTTGGCTGCCCGAGTAGCTTTTTTCCACGATTCTTGCTGTTGGCGAAGAGTCATTAACATATTATCCACATCTGGTTCGGTAACTTCAACCCGTGGTTTTTCAATTTTAAAATTTTCCCATTTTTTAATTTCAATGTTGGGATATACTTCAAACTCTACTAAATAGGTAAAATCCTGACCAACTTGATATTCATTTGAAACATATTTCACTTGGCCTACTGGACGAATTTTTTGTTTAGTTATTGCCGCCCTAACATGGTTCTGCATGAGATCTTTTAATACATCATTGCGAATAGAAGATTCATAACGCTGTACTATAATTTTTAGGGGTACTTTACCTTTCCGAAACCCGTTCATAGAAATTTTTGACGCCAAATGGAATAGTTCTTTTTTAACCATATTTTCAATATGATCTGCTGCTATAGTGATTTTTATTTTCCGCCTAAGGCGATGATTAGTTTCGACTGATACTGGCATATTATTACCTCACAAACCAGGGGTTGCTATTTAATCGACTCATAGGGAAAATGCATGTAGCATAACATTTCAATACATTATATCGATACTCTGATTAGAATTTTAGTCTAATCGCATTATATTATAACATTTTATTTGTATAGAAACTTGATAGCAACCAACAATACAATAGACAAACATGCAATTGCAATTATGTTTACAGCATTAACACCTTCTCGTAAAATAAATAACCATATAATCTTAAGCTACAAGATAATCCTTGTCATTGAGGTCTCAAATGGGACATAGTAAAAATATTTTATTATCGTCGGTAATTGCAATGACTTTATTGCTAAGTGGTTGTGATATTGCTTTGTTAAATCCCAAAGGACAAATTGGTATTGAACAACGTTCACTCATCTTAACTGCTCTTGGTTTAATGTTAATTGTAGTTATCCCTGCTATCATTATGGCTATTGGTTTCTCGGTCAAGTATCGAAATACTAATCTTCATGCTAAATACCGTCCAGAATGGGCACATTCTTACAAAATTGAAGCAATCGTCTGGATAATCCCTATTTTAATTATCACTTTGCTAGGATTTATTACCTGGAAAACCACTTATTTACTGGAACCTAAGACACCAATACATTCTCATGTCAAGCCGATAACCATTGAAGTGGTTTCAATGGACTGGAAATGGTTATTTATATATCCTAAGCAATCCGTGGCTGCCGTTAATCAACTGGCTTTTCCAGTTAATACTCCGGTTGAATTTAAAATAACTTCTTGGTCTGTGATGAATTCATTTTTTATTCCGCGTCTCGGTAGTCAAATTTATGCCATGGCGGGGATGCAGACAAAATTACACTTGATAGCAAATGAACCTGGGGTTTATAAAGGAATCTCTTCTGCTTATAGTGGTAAAGGTTTTTCTGGTATGAAATTTACCGTGATTGCGACACCTGATGTAGCTTCTTTTAATCATTGGATAGCTCAAGCCAAACAGGCACCAGCAACTTTAAATACAATGGAATCGTTAGAAAAACTAGCAACCCCTAGCGAAAATCATCCGGTAGAATTTTTCTCTAGTGTCAAACCTAGTTTGTTTACAGATATTCAAAATAAGTTTATGAAACCTAGAAAACTTAGAAAGATTGTTAAGCCTAATTCCGAGTCAATCTCACATAACTCACAAATAAAATAGATTTAAGGAATAAAGTAATGTTTGGAAAATTAACACTAAACGCTATCCCATACAAAGAGCCTATTATCATGGGCACGGTTACTACCCTTCTAGTAATTAGTTTCTTAATAATAGCGGTAATCACTTATTCGGGAAAATGGAAATATCTATGGAAAGAATGGATGACATCCGTAGATCATAAGCGATTAGGGATAATGTACATTATTTTAGCTTTAGTAATGATGATTCGTGGTTTTGCTGACGCTATTATGATGCGTGGTCAGCAAGTTTTAGCCTCCGCCGGTGAAACCGGTTTTTTACCACCTGAACACTATGATCAGATTTTTACGGCGCATGGTGTTATTATGATATTTTTTGTGGCAACCCCGTTGATTATTGGTCTGATGAATTTTGTAGTACCGCTGCAAATTGGAGCACGTGATGTTGCTTTTCCATTTCTTAATAATTTGAGCTTTTGGATGACAGCTGCCGGTGTAGCATTGATTAATATTTCACTTATAGTGGGAGAATTTGCTAAGGTTGGTTGGGTGGCTTACCCTCCACTTTCCGGGATTGAATACAGTCCCGGTGTCGGAGTGGATTATTGGATATGGAGCTTACAAATTTCAGGGATTGGCACTACGTTAACAGGGATTAACTTCTTAGTGACAATTATTAAGATGCGTGCTCCAGGCATGACCATGTTCAAAATGCCCGTATTCACTTGGACAGCGTTGTGCTCTAACGTTCTTATTATTATCGCATTTCCCATATTGACTGCAACTATTGCTTTACTCACTCTGGATCGTTACCTGGGTACTCATTTTTTTACTAATGATATGGGTGGAAACATGATGATGTATATTAACTTAATTTGGGCATGGGGCCATCCAGAAGTATATATATTAGTTCTGCCAGTTTTTGGAATTTACTCAGAAGTAGTCGCAACTTTTTCTAAAAAAAGACTATTCGGTTATAATTCTCTAGTTTGGGCAACTATAGTTATTACTATTCTTTCATTTATTGTATGGCTGCACCATTTTTTTACTATGGGAGCCGGTGCTAATGTTAATGCTTTTTTTGGTATTAGTACTATGATCATAGCTATTCCAACCGGGGTTAAAATATTTAACTGGCTATTTACTATGTATCAAGGACGTATTCAGATAAACTCCGCTATGCTATGGACAATAGGTTTCATTATAACCTTTTCAATTGGTGGTATGGCAGGTGTTCTATTGGCGGTACCAGGTGCTGATTATGTATTACATAACAGTTTATTCCTCATTGCACATTTTCATAATGTGATTATCGGTGGGGTTATTTTCGGCTGTTTTGCCGGATTAACATACTGGTTTCCTAAAGCCTTCGGTTTCAAGTTGAATGAAGTTTGGGGGCAGCGTGCGTTTTGGTTTTGGTTTATTGGTTTTTTAATCGCTTTTATCCCTTTGTATCTCCTAGGTTTAATGGGAATGACCCGCAGAATTAGTCAAAATATCGATCCAGAATTTCATACGCTTTTAGTAAGCGCGGCTTTTGGTACCGTACTCATTGCGATTGGAATTTTATGTTTCGTAATACAAATTTATATATCTATTATTGATCGCCATCAAAATATTGATTTTACTGGAGATCCGTGGGATGGACGTACGTTAGAATGGTTAACTTCGTCGCCTCCACCATTTTACAATTTTGCTATGGTACCAAAAGTAACGGAACGTGACGCTTTCTGGGAAATGAAACGCCGAAATGAAGCTTATATAAAAAATTTACCTTATGAAGAAATCCATATGCCGAAAAATAGTAATCTGGGGATTATAATTGCCGCTTTTAGTGCATTGTTTGGTTTTGCCATGATATGGTATATTTGGTGGTTAGCTATAATATCTTTTTTAGGAATCATTATATCTTGGATTGTAAAAAGCTTTGATGAAGATCTGGAATATCATGTACCTCTTAGTGAGATTGTAAAATTTGAGAATCAACGTTTTCAAGGATTAGCAAAATTAGGATCAAACCATGTCAAATAAAGCTATATCTCACTCTGTGATAAATGCTAATAAAGTTTTTGGTTTTTGGATATATTTAATGAGTGATTGCATTCTTTTTGCATCTCTGTTTGCTACCTATGCAGTTTTAGTTAATGGAACTGCTGATGGTCCCATGGGCAAGGAAATTTTCAATCTGCCATTGGTATTGTTGGAAACTGCATGTTTGCTATTAAGTTCGGTAAGTTATGGTATTGCTATGGTTAGTATTAGTAAAACTTCTAATGTAACTAAGGGAATGATATGGTTAGGATTAACTTGGATGTTAGGTCTGTGTTTTATCTACATGGAAATGTATGAATTTCATAAATTAGTTACCGAAAACTATGGTCCCCAACGCAGCGGATTTTTATCGATTTTTTTCACACTAGTAGGTACCCACGGTCTACATGTAATCTCAGGATTGGTATGGATGGTAGTATTGATTTATCAACTATATAAGCGTGGTCTTACGACAATCAACATAACGAGGATGGAATGCTTGAGCTTATTCTGGCATTTCTTAGATGTCATATGGATCTGTGTCTTTACTGTAGTATATCTCATTGGAAGTTTATAATGAAACCGATAGAGACATTGAATTTTAAAAGAGAATCTCAATTTCATAACAGCGTTCAAAATTATTTAATAGGGTTTATTCTGTCAATAATTTTAACTGTGATCCCATTTTTGATAGTAATGACTAGGAGACTACCATATCATAGTACTTTATTTATAATTGTAACTTGTGCGGTAGTACAAATCATTGTTCATTTGGTATGTTTCCTGCATCTTAATAGCTTTGCCAAAGAGGAAGTACGTTGGAATTTATTAGCTTTAATATTTAGTATACTAATAATTGCGTTACTAGTAATAGGTTCATTGTGGATCATGTGGAATCTGAATTATATGATGTCGAATGGTTGAAAACCAGATGTGAATCTTTAATTAAATCAAAAATGTTAGTATAATTCAGTGTCGGTGGCATTTTGCAGTATTCTTATTATTGAATGTTAGCAGTCCTCCTAATATCTATAGGGTTGCTATTTAGTGTAAAATGAATTGATTCAACGTCTCGAATGTTGTAATTGATGTAACCATAGAAAAAAAATTTAAATTGATTTCAGATTAATTATCATTTGGACAAATATTATTGATGATATATAATCTTACATACGGAATGTAATAACATTAAGGTAATTTAACTTCAACAACACCATATCAACATAAAAAAATTTAATACTTAGTATTTTCATTATGATATACTGGATAAAATTAGATGTAATTGCTGTATTTAACAATTGACACTATTTTAGTGTCAAATTTTAATTTTTTTTAAAGGTAAAATTAATGTCCAAGATTAAAGGTAACGTTAAATGGTTTAATGAATCTAAAGGATTCGGTTTCATTACTCCTGAAGATGGTAGTAAAGACGTATTTGTTCATTTTTCTGCTATCCAGAGTAATGGATTTAAAACTCTGGCTGAAGGACAGCGTGTAGAGTTTGAAATCACTAATGGCGCTAAAGGCCCTTCTGCTGCTAACGTTATTCTTGTGTAAGTTAACAGTCAGAATTAAAAACCCGTCTTAATGTCGGGTTTTTAATTGATCAGATGCATATATATCAGCATGATAAGAAGAACGGATAAAAGGACCGCATATTGCATGCGTAAATCCCATCGCTAAAGCCTTTTGTCTTAAATCTTCAAATTCATCTGGACTAACATAACGTTTTACAGGGAAATGATGTTGACTTGGTTGTAAGTATTGACCTATTGTTAGGAGGTTTACGCCATTATTACGTAAATCTTCCATAACAGTAAGAATCTCATTATAATTTTCACCCAAACCAACCATTAGACCAGATTTAGTTAATATATTAGGATGTGCTTCTTTAAAATTTGCTAGTAATTTTAAAGAGAAATCGTAACTAGCTCCTGGACGGATTTGACGATACATACCAGGAACGGTTTCAACATTATGGTTAAAGACATCTGGTGGCATAGTACTTAAAATATCAAGTGCACGATTAAGACATCTACGAAAATCCGGAACTAAAATCTCAATTTTAATTAAATAGTTCATTTCCTTTATAGCATGTATGCAATTTACAAAATGTTGAGCACCACCATCAGGTAAATCATCACGATCAACAGAAGTAATAACGACATAGCGTAAATTCATATCATTAATAGTTTTGGCTAAATTTTTGGGCTCATTGAGATCTGGAGGCAATGGTATTCCATGTGCTATATCACAGAATGAACAGCGCCTAGTACAAATATCCCCTAAAATCATGAAAGTAACTTTACCATGGTTGAAACATTCAGCAAGATTAGGACAGGATGCTTCTTCACAAACTGAAGATAAATTATTTTTACGCATTAGTGCTTTAAGGTTTTGGATACGGTTAAAATTAACCGGTAATTTTATCTTAATCCATTCGGGTTTTTTTAGTAATTTTTGTTTAGCTGTACTATCTAGATTATTTTTATTAGAAATTAATCTTACTTTATCTTGATCACGATATTTTACACCACGGTCGATAGATTTAGATTTAAAGTTCATTTCACACCTGCATACATAGGATGATTATCCTTTTAAAATATAAAAGTATATGATATTTATTTATTAATTTCATTTTATTTAAAATCTGATGAAAAATTCCTGATAAAATTATCTATGAGTACTGGCTGAACTTGTAAAACAGTAATCTCGGGCTTAAATATGCTTAATTGTGTCATTTTAAGATTTGCATAACCACAAGGATTGATACGTTCAAAAGGGGAGAGGTCCATAGCTACATTCAGTGCCAATCCATGCATAGAATATCCATGGTGAATTCGCAAACCTAACGAGCAAATTTTTTTATCATTAATATAAACACCTGGAGCATTAGAGCATACATGAGCTTCAATCTTAAAGAATTTTAAAGTATCGATAACCGTTTGCTCAATTACATTAACTAACCTCCGAACACTAATTTGACGCCTTTTTAAATCAATCATCATATACATAATTAGCTGACCAGGGCCATGATAAGTAACCTTTCCTCCGCGATCACTTTGGAGTACTGGAATCTCACCGGTATTAATGAGATGTTTAGGATCTGTTCGAGTTCCCTGAGTAAAAACTGGAAAGTGCTCTACTAACCATAATTCATCAATTGTTATTGCATGACGCTGTTGAGTAAACTGATGCATGGCATGAGACACCTTGGACCAAGGTTGTAACCCCAGATGGCGAATAATAAATTTATCGTAAGGCATGTATGGTTAATATTAATATTCTTAGACGCGCAGTAACGTACAATTTAGAGGTTGTTTATGAATTTTATCACCATCCCGTTTAAAACTAATAGTTCCATACTTCAGTACGATCATTTTTAGAATAGACAGCAGTAATTTCAATGATGATTCTTTAAATACGGGGTTACCCACGCATCTTTATTTTCTACCTCTAAATGTTAAGTAGCCAAAATTTACTGTCATAAATGAGCAAAACTCTCCGGAAATCTCGGATCGCTTAACAGTAATGAGATCTTTTCTATTTGACACCATAATAAGGTATCTTGGTGCTCTTTTTTGAGCGCGATTTCTATACGTGCTAATAAGCATATAGCTAGCTTAATACGTTGATAATTCAAGCGTTGTATACCTTTAGTAAATGGAATCCGACGCTTATAGCCAATTTGCTCCCAAAATAAAGGTGCCGGTATTATTTTGCGCTGTAAAGTTAGCACTGTAATTAAATCGCGTTGCAAACGGTAACATAGTAAATGGATTTGGTTTCCGGTGATACGTAACTGATGAAGTATATGCAAGGTTCGTTTACTTTTACCTTCAAGTATAGCATCCACCCAATCTATATTAGTAAAATGCGCAACATCATTCACCAATCTGGTGAGACATTGAAGTGTCATCATCTTATCAGGCCACAGCATAACAAGCATATTCATAGTTTGAACTAATGCTAATAAATTATTTTCATAATTATAGCAAAGAAAATGTATAGCTTTTTCTTCAATTCTCAATCCTATGGCATTTGCTCTTTGAGAGACCCATTGTGGTAACTTAAATTTATCAGGCGTAAAACAATGAACAACTACACTCTTCTGACTTAATGAAGCAAACCAATAACTTTCTTCTTGTTCTTTTGTAAGATAAGGAATAATAATAATTAATATAATATCATTATGCAATAATTTTATAAGCTTCAATAATCTCTCACTTACTTTGGGACGAAATCCTTTGTCTTCTTCTGGCACCTTCAGCAATAGTGTACGTTGTATAGAAAATAAGCTGGGGGTATTAAAATGATTAATAATCTCATTCCAGTTAGTATTATTTTTATTAAAGGTCAAATGCAAATGCTCATTAAAACCATGTTTCTGAGCAAACCTTAGCACGGTATCCTGACTTTCTTGCAATAGCAAAGGATCATGACCTACTAGAATGTAGCAATAATTTAACTTCTGGTGTAACTGTGCATTAAGTTGTTCAGGATATATCTGAATCATAATGTAGCTTCTTATTATATATCTCTCTATTATTGTGAATAATCCTTCCGTTTTAGTTCAATCAACAATAAAATTAATGAGCTTGCCGGCTACATAAACCGCTTTTCTGAGTCGTAAACCGCTGAGATATTTAACTACGCTATTTTCTTTTATTGCAAGTTGTTGTATTTGTTCGTGGGTAAATTCTATTGGAACAGTGATTTTACCCCTAAGTTTTCCATTAACCTGGACTACAACGATCTTAGTTTTTTCTCTAATTAATTCTTCATCCACCTTAGGCCATACTGCCTCATCAATAGTTATATTCTTATTTTTTTCAGAATTATGTAGAGCCTGCCACAGGACAAAACAAATATGTGGTGTAAAGGGGTAAAGCATGCGCACTACGGCAAGCATGGCTTCTTGCATCACTGCTCGATCTAGTTCGCTATCTATAATCACTCTGGAGAGTTTATTCATCAATTCCATAATAGCAGCAATTGCCGTATTGAAATTTTGTCGGCGATCAATGTCATCAGTTACCTTAGCAATGGTTTTATGTAGTTCACACCGTAAAGATTTCTGCTCTTCATTTAATAGACTCTTATCTAAGGGATAGGTAGGTCCTTTTTTTGTATGATGATACACTAAATTCCAAAGTTTTTTTAGAAAACGCCGAGCACCTTCTACTCCTGACTCGCACCACTTTAGTGGTTTTTCTGCTGGCGATGCGAACATTATAAATAAACGTACCGTATCGGCCCCATATCGTTCAATCATTATATTTGGATCAATTCCATTATTCTTGGATTTAGACATTTTGCTTAATCCAGCATAAACTAAATCACGACCGATTTTATCGGTAGCTTTTATAATCCTTCCTTTGGCGTCACGTTCTACTGTAACCTTAAGAGGAGAAATCCAATGACGTTCCCCATTTTTATGATCTCTATAATAAAAAGCGTCGGCTAACACCATACCCTGACATAATAAGCGTTTAGCTGGTTCGTCAGAAGTAACTAATCCAGCATCGCGAAGAAGCTTATGATATAATCGGAAATACATTAAGTGCATAATAGCATGTTCTATTCCGCCAACATATTGATCTACAGGCAACCAATAATTTGCAGCCTTAGGATCTAACATGCCCTGATCATAATGAGGACATGTATAACGTGCGTAATACCAAGAAGATTCTATAAAAGTATCAAAAGTATCAGTTTCCCGTACTCCATGTTGGCCATTTACCATAATTTTACCCCATTCTGGGTCTCTTTTGATTAAATTCGTGGTATCATCGATAAATCTATGGCGTGCTAGTTCGGGTAGTAAAACTGGTAGTTGATCTTCTGGAACTGGTATAAAAGAACCATCTTCCATTTTAAGCATGGGAATAGGTGCCCCCCAATAACGCTGACGAGAAATGCCCCAATCCCGGAGACGATAATGAACTTTGTGATTTCCTATACCCTGTGTAATAATTTTTTTTATAATTGCCTTACTTCCCTCTTCATTAGAAAGACCACTAAATTCATCTGAATTAAATAACATACCTTTTTTAGTCATAGCCTGTGATTTAACATTGGGAATAGTACCATTTGCCGCTAAGATTACGGCTTTAATTGGCAAATTATATTTATTAGCAAATTCCCAATCGCGTTGATCATGCGCTGGAACGACCATAATAGCACCAGTACCAAATTCAAGTTGCACAAAGTTTACTACCCAAACAGGCAAATGCTCACCAGTGAATGGGTGAATGACAAAAATTCCTGTCGCCATTCCGATTTTTTCCTTGGTTTTATTACTACACTGTGTAATAAAACCCGCCAATTGCGGATATTTAAGTGAAGCTTTCACCGCAATAGGGTGATCATAAGCAATAGCAATACAGGTTATACCCATAATAGTATCTGGTCGTGTAGTGAATACTGTTATTGTTTTTTTATTATCTCCAATCAAATAAAAATTAATTTCTAATCCTTCAGAACGACCAATCCAATTACGTTGCATAGTTTTGACCTGTTCTGGCCAAAATTCTAGCTGAACTAAACCATTAAGTAATTCATCAGCATAATTTGTTATTCTGATGAACCATTGAGGAATTTTTCTAGTTTCAACCTTGGTATCACAACGCCAACAGCAGCCATCCACAACTTGTTCATTGGCTAAGACAGTTTGATCATTAGGACACCAATTAACCATTGAAGATTTATTATATACTAGTCCTTTTTCATATAATTTAGTAAAAAACCACTGTTCCCAACGATAATATTGAGGAGAACAGGTCACGATTTCTCTACTCCAATCATAACTAAATCCTAAGGATTGTAACTGGTGTTTCATATAATGTATATTGCTATGCGTCCAATGGTCCGGTGCAATCTTATTTTTTAGAGCCGCACATTCTGCTGGTAAGCCAAATGCATCCCAACCTATGGGTTGTAATACGTTTTTTCCTAACATTCGTTGGTAACGAGCAATCACGTCTCCAATAGTATAATTACGGACGTGCCCCATATGTAGATTTCCAGATGGATAAGGAAGCATAGATAAACAATAGTATTTTTCTTGGTCTTCTGCTTCTTTAACCTGAAAAGTTTTATGATTTTTCCAGTAAAGCTGTACGCCAGGTTCTATTTCTTTCGGAATATATTGATCATGCATGATAGCTGATGAAAGTAATTTTCATGAGGATTAAAAATATTTATATTAATCATTATTTTTGATAAAGCATATTACTACAAATCTGATTTTAATCATCCATATTAATTTATGGCCTCTAGCATAGTGATAACTTGAAACTGCGGAATTATCTCCCATTAATAACCACTGTTACTCCATTATTTGTAATATATAATATAAAGGTCCTCCTAGTTCAAGGATCACGCCTGAAAGTGCCATTGAAAATGGTTGCCATAACCAAGAAGCATCATTGACTATAATCTCGATAATTCTCCATAACTTACTTGCTATTCCAAGATAATTTAAGAGCAAATCGCGTTGATCAAGGACATGGCATGATTGTAAGTATCAACCATTACTTAATTAAATTTATCAATGGAGCTAATTGGGGCAGTAATCTTTTTAATTGTAAAATTACACACGGATCCCAATTAAAGTAGTTTATCATTATTCACTTATAATCACATAAGGATCAGAATATCCCAAAGTAAGCATTAGTTGCTTTTCTATTAATTGCATCTCTACGGCATCTGAATCCTGAATATGATCATAACCTAATAAGTGTAAACTACCATGAATCACCAGATGAGCCCAATGTTCTAGTAATACTTGGTTCTGTTCTTTGGCTTCCTGTTCAACAAGAGAGCAGCATATCACCAAATCCCCAATAAATGGTAAACCTATGTACGATGGTGGATTAAAAGGAAAAGACAAGACATTAGTGGGTTTATTTTGACCTCGATATCTAAAATTGAGTATTTTACTTTCCAATGCATCTACTATGCGAATAGTAATTTCTTTATCTTCTTTATATCGAAAAAAAACTGCATCGAGCCATTGATAAAAATATTTTTTTTTTGGTGATTTAGTATTATTACTACAGGCCATTTGCAGATTGAGAATTATAGTGCTCATTAATTATAATCTTTTAACTATTTAAACCCGGTTGCCACGCAGAGAATTAGGTAAAATATCAACAATCTCTACATCAATAAATTTACCAATTAGTTCTGGAGACCCTTCAAAATTTACTACTCGATTATTTTCGGTACGACCTGAAAGCTCCATAATATTTTTCCGCGAAATTCCTTCAACCAGAATTCGCTGTATAGTACCAAGCATCCGCCTGCTCCAAGATCTAGTCTGATGGTTAATACGTTTTTGTAAAAGATACAAACGGTGCTTTTTATCAATTTCACTAATTTGATTCATCATACGAGAAGCTCGTGTACCTGGTCTTGGAGAATAAATAAAACTAAAACTCATATCAAAATTTATGTCGCTGACTAGTTGCATGGTTTGTTCAAAATCTTCAGTAGTTTCTCCAGGAAAACCTACCATAAAATCTGAACTGATATGAATCTCAGGACGTGCTGCACGTAATTTATTAATAATTTTTTTATAATCCAATGAAGTATATCCGCGTTTCATTAGCTTGAGCACCCTATCCGAACCACTTTGTACTGGCAAATGTAAAAAACTAACCAGTTCAGGAGTATCACGGTAAACGTCGATTATATCATCAGTAAAATTTATAGGATGACTAGTAGTAAAACGTATTCGATCAATACCATTAATATTTGCTACTTGACGTAAAAGATTTGAAAAAGAGCAGAAACCATGATTAAAGGAGGTACCGTAATATGCATTAACATTTTGTCCTAAGAGATTCACTTCACGTACACCTTGTTCTACAAGCTGTGAAATTTCATCTAAAATTTCATTGCACGGGCGACTAATTTCTCTACCACGTGTATAAGGAACAATACAAAAAGAACAATATTTATTACAACCTTCCATAATGGAAACCAGGGCGGTGGGACTAGCAGAGATGAGGTGAGGAAGAGAAATAAACTTTTCTGCTTTAGGAAAACTGATATCTATTACTGGTGTATGTAAGCTAGTAACCGTATCAATCATATCTGGTAGACGCTGCATAGTTTGTGGTCCAAATATCATATCAACATAATTAGCGCGCTTAAGAATATATTCACCTTCCTGTGAAGCTACACATCCTCCTACACCAATAATTATCTGGGGTTTTTTTTCCTTGAGCTTTTTCCATCGACCTAACTGATGAAAGACTTTTTCTTGTGCTTTTTCACGGATTGAACATGTATTGAGTAGCAAAAGATCGGCTTCTTCAGAGACATTAGTAATTGAATAACTATGCGTTTTTTTTAAAAGAGCTATAATCTTAGATGAATCATATTCATTCATCTGACAACCCCACGTTTTAATATATAATTTTTTTGTCATATAATTGACCGTTCACTAAAGTAGTAATCCCTGTATCTTATACTGGTTAAAAATCAGCTACTCGCCGCCGATATGAAAATCACTGGGGTACTAGGATTCGAACCTAGGAATGGCGGAATCAGAATCCGCTGCCTTACCGCTTGGCTATACCCCACCACGCCATAATTTTAAAACTGGGGTACCAGGATTCGAACCTGGGAATGCCGGGATCAAAACCCGGTGCCTTACCGCTTGGCTATACCCCACCAAAATCAATCAATATCTGGTGCGGAAGGCGAGATTTGAACTCGCATACCTTGCGGTGCCAGACTCTAAATCTAGTGCGTCTACCAATTCCGCCACTTCCGCAAAATTATAGTGGCTACGACGGGATTCGAACCTGTGACCCCAGCATTATGAGTGCTGTGCTCTAACCGTCTGAGCTACGTAGCCATATTTTACTTTAAATAATATTATGCTTAAGTTATCCTATGAGCGTCAATAAATTTCCTAAAATTTTTACTTAACTATATGTTAGTTAATTATTTTAAATAAATCTTAAATTTTATTAAAATGATTGGATAAAATTATGAATAAAGGAAAAGTACCGCCGAAAAATTTTATTCGTAAAATTATTGAGCAAGATTTAGCTGATGGGAAATATCACATGGTATCTACTCGTTTTCCACCTGAGCCCAATGGTCATTTACATATTGGACATGCTAAATCGATTTGCCTTAATTTTGGAATTGCACAAGATTATCAGGGAAAGTGCCATCTTCGTTTTGATGATACTAATCCAGTAAAAGAAAATCAAGAATATATCGAATCTATTAAGCATGATGTACATTGGTTAGGTTACCAATGGAGCGGCGATATTCGTTATTCATCTAACTATTTTGAACAATTATACGACTACGCTGTGGAATTAATTAAAAAAGGTTTAGCCTATGTTGATCAATTAACTCCGCAACAGATGCGAGAGTACCGGGGAACCCTAACTGCTCCAGGTAAAAATAGTCCTTACCGTTATCGTAGTGTAAAAATCAATCTCCGTCTATTTGAAAAGATGCGTCAAGGTGGTTTCAGTGAAGGAAGCGCTTGCCTACGCGCTAAAATTGATATGGCTTCAAGTATCCTTGTAATGCGTGATCCAGTATTATATCGAATAAAATTTACTAAACACCATCAGACCGGTAATAAATGGTGCATTTATCCAATGTATGATTTTTCTCATTGTATTTCCGATGCACTTGAGGGTATAACTCACTCACTTTGTACACTAGAATTCCAAGACAACCGATATTTATATGACTGGATACTAAATAGTATTACTATTTCAACGCACCCAAAACAATACGAATTTTCTAGATTAAATTTAGAAAGGGCAGTAATGTCAAAACGCAAGCTTAAAATGCTTATATCTGAGAAGATTGTTGAAGGTTGGGATGATCCACGTCTGTTAACTATTTCTGGGTTGCGACGACGGGGTTATACGGCTGCTTCAATTCGGGAATTCTGTCGTCAGATTGGCGTTACTCGACAGGATAGTTTGGTAAAAATGGCTTCATTGGAAGCCTGTATACGTGAGGAGTTAAACGAACATGCTCCACGTGCGATGGCGGTTTTATATCCATTAAAAGTAGTGTTAGAGAATTTACCTCTGGGTTATACAGAGAGATTAACTATGAGTAATCATCCCAAGAAACCTGAAATGGGCGATCGTAAAGTACCATTTAGTCGCGAAATATACATTGATCGTACTGATTTCTGTGAAGAAGCTCTCCCGCAATACAAACGTTTGATACTTGGTAGACAAGTGCGACTTAGATATGCTTATGTTATCAGAGCAGAACGTATCGTGAAAGACAATGCCGGTAATATTGTTAGGTTATACTGTACCTGTGATCTAGACACTCTTAACAAATTTACGGAAAATGTCCATGGGGTAATTCACTGGGTTTCAGTCAAACATGCTCTACCTGCACAATTTCGTCTTTATGAAAGTTTATTTAGGATTCCTAATCCTGAAGCTACCGAAGATTTTTTATCCCAAGTTAATCCATACTCATTAAAGATATGCAATGGTTTCGTAGAACCTAGTTTAAAAGAAGCACAATTTCATACTCCTTTCCAATTCGAGCGCCAAGGCTATTTTTGTGCTGATAGCTATTATTCTTCTGTTGATAATCTGGTATTTAATCGTACCGTTAAGTTGCGCTCGAATTGGAAAGATAAAAAATATTAATCCTAGTATGGTATATTATAATAGGCTACAACCAATTGGAGGGTAATTCGCTACAAATTTGTTCGACCCAATTATTAACACGTTGTTTAGTTAATTCTGGTTGTCTGTCTTCATCTATCGCCAGACCAATAAAATAATCATTATTTACTAAACCTTTAGATGATTCAAAATGATATCCAGCGGTTGGCCAGCGTCCAATTAGGTGTGCTCTCTTTGGTTCTATGATATCACGTAATGTTCCCATAGCATCACAAAAATATTCAGAATAGTCTTCTTGATCTCCACACCCAAAGATTGCCACATATTTATCATTGAAATCTATATTTTTCAAAGCTGGTATAAAATCATCCCAATCGCATTGAACTTCACCATAATACCAGGTTGGAATACCTAATAATAAAATCTTAAATTTTTCAAGATCTTGTTTTGTGCTTTTAGCAATATCATAAATTTCAGCAATGCTTTTACCTAGTTTGATATGAATCATTCTGGCAATATTTTCTGTATTCCCGGTATCACTACCAAAAAAAATCCCTAATTTTTTCATAGCATTTATATCCTAACTATTTTAATAAATCAAATTAGATAAGATCATAACATTTTAATGATAAATCTCAGAGTAAGTACTTGAATCAAATACTAATAAATTCACAATATCAAAAAATGACCCAGAAGACTTAAAACGATTTCTGAATTTTCAATATGTAACCAGTGTCCAGAACCACTAATCATGTTAATATAGGCATGTGGAAACTGCTTAAGTAATAGAGGATAATACCTTTGATTTACATAATTAGAAGACTCTCCTCGAATAAACAAGGCAGGATTTTGCCAAGACGATATAGATTGCCAATCGATAATTTCCATGTACTGTTTTTGAATTACTTGCAGGTTAAAACGCCAACCACCATTATGAAAAGACTTCAAGAGAAACTTAATGATCTTCTCTTCAATTGAATACTGTTGCATTATAACAGCTGCTTGATGACGTGAATTAGTATTAGCATTGGTGACAGCATTCAATGCCGAAAATATTTCGGTAGGTTGTCTTTCATAGGATACTGGAGCTATGTCAAGAATAATAATTTTTTCAATTCTTTCTGGAGCAATCGCTGTCATTTTCATAGCAATTTTACCTCCCATCGAGTGCCCAACAACAATCACACGCTCTATGCTATTAGCATTTAGTGTTTCCAGCATATCTTGAGCCATTACCTGATAATTCATTTCTTCACTATGGTTGGACAAACCATGATTTCGTACATCAACTTGAAGAATTGTCCTATAGGACTTTAAACCATGTACTAACCTATTCAAATTATTCATGCTACCAAATAATCCATGAATCATCATAACTGGTGTAATTCTTGTATTAGTCACATTTTTTACTGAATGTAAACAAATATTTAATTTCATAAGATCAAGAGAGGTTAAATATTAACCTAATAATTAAATTTATATTCATAAAATGAATATTATATACTAGTTGGGATCGAGATTAATCCCCAAAATTACAAAATAGATATGCACAATCTAGAATTAGAAAAATTAATTAACCTGGAACTACGTAGTACTTCTTTCAATGATTATGTGCCTAACGGGTTGCAGATTACGGGACGAGAAGAGATTACTAAAATAGTTACGGGAGTAACCGCATGTCAGGCCTTAATTGATGAAGCCGTTTCTCATCATGCAGACGCTATCATTGTTCATCATGGGTACTTTTGGAAAAATGAATTACCCATCATATACGGAATGAAACGAAACCGCCTAAAAACTATATTATTAAATGATATTAATTTGTATAGTTGGCATTTACCATTAGATGCTCACCCACAATTGGGTAATAATGCCCAATTAGCTAAATTATTGAATATAATAGTACAAGGAGAAATAGTACCTTTGCTTTATTGGGGAAAATTTATACAACCATTAACTAGTGAATCCCTGTTAGCACGTATTATAAGAAAGCTCGGGCGGGTTCCATTGCATTATGGTGATAATAATGCACCAAACTTAATAAGTAGTGTAGCCTGGTGTACTGGAGCGGGACAAAAATTTATTGATGATGCCGCCGCTTTTGGTGTAGACGCTTTTATTACAGGTGAAGTATCAGAACAAACTATCCATAGCGCACGTGAAAATCGGTTACATTTTTTTGCAGCCGGTCACCATGCTACCGAACGTGGAGGGATTCAGGCATTAAGCTTATGGTTGGAACAAAACTATGCTCTTGATGTGATTTTTATAGATATTCTAAATCCCGCTTAAATTCAAGGCATGAAATTATACTTCGTAGGATTATTATCGCACGGCCCAAGCCCACACTCTAGTAGTGTAGATACTACGTTTGCAGCAATTAACACCATAAAAATTATAATAGCAATTTTACCTTCAAATGTTAAATTTATGGAATTCCGCTCGATTTCTTCCCAGCGTTGTAAGATTAACAGCATAGCAATAGCAACAATTGTAACTAATGAACTTAACAATGCTAAAGTATAAAAATGAAGTCCAAATATTGAACTTCCGTAACCTGGATCTCCAGGAAGAATATGTAAAAGTACTTGACGGGTTGCAATTATAGCGGTGAGAATACTACCTAGTAGCGCTATTCCATAGTGGCTACTACTGATACCAAAGCGCACATTTAGAAAAAATCCGATGCTAATCATAATCACACCAACGCGCTGTAGTAAGCAGATTGGGCAAGGTAATTCATCCTTAACTAGCTGGTAATAAAAGGCAATTGTTAATATAAGATTATTGACTAGCATGCCTACTATATTTAGAAGATAACATATTTTACGTGCATTAAATGGTTTTTTAGCATAACCTCCAAACTTCTTCATGTTATTTTCTCTGCATTGCATCATTAAAAGGATAAATTTAGTGAGCTAGTGCTATGGTAGTTAAACCAAGTAACAGTAACTATTAATAATATCCCCCATAATATATAACCCAAGTTTTTTCTATCTAATAAAAAACTCATCACTGTTAGAAACCCGATTAAAAATGGAAGATACATAAACATATGTGCTTTACCATAATTCTCATATTTGATGAGATTAGCCTTGAAATTTTTTATATCATCTATTTAACTGTAATTTAATAATAGTACATTTTTATGAGGACTAAAAGGTAGTTTATTGATAAATCAACAACATAATGCTAATTAATGTAGCATTTTATAGCTGAAAATCTCTGATGGGTTGTGATACCCCTAACTTTTATAAGTTTACCAAATTAATTATAAGATAATTGTTATAATAATGTGATAGTTTTATACTTTTAAAATTTTCGGAAAATATTAATTAATGATGAAGTAAAATGTAAGGTTAATATTTTGAAAAAACAAAGACCAATAAATTTAAATCTAACCACCCTAAAATTTCCTCTGAATGCTATTGCCTCTATACTTCAACGGGTTTCTGGCGTAATTAACATTATTACTGTGGGGATTTTTATCCGATTACTTGATATTTCTTTATCTTCACCTGAAGGTTTTATAAAAACTCAAATATTGATGAAGAGAATGTCTTTTAAATTGATCATATGGAGTATTTTAACTATCAGCATTTATCATCTTGCTGGCGGGATTCGTCATATCCTAATGGATTTTGGATACCTTGATGATAGCAATAAATCTGGTACCAGATCAGCGCAGGTAGTATTTATTTTTACAATGATCTTTTCAATTATGATTGGAGTGCTTCTATGGTAAAGAATACTTCGGCACTAGGATTTCAAGGGGTCGATGACTGGCTCTTCTTACGTGCCGCTGCAATAGTAATGGCTCTATATATATTATATATCATGGGTTTTATTATTACCGTAGATCCATTAAACTATATGACGTGGCGAATTTTTTTTACTTCTTATATAACTAAAATTTTCACGGTAATTACCCTGATTTCCATGGTGATTCATAGTTGGATTGGTATATGGCAAGTATTAACTGATTATGTTAATGGTTTGAAAACGCGTCTTATGTTGCAATTAGTACACGTTATAATCATTTTTGGATATATGATTTATGGAATCATTGTAGTATGGAGTGTTTAATGAATTGTTCAGTGAAAGAATTTGAGGCGATTGTTATCGGTGCGGGTGGTGCTGGAATGCGTGCCGCGTTACACATCTCTCAAACTGGCCATTCTTGCGCTTTGCTCTCAAAAGTTTTTCCCACACGTTCTCATACCGTATCAGCTCAAGGTGGCATTACGGTTACACTGGGTAATAAACATGAGGACAATTGGGAATGGCATATGTACGATACAGTAAAAGGTTCTGATTATTTAGGTGATCAAGATGCTATTGAATATATGTGTAAAAATGGTCCATCGGCTATTCTAGAATTAGAACATATGGGGTTACCATTTTCCAGACTAGAAAATGGTCTCATATACCAGCGGCCATTTGGCGGACAATCTAGGAATTTTGGTGGACCACAAGCGGCACGCACTGCAGCTGCTGCTGATAGGACTGGACATGCACTATTGCATACACTTTATCAGCAAAATATAAAAAATAACACTACCATTTTTTCTGAATGGTATGCATTAGATTTAGTGAAAAATCAGGACGGCGGAATTGTGGGTTGTACCGCGTTATGTATCGAAACTGGTGAAGTCGTATATTTTAAATCTGGTGCTACTATTTTAGCAACTGGAGGCGCTGGCCGGATTTATCAATCTACTACTAATGCCCACATTAATACCGGAGATGGCATTGGAATGGCGTTGCGTGCCGGAATACCAGTACAAGATATGGAAATGTGGCAATTTCATCCTACCGGTATTGCTGGCTGTGGTATTTTGATAACTGAAGCTTGTAGAGGAGAGGGAGGATATTTAATTAACCGCCATGGTGAACGTTTTATGGAACGATATGCACCTAAGGTTAAAGATTTGGCAGGACGTGATGTTGTAGCACGTTCCATAATGATGGAAATAAGAGAAAAACGTGGCTATGATGAAGCTCCTTGGGGTCCACATGTCAAATTAAAATTAGATCATTTAGGAAGAGAAATTCTAGAATCACGTCTTCCAGGAATACTAGAATTAGCACGTCAATTTGCTAATATTGATCCTATTAAGGATCCCATTCCAGTAATACCTACATGTCATTACATGATGGGGGGAATTCCAACTAAAATTACTGGTCAAGTAATTACCATCAATGATCAAGGCGCAGATATCATTGTTCCCGGTCTTTTTGCGGTCGGTGAAATCGCTTGTGTATCGGTGCATGGTGCCAATCGTCTGGGAGGCAATTCTTTGCTCGATCTAATAGTTTTTGGACGCTCGGTTGGTATACATTTAAGTAATTCTATTCAAGGACAAGGAGTTCTACGTCAGGCTTCAGGTGATGATATTGTAGCATCATTGAAACGATTGAAGCGCTGGCATTATAATAATAAATATGGTAAAGAGGATCCGGTAGAAATACGTAAAATATTACAAAATTGCATGCAGCAAAATTTTTCTGTATTCCGTGAAAGCCAGACTATGAACACTGGATTAGCAGAGTTACAATCTATTAGGGAAAGATTGAAAAACGCTTATCTTAACGATACATCTCATAGTTTTAATACTCATCGTATAGAATGCCTTGAACTAGATAATCTTATGGAAACCGCTTATGTTACGGCGTGTGCTGCAATTTTTCGTACTGAAAGTCGCGGTGCACATAGTCGTTACGATTTTCCAGAAAGAGATGATAATAATTGGTTATGTCACACCTTATATATGCCGCAAACCAAAGGCATGACCCGTCGTAAAGTGAATTTGCAACCTAAACTGCGTGAAGCATTTATTCCTAAGGTACGTACTTATTAATGACAGAGATAAGGTAATGAAATTAAAATTTTCTATTTATCGTTATAACCCAGATATTGATAACTGCCCGCATATGCAAAATTATAGTTTGATGGTAGAAGACAATCGCGATGATCTGGTGTTGTTAGATGCTTTATTATTGTTGAAAGAACAAGATCCGACACTATCGTTTCGCAGATCTTGCCGAGAAGGAGTATGTGGTTCAGATGGTTTGAATATTAATGGTAAGAATGGATTAGCTTGCATTACTTCGGTTTCGGCATTAACTAAAAATCATCACAAAAAAATCATTATTCGTCCCTTGCCAGGATTACCAGTAATACGTGATCTAATTGTCGATATGGGACCATTTTACAATCAGTACAAAAAAATTCAGCCTTATCTATTAAATAAGGAACTTCCTGAAAAAGGAGAATACTTACAAAACATTAAACAACGCGATAAACTTAATGGTTTATATGAATGTATTTTATGTGCATGTTGTTCAACATTTTGTCCATCATTTTGGTGGAATCCAGATAAATTTATAGGTCCGGCTGGATTGTTAGCTGCTTATCGATTCCTTGTAGATAACCGAGATACAGCAACGGAAGAACGTTTAAATAATCTAAGTGATGCTTTTAGCGTATTTCGTTGTCATAGCATTATGAACTGTGTAAATGTATGTCCTAAAGGATTAAATCCTACACATGCTATTAATAAGATTAAGTTAATGTTACTAAGAAGAAAGATTTCAGCTATCAACCTGAAAAACTAAAACATTTAATAAGGGTTAACTCACAATGCCGAACAGTATCAAAAACTGGCTAGAAAGTTCTTGGCTAACTGGGATAAACCAGTTATGGATAGAGCAGCTTTATAAAGATTTTTTAAAAGATCCGAGTTCTGTTGATACTCACTGGGGTTCCATATTTAGGCAAAATTTTGCAAAAGATGTTTTAGATGATGAAATTATCTATAAGGAACAAATGTCTTCAATACAAATGAAAGTACTACGATTAATTGATGCATTTCGTTTTCGAGGACATCAACATGCTAATCTTGATCCTCTTGGACTATGGGACCAGGAAAGAGTTCCTGAACTAGATCCCTTATTTCATGATATCAAAGAAGCAGATTTCAAGAAAAGTATTCAAGAAAATTATTTTTATAATAAAAATATCCTGAATATAGGAGATCTTTATTTAGCTTTGAAAACTACGTATTGCAGTTCAGTTGGTGTTGAATATATGCACATATCTAATGCAGAGGAAAAAAGCTGGATTCAGCAGAATATCGAATCAGTAAGGGGAACGGCGGTATTTAGTAACAGCGAAAAAAAGATTTTCTTGAAAGAGTTAAGTGCCGCTGAAGAATTTGAGCGCTATCTAGGTGCGAAGTTTCCTGGAGCTAAGCGTTTTTCTCTAGAAGGAGGTGAGGCGCTGCTACCGATGTTAAAAGAAGTAGTGCGCTATGCGGGAATCATTGGAATCGAAGAAATAGTATTTGGTATGGCACATCGTGGTCGTTTAAATGTGCTGGTTAACATTTTAGGTAAAAATCCTCAGGTAATCTTTGATGAATTCTCTGGTAAATATAAAGAAGAATATGGTACTGGAGACGTAAAATATCACATGGGTTACTCTTCTGATGTTAAAATGGAACGAAGCAATATTCATTTAGTTTTAGCTTTTAATCCTTCTCACCTAGAAATTGTCAATCCAGTAGTCATGGGATCAGTACGTGCTCGCTTAGAGCGCTTAAAAGTACCTGATAGTAATAAGATATTACCTATTACTATTCATGGAGATGCTGCAGTAATAGGTCAAGGGGTAATGCAAGAAACTCTAAATATGTCACAGGTACGAGGTTATGAAATTGGCGGAACTATCCGTATTATTATAAATAATCAAATTGGATTTACTACTTCTTTAAATGATGCACGTTCCACACAGTATTGTAGCGATATTGGCAAAATGATACAAGCACCTATTTTCCATGTAAATGCTGACGATATAGAAGCAACGGTTTTTGTAATGCGCTTGGCTTTAAATTTTCGTAATATCTTTAAAAAAGACGTTTTTATTGATCTTGTATGTTATCGACGTAATGGACATAATGAAGCGGATGAACCAAGTGCAACACAGCCAATGATGTATCAAAAAATCAAACATCACCCTACGACCCGTCAGATTTACGTTAAGAAATTAGTAACGGAGCAAGTGATTTCTATGGAAGATTCTCAAGAAATGCTAAATCAATATCGTGAAGCATTAGATCTTGGTAAATGCGTAGTCAAGGAAAAACATATTGGTAATTTAAAAGAAGGGATTTGGTCATCTTATTTACCGCATCAATGGAATGAAAAATATCCGGTTTCGGTTGAATTAGAACGTCTTGAACAACTTGCAAAATGTATTAGTAACATTCCTAAATCTATTAAAATGCAGTCAAGAGTAGCTAAAATTTATCATGATCGTGCTGAAATGGCTGTTAGTAATCTCCCCTTCGATTGGGGAGGAGCAGAAAATTTAGCATATGCCACCTTATTAGATCAAGGGATTACTATCCGGTTATCAGGTGAAGATGTAGGACGTGGTACTTTCTTTCATCGACATGCAGTAATTCATAATCAGATTAATGGTTCTACTTATATTCCATTACAAAATATTAACAAGAAACAAGGTAAATTTCAAGTATGGGATTCTGTTCTGTCCGAAGAAGCTGTCTTAGCATTTGAATATGGTTATGCCACGACTGAACCTAGAAACTTAACTATCTGGGAAGCGCAGTTTGGAGACTTTGCGAATGGCGCCCAAGTAGTCATTGATCAATTTATTAGTTCTAGTGAACAAAAATGGGGCAGATTTTGTGGTATAGTGATGTTTTTACCTCATGGCTATGAGGGACAGGGTCCTGAACATTCATCGGCACGTTTAGAACGTTACCTTCAGTTGTGTGCGGAACAGAATATGCAAGTTTGCATTCCTTCTACACCAGCGCAAATTTATCATATTTTACGCAGGCAGGCACTTCGCCAAATGCGACGGCCACTAATTGTAATCTCCCCTAAATCTTTGCTTCGTCATCCTTTAGCAACTTCCTCAATAACAGAATTAGCCAATGGAACATTCCAACTAGCTATTGATGAAATTGACACATTTGACAAATCAGGAGTAAAACGCATCATTATATGCTCTGGTAAAGTGTACTATGAATTAATTAAGCAACGTCGTAAAAATAAGCAAAAAGACATTATCATCATGCGTATCGAACAACTTTATCCTTTTCCTCAGCAAATGTTGCATAAGATGTTGCAAAAATATTCACATGTACAGGATTTTGTATGGTGCCAAGAAGAACCCATAAATCAGGGAGCATGGTATTACATTCAGCACTATCTTAAAGAATTAATACCATCTTCAGCTTCATTACAATATGTTGCTCGTCCTTCATCAGCTTCACCAGCAGTAGGTTATATTTCTGTTCATCAGCAACAACAACAAGCACTTATTAATGAAGCACTAATTTTTTAGTCAATATAATAAGGATGGATTAATGAGTAATGTAGATATCATAGTTCCAGACCTTCCCGAATCTGTTGTTGACGCAACTGTATTAAAGTGGAATAAAAAAACCGGGGAATCTTTCCACTGTAATGAAATTTTAGTTGAAATTGAAACAGATAAAGTAGTATTAGAAGTTCCAGCTCCTGCAGATGGAACTATGATTGCCATCCTGGAGAATGAAGGCGCTACTGTAAATTCAAAACAGATAATTGGTAAATTTATAGAGAGTAATAAAATGGATAGTAAAAATTTATTACCTCACAATGACAACACCGTAGATCAAGGTAATATTAATACCTCAAAAGAACCTAGAGCACAATTGGAAGAATCTTTGGCAGCTCTTAGCCCAACTGTTCGACGTATGATTTCAGAATATCATCTCGATGAGTCCACTATTAAAATTAAAGGTACCGGTGTAGGAGGTCGTATTACCAGAAGGGATATTAATCATTATCTAGAACAGAAAGATACTCTTACCAAAAAGAGTGCCATGAAATATGAATTCAATGATTATCAAAATAAACGTCAGGATAAACGTGTTCCGATGACACGTTTACGTAAGCGGATTGCAGAAAGATTACTAAAAACCAAACAAAACACCGCGATGTTAACTACATTTAATGAAGTTAACATGAAGCCGGTCATAGAGTTGCGCAAACGCTATGGAGATTACTTCCAGAAAATTCATGAAATAAAGTTAGGATTTATGTCCTTTTATGTTAAAGCAGTAGTAGAAGCACTAAAAAGGTTTCCAGTAATTAATGCGTATCTTGACGGTGAAGATATAATTTACCACGATTATTTTGATATCAGCATTGCAGTTTCAACACCACGCGGTCTGATTACTCCAGTATTGCATAATGCAGATTTAATGAGTATGGCAGAAATCGAAAAAAAAATTAAAGAGTTTGCGGTGAAAGGAGCTGAAGGAAAATTAACAATTGACGAACTTACTGGAGGAAATTTTACTATTACCAACGGAGGGATCTTTGGCTCACTGATGTCCACTCCTATTCTTAACCCACCACAAAGCGGTATTCTTGGCATGCATGCTATTAAAGAACGACCAATGGCTGTTAATGGAAAATTAGTTATTTTGCCAATGATGTATCTAGCACTCTCCTATGATCATCGTCTAATTGATGGTAAGGAGTCAGTGAGCTATTTAGTAACTATCAGAGATCTGTTAGAAGATCCAACCCGATTATTATTAGAGATTTAATGATTGCACTAATTTATCGCATGGTGGATAAAATTAAATGAATGTACATGAATATCAGGCAAAACAATTATTTTTAAAATACGGTTTACCAATACCAATGGGCTATGTATGTACTACATATCGTCAAGCTGAAGAAGCGTTGTTAAAAATGGGGCCAGGACCATGGGTTGTTAAATGCCAAATTCATGCTGGAGGTAGGGGTAAATCTGGTGGAGTAAAATTAATCCGCCAAAAAAGAGAACTCAGAAATTTTACCGATTATTGGTTAGGGAAGCGTTTGGTCACTGCTCAAACGAGCTCTAAAGGACAACTAGTTAATCAATTATTAATTGAAACTACACCAAATATCACTCAAGAGCTCTATTTAGGTACCGTCATTGATCGGAGTACCAGTAGCATAATCTTTATCGCTTCAATTCAAGGTGGTGTTAATATTGAAGAAGTTTCCAAAACTAACCCACATCTCATTCATAAGGTTACCTTAGATCTTCTAATGGGTCCGCAACCCTATCAAGGACGTCAATTAGCTTTCAAAATAGGACTAACTGGAAAACAAATCAGTCAGTTTACTAAAATATTTATGGGATTAGCAAGATTATTTATAGAATGTGATCTAATACTAGCAGAAATTAATCCCTTAGTTATTACTGAAAATGGAGATCTGATTTGCCTTGATGGAAAATTGAATATTGATGATAACGCTTTATTTAGACAACCAGAACTACGTCAAATGAATGATCCTAGTCAGGAAGATCCAAGAGAATCCTATGCTGCACAATGGGAACTAAACTACGTAGCTTTAAATGGAAATATAGGTTGCCTAGTGAACGGTGCTGGTTTAGCCATGGGTACAATGGATATTGTCAAGCTTTATGGAGGACAGCCAGCTAATTTTCTAGATGTTGGTGGGAGTGCTACCAAAGAACGAGTTACCGAAGCATTTAAAATAATTTTATCAGATAATAAAGTCAAAGCGATCCTAGTAAATATTTTTGGGGGAATTGTTAGTTGTGACCTAATAGCGGATGGGATCATCAGTGCGGTAGCTAAGATAGATGTAAGGGTGCCCGTTATAGTACGTTTAGAGGGCAATCAATCCTATCGCGGAGCAAAAAAAATCGCTTTTAGCGGTAGTAGTAATCTTATTGTAGCAACTAGTTTAAAAGATGCGGCGCAGCGAGTAGTTGCTGCAACCAAGGAAACCATGAATGTCAATATTAATTAATAAAAATACTAAGGTTATTTGTCAAGGTATAACTGGTAGCCAAGGTACGATCCATTGTAAACATGCCATAGATTATGGTACTAAAATGACAGGAGGTGTAACTCCTGGTAAAGGAGGTAGTAAACATTTAGGTTTACCAGTCTTTAATACTGTGCATGAGGCAGTTGAAGTTACAGGAGCCACCGCCTCGGTAATATATGTGCCAGCGCAATTTTGTAAAGATAGTATCCTAGAAGCAATCGATGCTGGAATAAGTCTAATTGTTACTATTACTGAAGGAATTCCAATACAGGATATGCTCATCATAAAAATGAAATTAGATCAAACTGGGGTGTGCATGATAGGCCCAAATTGCCCAGGAGTTATAACTCCTGGGGAATGTAAAATTGGAATTATGCCTGGTTATATTCATCAATCTGGAAATGTGGGGGTAGTTTCACGTTCTGGTACCTTAACTTATGAAGCAGTAAAACAAATTACTGATATAGGATATGGACAATCTACTTGTGTTGGTATCGGTGGTGATCCCATATCAGGAGTTCATTTTAAAGATATTCTCAAACTCTTTCAGGAAGATTCACAAACTGAAGCAATAGTGATGATCGGTGAAATTGGGGGTAATGCAGAAGAAGAAGCATCTGAATATATAAAAAAATATCTCACTAAACCAGTCATAGCTTATATTGCTGGAGTTACTGCACCTCAAGGTAAGCGCATGGGACATGCAGGTGCGATTATTTCATCTGGAGGTAGAGGAACAGCAGATGACAAATTTATTACACTGGAAGAAGCAGGGGTAACAACCGTTAGAAACCTAACAGATATTGGTAAAAACTTAAAAAAAATTTTATCATAATTAGATTACTAAACTATAGAAGAAGCGCTTTGTGATATTGATATGGAAAAAATTAAAAAAAATCGGCATCAACAACATTTTACGCAACTTGCTCAATTGCCAAAAATTTCTCAACCGGTTGAACAAATCCAAATCCTATATAATCCTAAGGATTTACGTAAGATATTGCTTGAAAAAATCACACAAGCAACCCGCTCAATTTGTATCGTTGCCCTTTTTATTGAAAATGACGATGGTGGAAAAGAAATTCTGTCAGCATTATATACAGCAAAAAAAATCCGCCCGTATTTAGATATCAGCATATTCGTGGATTGGCATCGTGCTCACCGCAGCCGTATTGGTACTGACATAAAAAATAATAATGCTGATTTGTATTATGAACTAGCTATAAAAAATCCAGCGATTTTTATACCCATTTATGGCGTTCCTATAAATCTACGTGAAGCTTTAGGAGTCCTACATTTCAAAGGATTTCTTGTAGATGATTTTTTAATATACAGTGGCGCTAGTTTAAATAATCTTTACTTACATAAAGATATAAAGTACCGCTACGATCGATATCACATCATTCAGAACCAAAATTTAACCAACACAATGTTTACATGGATTAAAAAAAATTTCAAGTTAGCTCAAGCAGTACATATTATTACTCATTCTACAGGTCCTAATAATTATAAAATTAGTAGGTTTCGCTATAAATTACGTAATGCAAATTACCAGTTAGAAGGGAATGCTGATAATCAGGAATTAGCAGTAACACCATTAGTTGGTCTAGGGAAGCGCAGTTTGTTAAATAAGACTATATCTAATTTAATGCAATCTACACAACATAAATTAACTATATGTACGCCTTACTTTAATTTACCTCCTCCATTAGGAGATAGTTTAATTGCTTTATTGCGTGAAGGTAAAAAAGTTGAAATCATTGTTGGTGATAAGACCGCTAACGATTTTTATATACCTGATCACGAGCCATTTAAACTCATTGGGATTTTACCTTATCTATATGAAATTAATTTGCGCGGTTTTCTGAGGAGATTACAATACTATGTTAATAATGGACAACTTACCTTCCGCATATGGAAGGAATGTGAAAATAGTTATCATATAAAAGGAATATGGGTAGATAAAGAATGGATGCTAATTACAGGTCACAATTTTAATCCCCGAGCTTGGAAATTAGATCTAGAAAACGCGCTCCTTATTCACGACCCTAAACATCAATTTTTATTCCAAAGAGATCATGAGCTCGAAAAAATAAGAAAAAATACATTTAAAATCACACATTTTAGCCAACTACAAAGTATCATTGATTACCCTAAAAAAATCCGCGAATTAATTCGGTTTGTGCGACGCATTCACCTAGATAAGCTAATTAATCGTCTTATTTAAGTTATAATCAATTTAATATTTAATTGGTGTCCCCTAGGGGATTCGAACCCCTGTTACCGCCGTGAAAGGGCGATGTCCTTGTCCTCTAGACGAAGGGGACATTAATTTATCATTGATTAGTTATGATTTTACCTTTTATATAATCTATTTCAAGGATTTTTTCTGGTACCAGACTACCAGAGAGTATCTTATTAGCTAAAATATTCTCAAGTTTTTGTTGGATAGCTCTTTTTAGCGGGCGTGCTCCATATACCGGATCATAGCCAGTTTCTGCTAGAAGCTGTAACACATTATCAGAAATATGGATTTTATAGCCCTGTGCTTTTAATCGCTTAGATAATCGTTGTAACTGCATTTTGACAATTAAAGTAATATGCCTTTTAGTTAATGGATGGAAGACTACTACTTCATTAAGACGATTAAGAAACTCGGGACGAAAATGTTTACTAACGATTGTCATGATCATCTCTTTCATTTTACTATAATCAATAGTAGTAAAATTTTCTCTAATCAGATCAGATCCTAGATTTGAAGTCATAATAATAATCGTATTACGGAAATCTACAGTTATGCCTTGACTGTCAGTTAACCGACCATCATCTAATACTTGTAGTAAAATATTAAAAACATCTACATGTGCTTTTTCTACTTCATCAAATAAAATTACAGAATAAGGTCGACGACGAATCGCTTCAGTTAAATAACCTCCGGCTTCATAGCCTACATAACCAGGAGGAGCACCAACTAATCTAGATACTGCATGTTTTTCCATAAATTCTGACATATCAATGCGTACCATAGCATCGTCACTATCGAACATAAAATTGGCTAATGATTTGCAAAGTTCGGTTTTTCCAACTCCAGTAGGCCCAAGAAAAAGAAAAGAACCAATAGGCTGATTAGGATCAGATAATCCGGCTCGGTTCCTGCGGATCGCATTTGCAATGACTTCCACTGCTTCATCTTGACCAATAACACGTTGATGCAGCGATTTTTCTATACGTAATAGTTTATGACGTTCTCCTTCCATCATGCGAGATACAGGAATTCCGGTCCATCGTGATAAAACCTCAGCGATTTCTATATCTGTCACTCGATTACGTAGTAGCTGCATTGTTGTAGAGTTATACTGGTTGGTAGAGGCTTCCAATTTTTTTTCTAGTTCTGGTATCTTCCCATACTGCAATTCCGACATACGTGCTAAATCTCCTGAACGACGAGCTTGTTCTAAACCTATTTTAACTTGTTCTAATTCAGCTTTAATTGATTGCGTGCTTAAAAGCACGGCTTTTTCATTCTTCCATTCTTCGTTTAATTCTGCAGATTCCTGCTCTTTATGTATAATTTCTTTATTTAGTGCTGCAAGACGTTTAATACTAGCATCGTCAGTTTCTTTTTTTAATGCTTGCTGTTCTAATTTTAACTGAATAATCCGGCGTTCTAGACGATCTAAAGGTTCTGGCTTGGAATCAATTTGTAAACGTATACTTGCAGCGGCTTCATCAATTAAGTCAATGGCTTTATCTGGTAATTTACGGTCAGAAATATAACGATAAGATAATGTAGCGGCTGCCACAATGGCCGGATCGGTAATTTGCACATGATGATGCAACTCATAACGTTCTTTCAATCCACGTAAAATAGCAATGGTATCGTTTACGGTGGGCTCAGCAACAAATACTTTTTGAAATCGACGTTCTAATGCAGCATCTTTTTCAATATGCTGACGATATTCATCTAATGTAGTAGCGCCAACGCAGTGTAAATCACCACGGGCTAAAGCTGGCTTCAGCATGTTTCCAGCATCTAAGGCACCGTCGGTTTTTCCAGCGCCTACCATAGTATGTAGTTCATCAATAAATAATATAACGTTGCCTTCCTGTTTGGCTAAATCTTTCAATACAGCTTTTAATCGTTCTTCAAATTCACCACGATATTTAGCACCAGCTATTAATGCTCCTATATCTAATGCTAATACTTGGCGATGTTTTAAGCCCTCTGGTACTTCACCATTAACGATGCGTTGAGCTAATCCCTCAACAATTGCAGTTTTTCCTACTCCAGGTGAGCCAATAAGTACGGGATTATTTTTAGTGCGTCGTTGTAACACTTGAATGGTGCGCCGAATTTCCTCATCACGTCCAATTACTGGGTCCAGATTACCTTGTTCTGCACGTTCTGTAAGATCAAGTGTATATTTTTTTAAAGAATCGCGCTGGTCTTCTATATCCGGATTATTCACCGGTTCTCCTTGACGTAAGTTATCAATAGCTTGCTTGATCTGATCAGTAGTTAGACCAAGATGTTTGAGAATCTCAGATAATGAACTGTGTGTATTCATTACAGATAAAATAAATAATTCAGATGAAATAAATTTATCACCTCTTTGTTGCGCAAATTTATCACAAAGATTAAGTACACGCACTAAATCTTGAGATAATTGAAGTTCTCCATGATTTCCTTCTACTTGAGGTAAATTTTGAATAGCTCTGTTAATCTGATTCCGCAGTATTGAATAATCAATACCTAGATTAGCAATTAACGAAGATACGGTACTATTTTTTTGGTCTAAAAAAGCCCGCATCAAATGTAAAGGTTCAATAAATTGATGAGATTGCCCAATTGCTATATACTGGGCTTCCGCTAAAGCCTGCTGAAATTGTTTAGTAAGGAGATCAAAACGCATAATAATATTCCTCCAGTTGTAGAAAATTTATTAGAACCTCAAATTGCCTATCAACCCTAATTAATAATTATCTAAATGATGTTATCTTATCTGTTCTTTTAATAAATTAATTAAATTAAGCATATCTAGTGGTAATGGTGCATGCAATTCCATTTCGATGCCAAAATGAGGATGATAAAAACGCAACATAGAAGCATGCAAGGCTTGTCGATTAAATTGATATAGACAACCGGGTACCTCCAACGATGGCAATTTATTTGATACTTTTCCTTTATAAATAGGATCTCCTACTAATGGATGATTAATGTAGGCCATATGGACACGTATCTGATGTGTGCGGCCGGTTTCTAACCTTAAACCAAGATGTGTATAAGCCCTAAACATTTCTATGATGCGATAATGAGTAATGGCCATTTTCCCCCCGGGATGAATTGCCATGATAGTACGTTTTTTAGGATGACGGCTAATAGGTTTACTGATACAGCCTCCAGATTTCATTGCGCCTATGACAACCGCCTCATATTCCCGAATGATTGTTCGACATTGCATAGCTTCTATTAATCTTTTTTGTATTAAAACGTTTTTTGCGATGATCATTAAACCAGTGGTATCTTTATCAAGGCGGTGAATAATACCAGCCCGAGGAACATTAGCAAGATTTGGATAATGATAAAGCAAAGCATTTAGCAGAGTTCCATTTAGATTACCAGCGCCAGGATGCACTACTAAATTAGGCGGTTTATTAATTACTATTAAATATTCATCTTCATAAATAATATTTAAGGCAATATTTTGCGCTTCTAATAAAGTATTATCATCAATATTAATTGAGATTTTCGCTCCCTTTAATACTCTAATTTTAGGTTTATCAAAAACTATATGATTAACTACAACATATCGTCTTAATATCCATTTCTTAATACAAGAACGAGAATATTCTGGAAACAAAGTTACTAAAGCTTTATCTAAACGTTGTCCATTCTGTAAATGAGATATAGTTGCAGTTAGTCTAATTTTTGAGGTCATAAATGGCTTAGTTGTAATTTTATTGCTAAGAAGATTTCATGGTATAATTGTGCTAATTAAATTTACAGAAAATATTGTGATAGAGATGTGTAAGAAATACTTCTTAATGATAATTATTTTAGTAACTTTGTTACTAGAAGGTTGTTCCAGTATTTATAATAAAAACATAATCTCAATGAATCAACTGGAAAATATTGATAATTACTCATTGAGTTCTAATTTAAATCAAATACAGTGGATCTATATATATTATAAAAAAGCTAATTTAGCCCTATCAAGGGCTCTGATTGAACGTTTTATACTTATGAATCCTAATCATCCAAAAATGGATTATGTACTCTATCTGCGTGGAATGATAGATATGAGATTAGATTATAATCTCATTCTAAATTTTTTTAAGATAGATCCATCAGATCGTGATCCTGAATATGCTAGAGCGGCTTTATATGATTTTTATCACCTCATGCGTAGATACCCAAATAGTCAATATATACCTGATGCTAGAAAACATCTAATCTATCTTAAAGAACGCTTAGCAAAATATGAATTATTAGTAGCCGATTTTTATCTGAAACGATGTGCTTATGTAGCAGTTATAAATCGTGTAAAGCAAATGATGTTAGATTATCCTCATACCAAGTCAACATATATGGCACTATCAATTATGAAAACGGCTTATAAAAAATTATATTATATTAAATGAATAGGCGGCAATTTATATACTAAATAATTGTTGTCAAGGCACAATATTTAGTGTAACTTCAATGAAATTCAATATATTTTTCATATGTCTATGTGTTTTCCGCGTATTGCTTTTCTTGGCCCAATAGGTTCCTACTCTCATATTGCTGCGAATAAATATGCGGCGCGTTATTTCAATAAATTTTTAGAAATGAGTTTTTTTAATTTTGCCCCTATCTTTCATAAAGTAGAAACTAGACAAGCGGATTATGCAGTAGTACCTATTGAAAATAGTACTGCTGGTTCTATTAAGGAAATTTATGATTTGTTGCAACATACTCATCTTTTCATTGTTGGAGAACTAATTTTACCTATTGAACATTGCATGTTAGTTTCAACTAAAGCTTGTCTAGAAAAAATTGAAAAGATTTATAGTCATCCACAACCTTTTCAACAGTGTAGTAATTTTATTAGTAAATTTTCACAATGGAATATAGTATATACAGTAAGTACTGCAGCTGCTATGGAGAAAGTAGCAGCTATAAAATCTTCTAAAATCGCGGCTTTAGGAAGTGAAGATGGAAGTCAATACTATCATCTAAAAATATTAGCACGTAATATTTGTAATCAGCAACGAAACAGTACAAGGTTCATTGTACTTTCTCGGAAAGTAATAGAAGTCGCGACTAATATTCCAGCAAAAACTACACTAATAATTTCTACCCAACAGCCCTTGAGTTTTTTGGTAGAAATATTGATGATATTACGTCAATATAATATAATTATGAGTCATATAGAATCCTGGCCGATGCTGACTCAAACCGGGGAAAATATGTTTTATCTGGATGTTCAAGGTAATTTAAATTCCAGTGAAATGCAACAAGCCTTAAGAATCATGAAAAAAAAAATTAACACCTTAAAAATATTAGGATGTTATCCTATTGATCACACTGTTCTGGTGAATTCAAAATCACCGATTTTATTAGCCAATAGTTACTAATAACGTTAAGATTATGCGATCCGATAAGTTGTCCATAATAGTTCAGCGTAATAATGAACGACTTTCAATAAGAAATTGTTTGGTATAGGCACCAAACCATTGTTGAATTCTTGTAAAGGTATCTATAAATTCCTGCTTATCTCGGTGTTCAATTAATTTAATAGCTTCTCCAAAACGATGATAATAACGTTTAATTAATGCTAAATTAAATTCCGAAGACATAATAATATCTGCATAAAGCTGCGGATCCTGTGTAAAGAATCGCCCTACCATGATCAAATCAATTCGATACATACGTGATGCCAATATGAGTAATTGCTCTAATTGTACATCTTCCTGTACTAAAGTTAATCCATATACGAAAGTAGAAAAATGACGTAAGGCTTGTATAAAAGCCATATTATGATCATGTTCTATAGCACTAATGCGATGTAAACGCATCCCCCAAATTTTAAGCTGTTTTAGAAACCATTCATAAGCTTGAGGGTTACGTCCATCACATAAAATGACTACTTGTCTAGCTGGATTATCGTTATCCGGAGCAAACATGGGGTGTAATCCAAGTACCGGGCCTTTATGAGCTGTTAACATAGCTTGCAGGGGAAGATTTTTAACCGAAGATAGATCTACTAAAATGCAATCTTGGGGTAATTTAGGTAATTGAGTGATGACTTGTTCAGTAAGCTGAATAGGCACGCTAATAATTACCATTACAGCATCTCCTAAAATTTGAGCGGCATTTGACCAATCTTCTTTGTCAAGGATTTTAACCTTATATTGAGAAATTTTAAAGAGTTTCACAAAAAAATGTCCCATTTTACCTTTGCCGCCAATAATAACAACTGGGCGTAATGATGGATAAATTGGCTTAAAACCTTTAAGATACTCGCTATTATAAGATTCACATATAATACGACGTAAAACATCTTCAAATAAATCTGGAGAAATACCTAAAGATTCAGCTTCTTTTCGACGGGAATGAAGTATTGAACTTTCCCTTTCTGGAACATAAATAGGTAAACCATGACGATGTTTAACTTCGCCAACTTTAGTAACTAATTGGATTCTTTTAGCTATTATTTTCAATAAAGCTTTATCTACTTGATCTATTTGATCACGTAGTGCATTTAGTTCTGCAACCATATAATATGCCTCTTGAGATAAAAATCATTATAAATCTTTATAAAGCTCATTGAGCAATGCCTCGGTGGTTTCCCAGCTAATACAAGCATCTGTTAATGATACTCCATAACTTCTACCTTCTGGCGACGGTTCAAAGGGCTGATTTCCCTCATATAAGTTACTTTCTAACATCAATCCAATGATTGAACGATTACCTGTTTTACGTTGAATCACTACTGATTTAGCAATATTAGGTTGTTGACGATAATCTTTATTAGAATTATCATGGCTACAATCTACCATAATTGCAGGATATAATCCTGCCTGTTTCATGGTAAGTTCACATTTTGAAATAGATTTAGAATCGTAATTGGGCGTTATTCCTCCGCGTAAAATGATATGTCCATCAGGATTTCCAGCAGTTTGTAACAAGCAAACTCTACCTTTTTGACTAATACTTACAAAACGATGTGGAATAGCGGATGTAATTATGGCATTAATGGCGGTATCAAGATTACCATGGGTACTATTTTTAAAACCTACAGGCATTGATAGTCCAGAGGCTATTTCACGATGAGTCTGTGATTCAGTAGTTCGAGCTCCAATTGCCATCCAGCTAAAAAGATCCGCTAAATATGCAGGTGTATAAGGATTTAAAGTCTCGGTTCCCAATGGGATACCTAGTTGGGATAATTCCAGCAACAGATGACGTGCTATCTTGAATCCCGCTTCAATATCAAAAGAATTATCTATATATGGATCATTAATAAAGCCCTTCCAACCTATTGTAGTCCGAGGTTTTTCAAAATAGACACGCATAACTAGATAAATTCTATCCTTAATTTGATCTGCAAGTTTTTTAAGATGGCAAGCATACTGCATTGCAACTTTAGTATCATGAATAGAACAAGGACCACATACTAATAAAAACCGGTCATCAGATCCTTTTATAATAGACGAAATAGTTTGGCGTGAAGCAGATATTTGTTTTTGCAAGCGCTCATTACAAGGATACAGTTCTTTTAATTCTTCTGGTGTCAAAATAACTTTTTCATTAAGGTGAGACATTAAAGTATTATTTTTTTTCATATTACTGATTCCTGAAAATTGTACTCATTACTTTTCAATTAAAGAAATTTATACCTAATCCTATTTACAATAGGCCAGCTTAATTTAAATAAAGTAAATTTATAATCTAATAATTATCTCATTCATCTCTAGGTAAATAACGGAACCAGTATTGATTAGATATGGTAATCTATTTTGGTGGAGCTGGCGGGATTCGAACCCGCGTCCGGAACTCCTCTGTCCTTGGTACTACATGTTTAGTCTAGTTTTGCTTTTTCGTTTAGTTAGTAGCAAACCGACAAACTGCTAACAAACTAACCTATTTAATTTAACGTCTAACCCTAGGTGAGGTATTGACGCGATCTCTTGGTAATTTTACCTTGCATCATCTTCTCCCTAAGAGATGAGGTTAAAGATACAAGGAGCCTTAAGCAGTTTATTAAGCTGCTAAAGCATAATTTTCGTCGTTTGCGACTATTGTTATTACGGTTTTTTTACGAGGCCTACCGTTCCTCGACATGCACCTTAGATTTCGCAAATTCCGTCGAATCCAAAACAGCCCCATACTGATATGATAACTAATATTACAATTATTTACTAGTTTTTCTTCACATACTTTAGAAGACGTGCCTTATTTACCTGCCACTCACGATTTTTAATGCTGGCACGTTTATCATATTGTTTTTTACCTTTGGCAATAGCAATATTTACTTTACACCAAATTTTTTTCCAATATAAAGAGAGTGCTATCGCTGTATAACCTTGACGATTAACACGACCATACATAGAAGCTAGTTCACGTTGATTAAGCAATAGTTTGCGCGTACGGCTTGAATCACAGATCAAATCTTTTGATATCACTGTAATTATAGGCTGAAAAATCGCCCCCAATAAGTAAGCATTATCATTCTGTAGTAAGACATAACTCTCACTGATATTAACTTTACCTGAACGAACGGATTTAACTTCCCAACCTTGTAATACTAGTCCAGCTTCAAATTGGTCTTCAATCCAATATTCGTGATAAGCACGTTTATTAATAGTAATCGTAGTATTTGGATTGCATAAGTTTTTCATAGTAGTTATCTTTATAATCCAACCGCTTAGATTTTTAATATGAATTAATTATCTATCATTGTCAAAGCTTAAAACTTGGTTATGCTCATGGATTTATGCGGGTTTCTATAATTCAAAATAATTTTTTTAACCAACCTAACTTATTACTTAATATCCTAAAATAATTATAACTTTTAGGATGAATAAGATTCAGATGATAATTACTACGGCGGATTAATATATCGTCATCTTTAAAAACGGGTAAAACAATTTGACTATCACAACTGATTTTTAGTTGGTGTCGCCGACTAGAGAAACGCAAACGAATTGTACTACTACTATTAATCACTAATGGACGAGAAGACAGGGTATGTGGAAACATAGGAACTAAAGTGATCGCATCTAGTGAAGGAGTTAAAATAGCACCACCAGCCGAAAGTGAATAAGCAGTAGATCCTGTCGGAGTAGCGATAATTAAACCATCAGAACGTTGTGCAAAAGCGAAATTATCGTCAATATAAACTTCGAATTCAAACATATGAGCAACTTTTCCGGGATGTAAAATTACCTCATTCATTGCCATACTGAAGCATCGTTGTATGTTTTTACAGTATACTCTTGCTTCAAGTAGAAAACGACTATCCTTGAGATAGTGGCCTTTTAACACCTCCATTAATTGTTGTTTTGCATGATTAGGATCAAGATCAGTTAGAAAACCTAGTTGGCCACGATTGATACCTATAACCTGGATGTTATATGGCGCTAAAATGCGGGCGGCTCCTAGCATATTGCCATCACCTCCTACAACTACGGCTAAATCTGCTTGCTTACCGATTTCTGATATAGAAGCAGTTTCTAGCTTATGAATTTTTAATTTACGTGCTATTTGATGTTCCACTACCACATGATAACCTTCGGTTTCTAGCCATTTATAAATCATTTTATGAGTATCTAAAGCTTTAGGATCACGTGGACTACCTATAATACCAATACAATTAAAAAATTTTTTCATTATACTAGGATTCCTTAATATGTGATCAATCTAACAATTTACCTTGAAACTATTATTATGATCCCCATAATAATAAGCTAATCAGTAAATTAAAATGAATGTGTAGACGCGGAGAAATTCATGATTAAAGAACAAAAATCACCGAACGATCCAATATCAGATGAAACTACCGAGCATCTCAATTCTTTAAATGAGTCGGATTCAAATCAGATTGAGCTAGATAATCCCTCTGAAAAAAACCGTGGAAATTTAGAAATAGATGCTCATGAGAAACACATTGCCAAACTTGAAATACAACTTTCTGAAATTAAAAAAATAGAGCGTGAAAACATGTTGCGTTTACAGGCGGAATTAGAAAATCTCCGTCGTCGTACTTGTTTAGATATTGAAAAAGCACAGAAATTTGCTTTAGAAAAATTTGTTAGTGAATTATTACCCGTTATCGATAATCTAGAACGTGCTTTAGAAATTACCGATAAATCTAATACTGAGCTAGATGTAATGATTGAAGGAATTAAACTAACTTTAAAAATTTTACTGGATGCTATGAGTAAATTTGGAGTTGAAGTAGTCAATAAGATACATGTACCTTTTAATCCAGATCTACATCAAGCCATGTCAATACAAGAAACCCAAGAAATAGCACCTAACTATATAATTGCAGTAATGCAACGAGGTTATACTCTCAACGGTCGTTTATTGCGACCTGCTATGGTCACTGTTTCTAAAATAAAGTCAGAATCGAATGAGTGATAAATTATATTGGCTTATTTATTCTTCAGTAAACGTGGCGTCCAGTCAATAGGTGGTATGCCACGTTCTGTAAGCCAATGGTTTGCTTTAGAAAAATGTCTACAACCAAAAAAACCTCTATGAGCCGAAAGTGGAGAGGGATGTGATGCTTGTAAAATAGCATGGCGTTGGTAATCAATTAAATTTCTTTTTTTTTGAGCTTTTTTTCCCCATAGTAGAAATACTATGTTGTTACGATACTTATTAATAACTGAAATCACTTTATCCGTAAATCTTTCCCAACCCCAATTTGACTGATAAGGTGCGCTTCCTACTTCTACCGTTAAAACAGCATTTAGCAACATGACCCCTTGTATTGCCCAACTTTCAAGACAACCATGATTAGGTCTGGTAAATTCAACGAGATCGTTTTCTAATTCTTTGTATATATTGTTAAGTGAAGGTGGAATAGGTATGCCTTGACGCACAGAAAAAGCTAGACCATGTGCATAACCTGGGCCAGGATATGGATCTTGACCAACTATTACTACTTTAATTTGGTGAAGTTCGGTTAGACGAAAAGCATTAAAAATATCTTTTTGACAGGGGTAAATAATTTTTCCTGCCGAACGTGCCACGGCTACAGCTTGCAAGGTTTGAATAAAATCTTTTTTTTCACGTGCTAACACATCATGCCAAATCATTGCGCGATTCATAAATTTTATGGTTTTTCAAATATTCTAACGGTGTGATAACCGGTCACTACTGTAATAATGGCGATTTTTACCGCGACGTTCACGATTAAATCTATGACTATTTTCATGACGTTCTTTATTTACGTATTCACTCTTTAATGAATGTGCATCCCCAAGTAATTGCATATTAATCGGTTTATTGAATATACGTGTACGAGTAAAATGCTGTAAAAATTTACCTGGCATACCTTTAGGTAGTTCTATAGTTGAATGAAAAGCAAATAACTTTATATTTCCAATATAACGACTATTGATCTCGCCTTCATTAGCAATGGCACCAACAATGTGTCTGACTTTTACACCATCATCACGACCAACTTCAATCCTATATAAATCCATTTCTCCAAGACGACGTTCTCTTCGTGCGGAACGATTGGAATAACGATCACTACGCTCAATTTTATCTTGTGGTAAAATTAACTGACGTTCGCCCTGTGCTATTTTAAGCAAAGCAGCGGCTAAAGTTTCCACATCAATATTTTTATCAGGTTGGATTTTAGCTAATAAAGTGCGATATTGAGCCAGATCATTACTTTCAAGCTGTTGTTGAACTTTAGCATAAAATTTCTCTAGCCGTCTTTGACTGATAAATTCTAAGCTGGGTAGTTCGATTTCGGGAATGGTGATTTTCATCATGCGTTCAATATTACGTAATAACCGGCGCTCACGATTTTCTACAAATAACAAGGCACGACCAGGACGTCCGGCACGTCCGGTTCTGCCAATACGATGAATGTAGGATTCTGCATCGATAGGTATCTCATAATTTACAACTAGACTAATGCGTTCAACATCTAAACCACGAGCCGCAACATCAGTTGCAATAAGAATCTCAAGACGTCCATCTTTGAAACGTTCCAACGTTTGCTCACGTAAATTCTGATTCATATCACCGTTAAGTGCCGCAGTACTATATCCTCTACGTTCTAGTATTTCAGCTACTTCTATGGTCGAAGATTTTTTCCTCACAAAGATCAGTACTGCATCAAATTTTTCTACTTCTAAAAAACGCACCAAGGCATTAATTTTATCACCACAAACTTTCCAGTAACTCTGGCTAATATCCGGACGCGTTGTGATATCTGTATCAATTCTTATTTCATGCGGATTTTTCATGAAATTGGTAGTGATACGACGAATTGCTTCAGGCATCGTTGCAGAAAATAGAGCGGTCTGCTTCTCTTTGGGAATTTTCTCTAAAATCTTTTCAACATCACCAATGAAACCCATGCGTAACATTTCATCCGCTTCATCTAATACTAAACTACGTAATCTAGATAAATCCAAAGTACCACGTTGGAGATGATCTAGCAATCTACCTGGAGTACCCACTATAATATGTGGACCACGACGTAAAGCACGTAATTGCACCTCATAACGCTGACCACCATATATGGCTAATATATGTACTCCAGGTAGATATTTGGCTAAATTAGTGCACGCTTCAGCTACCTGAATAGCTAGCTCGCGTGTAGGTGTCAAGATTAGCGCCTGTGGATATTTGAGATTGAATTCTAAGTTATTTAGGAGTGGTAAGGTAAATGCTGCAGTTTTACCACTTCCGGTTTGGGCAATCCCTAACACATCTGATCCTTTAAGTAAGTATGGAATACACTTTACTTGAATAGGAGAAGGTTTTACATAACCGCTAAATTTTAGCGATTCTATAAGTGATAATTTAAGCCCCAAATCAGCAAAATTAGTTTTATTTTTTGCCATTTAGTATATATGCCTCTTACATTTTACGGCCAGTTTATATCATTAAAATTATATTCCAGCTCAACTTATACATTACACCTGATACAACCTAATTTTAGCAGGTGATATTTCATTAGTGTCTAACTTTACATTATAATAACCGTGGCCATTATTTACTTGATCTATATGAATGATGATTAAAATATCGGGTTCTCAGATTTATGATATTATAAAAACATATATGAACACTAGTTTTAATTCTTGGCTTCCTTAATACTCAAACGTATCCGACCTTGACGATCCATTTCAATAACTTTTACCGTTACTGCCTGACCTATTTTTAAATAATCACTAACTTTTACTATATGACTGTCGGAAATTTGAGATATATGCACTAATCCCTCTTTACTCCCCAAAATAACCACAAAAGCGCCAAAATCTACAATACGAGAAACTATACCAGAGTAAATCCGTCCTACTGTAATTTCTGCTGTAATTTCTTCAATGCGTTGAATAGCAACTTGGGCTTTTTTACTATCAATCGCCGCAATTTTTACAGTACCATCATCTTCAATCTCAATAATGGTACCAGTTTCTTCAGTTAATGCTCTAATAACGGATCCACCCTTACCTATTATATCTTTAATCTTTTCTGGATTAATTTTAAGAGTGTGTATGCGTGGTGCATATTTTGAAATATCTACACGTGGACCGCCCATGGCTTTTTGCATGATATTCAATATATGTATACGAGCTTCCTTAGCTTGATTCAGTGCCACTTGCATAATTTCGCGAGTAATCCCTTCAATTTTGATATCCATCTGTAGTGCAGTAATACCTTCACAACTACCTGCAACTTTAAAGTCCATATCTCCAAGATGATCCTCGTCGCCAAGAATATCAGAAAGAACTACATATTGATCACCTTCTTTTACCAAACCCATAGCAATTCCAGCAACCGCTGAATTAATGGGGACTCCAGCATCCATAAGCGCTAAAGAGGCACCACATACCGAGGCCATTGAAGAAGAACCATTGGATTCAGTAATTTCCGAGACGATACGTATCGTATATGGGAAAACATCTATATTGGGCATAACAGCTAATACACTACGTTTAGCTAATCGACCGTGACCTATTTCACGACGTTTTGGGGCTCCTACTACTCCTATTTCACCTACTGAGTAGGGAGGAAAATTATAGTGAAAAATGAAGGCATCGCTCCTTTCACCTAATAATTCATCAATATTCTGTGCATCACGTTCGGTTCCTAGAGTAGCAGTTACAAGGGCCTGGGTTTCTCCACGAGTAAATAATGCCGATCCGTGTGTTCTTGGTAAGATACCAGTCCTTATATCTAAACTACGAATCATATCCTTATTACGTCCATCAATGCGGGGTTCTCCACGTAATATCCTATTACGAACGACATCTTTTTCAATCTTATGTAGAATGATACTAATTACATCATCATTCAACGTCGAATCATCTGATTGTAGTGCTGATCTTACATCAGACTTTATAAGGTCAATTTCAGCATAACGCATTTTTTTATCAATAATACGATAGGCATTGCTCAAACGCACCTCTGAAAGTTCAGCAATCCTGGCATAAAGTTCAGCATTACTTGTAATGGTAGTGTTATCTGGTTTCCAATTACAACGATTTTTTCCTGCTTCATCTACTAGTAAATTAATATTATCAATGACAACTTGCTGTTGTTCATGACCGTATATTACCGCATCTAGCATTTGATCTTCGCTAAGCAATTCAGCTGCAGATTCTACCATTAATACGGCATTTTGCGTTCCTGCAATAACCAAATCTAACTTACTATCTGTTAGTTCCTCTGTGGTGGGATTCAATATGTATTGATTTCCAATATATCCAACTCTGGCGGCACCAATGGGACCATTAAATGGAATTTCTGAAAGACTTAAAGCTGCAGAAGCTCCCATTATGGCCACGAGATCTGGATTAATTTGTGGATTTAAGGAAACTACAGTAGCAATAATTTGAACTTCATTAAAAAATTCTTCGGAAAATAAAGGACGAATCGGACGATCAATAAGTCGTGCAATTATAATTTCATTTTCAGTTGGACGCCCTTCACGCCTAAAAAAACTACCAGGAATTCGTCCGGCTGCATATGAACGTTCTTGGTAGTTTACAGTCATTGGAAAAAATTTTTGTCCGTGTTCTAATTGTTTAGTAACTACTACAGTTACAAATACTGCAGTTTCATCCATACTAGCCATTACAGCAGCTGTTGCTTGTCTAGCTATCATACCAGTTTCAAATGTTACTGTATGTTTTCCGTACTGGAAGGTACGTCTGATTGGGTTCAGCAAAATAATATCCTTAACTTCCTGACCATTAACATGTTAATGGTTATAAACTGAATTTGTATTTTTTAGTACAATTATTGGTTATCAAGCACGACTAACCTTTACTATTAAAGGGGCGCTCCAGCCCCTTTTCAATCTACTCCTGCCAGATTGGCACCCACCAACCATTTCATTTATCTACGTAAACCAAGACGTTCAATCATAATTGTATAACTAGCTAAATCATTATGCTTTAAATAAGCTAATAAGCTGCGTCTTTGTGAAACCATCCGCAATAAACCACGACGACTATGATGATCTTTTTTATGTTTCATAAAATGTATGCGTAAATGATTAATTTTATTAGTTAGTAAAGCTACTTGAACTTGAGTAGAACCACTATCATTTGCATGACGTCCATATTCAGTGATAATTTGATCTTTATTTTTTAAATTTATAGACATGACCTGACTCCAGGATATAATAGCACAATTTGGCGGTTTTTAATCTATAAAAACAATTATTATAGATTCAATCAGGTGTCAAGGCAAATCTAATAGCATTTATTTTAACCATCTACTAGCAAACGACGCGGTTGTATGAATCCATTATTAATTTCTGCTAAACCAAAAAATCTTCTTTCTTTTCCTTCGGTAACTCTTACCAATCCAGTAAAATGTAATTTCGGAATAAAGATTTTTTTTCCTTGTTTAATATCATTTGCTATGACACTAATTAAATTTATTTCTGGTAAAATGGAAACTATGCTCTCTATTGGCATTAATAGGGCAAGCAAATTACTAGCATCTTCATCTGGTTTCAAATATGGATGTTTTATAGTCTGAAGTTGATTTAAGGTGATCATGCGATCTATTGAATAATCAGCTACATTTAAACGTCTTAAAGCAATCACATGAGCCCCGCATCCTAATTTTTCTCCTAAATCATCAATGAGGGCACGTACATACGTACCTTTAGAACAATGTATTTCTAGTTGGAGTTCATTACCTTCTAAACAAATCAACTGTAAATCATAAATCATAATATAACGTGCTTGACGTGACACAGCAATCCCTTGACGTGCATATTTATATAATGGTTTACTCTTATATTTAATGGCGGAATACATCGGAGGGATTTGTTTTATTTTGCCTATAAAACCTTGTAATGTATCTTGCAAGTTGGAAGTATTAATGTTTATAGGACGTTCATTAATCACTCTACCATGAGCATCATAGGTATCAGTACGTTGACCGAGTTTAGCAGTGACACGATAACGTTTATCCGAATCTAGCAAATAGTGTGCGAATTTAGTAGCTTCACCGAAACAAACCGGTAACATGCCGGTAGCTAGGGGATCTAAAGTACCTATATATCCAGCTTTTTTAGCATTGAAGATATGTTTTACTTGCTGTAGAGCCACATTAGAAGAAATGCCTGAAGGTTTATCAAGTAAGAGCACTCCATTAATCTTCTTACAGTAAGATACACTCATTAATTTATCCAATACTCGGAGTCATAACGTGATTGATCAAATTATAAATATATATCCCGTCCTTAATAGATTTATCATAAATAAAAGTTATTTTGGGTATAGTGCGTATGGACATCATTTTACTAAGTAGCATACGAATATATCCACTAGCATTCTGTAATAAATTCATTCGTCTTCTAAGAAGATCATTATTTTGATCATCTAAAAAAGTAATAAATACTTTAGAGTACATCAAATCAGATGAAATTTCCACATCAGTTACCGTAACAATTGTTTCTAGCCTTGGATCGTTTATTTCACGTTGTAAAATAATGGTAAGATATTTTTTCAAAGTTTGAGCTACTCTCTGTAAACGTTCAACTTTCTTTTCTTTTACCATAAGATTTTTCCTGAATATTTTAAATAACCAAGGTATCTTTTTGGTGCCAATCTAATTAATAACTCGGATATCAGTTATTACGTTTTAATTCAACCATTTCAAATATTTCAATTATGTCACCAGTACGCACATCATGATAATTTTTTACTCCTATCCCACATTCGACACCCTGATGAACTTCATTAATATCCTCCTTAAAGTGACGGAGAGATTCAAGTTCTCCTTCGTAAATCACAATGTTATTACGCAAAATCCTAATGGGTTTATTGCGTTTTACTATACCATCAATTACCATACAGCCGGCAATCTCACCGAATTTAGGAGATTTAAATACCCCGCGTACTTCTGCCATCCCAATAATTTTATGTTTATATTCTGGGATTAACATTCCTTTCATGGTATGTTTAACTTCATCAATTAAGTTGTAAATTACAGAATAATAACGTAGGTCTAGATTTTCTCTCTCAACGACTCGACGTGCTGAATTATCTGCCCGTACATTAAACCCAATGATAATAGCATTAGATGCCGCCGCTAAGGTAGCATCGGTTTCCGTAATACCTCCTACTCCTGAACTTACAATTTTAATCTTCACTTCATTGGTAGAAATCTGTGTTAAAGAGTTAATAATAGCTTCTACAGACCCTTTGACATCAGCTTTTAAGATAATATTGAGCTCCTCAACTTCATCTTTATTTAAATGAGCAAACATTTTTTCTATATTGGGAGTTTTCTGACGAGCTAATTTAACTTCACGATATTTTCCCTGACGATATAATGCCAGCTCACGTGCCTTTTTCTCATCCCGGACTACGGTTACTGTATCACCAGATAAAGGCAGCCCAGAAAGACCAAGGATTTCTACCGGCAGAGAAGGTCCGGCTTGAAAAATTTCCCTACCTAGTTCATCTCTCATAGCTCTAACACGTCCATATTCAAAACCACATAATACGATATCACCTTTTTTTAACGTTCCTTCACGTACTATGATTGTTGTTACTGGACCTCTTCCTTTATCAAGAAATGATTCTATTACTAGACCACTTGCCATCCCGTTACGTATAGCTGTTAATTCTAACATTTCTGCCTGTAATAAAATTGCCGTTAATAAATCTTCAATGCCTTGGCCAGTTTTTGCTGAAACGTAAACAAACTGATTTTCACCCCCCCATTCTTCTGGAGTAATCCCATGTTTGGACAAATCATTTTTAACCCTATCAGTATCAAAGCTCGATTTATCAATTTTATTAACTGCTACCACTATTGGAACCTTAGCGGCTTTAGCATGTTGAATAGCTTCAAGCGTTTGTGGCATTACACCATCATCGACGGCAATTACTAAAACCACAATATCTGTGGCTTGAGCCCCTCTAGAACGCATAGCAGTAAATGCTGCATGTCCTGGAGTATCAATAAATGTAATCATTCCATTATCGGTTTCTACATGGTAAGCACCAATATGTTGGGTAATACCTCCTGCTTCACCATAAGCAATTTTAGTAGAGCGAATATAGTCGAGTAAAGAAGTCTTTCCATGATCCACATGTCCCATAATAGTTACTACCGGAGCTCTAGATTCAGGTATGAGACCCATGTCTCGATCGCTCATTACAGCTTCTTCCAACTCATTTGCATGACGCAATATTACTTGGTGTCCCATTTCTTCTGCAACTAACTGAGCGGTTTCCTGATCTAAAATTTGATTAATAGTTGCCATTGCCCCCATTTTCATCATAATTTTTATGACCTGTGAACTTTTGACAGCCATTTTATTGGCAAGTTCAGCTACAGTAATAGTTTCACCGATAATAACCTCACGAGTTACTAAATTTTTATTACAACTCGGTTGTAATAGACTAAATTTACGTTTTTTGCTACTCCTCACGATCGCTCTAGCTTCTTCTCTCTCAACCTTAGATTCATAATGCTTATGGCTTTTTCTTTGCCGTGGTAATTTTGCTGTACGATTACGGCGATCACATTCTAGCTGTCTCTCATTTTCATCTTCCGCTTGCCGAGCATGTTGAGATGTAGTGAGATGATAATCATGGGTATCTTCCTCTAAAAACAACTCATTCCAATCATTCTGTTGTTCAGCGGCAATTCTACGAGCTTCCTCAGCAACGCGACGTGCCTCTTCTTCGAATTTTAAAAGAACTACTTCTTCCACTTTACGCTTAAATTTAGCGGTTTCTACTTCTCGTAATGTTTTTTTTAATTTTTTCTTTTTATTTATAATTTTATCTTGAGTATGGTTATTCGATTTGTCTATCATTTTTTCTAATTTATCGAATGGCATTTTTTCTTGAAAAGGTTTTTCAACATCCGAGAGAGCTAAAGGTTGTTCTTTTAAATATGTTCTAGTTTTGCGAAATTCTATTTTTACTGCTTTCATTTTACCTCCGCTACGAGGAATATTCAAGGTGCTGCGTGTCTTACGCTGTAAAGTAAGCTGTTCTAACATGCCAGATTTATTATTAATGTGATTAAATAATATCTCTTTTTCCTGTTTAGTAACATAATCAGTCTCTAACTTGCATATTCCTACAGCGGCAAATTGTTTGATTAGCAGCTTGACGGAAATTTTAATTTCTGTTGCCAGAGCTTTTATACTTACATTTGTCATGCGGTTTGTTTCCTATCATTATCTATTGTTACTGAACCAACAGATCTCACGAGCAGCCATAATTAACTTACCGGCCTTTTCATCGTTTATGCCTTCAATATCAGCAAGATCGGCAATTCCTTGTTCAGCTAAATCTTCCAGCGTGTAGATACCTTTTGCTACAAGTTTCGATGCCAATATTTGGTCCATATAACTAAGATTTAGTAATTCATCTGCAGGTTTATTATTAAACTTCGCAGATTCTTTAGCGGCTCTTGCCAAATTATTTAATACTTCTTTGGCACGCTGACGTAACTTTTCCATCATTTTTTTATCAAAGCATTCAATTTCAAGCAATTCACTCATGGGAACATAAGCGAGCTCCTCTAATGAGTAAAAACCTGCTTCTACTAATCTCTTAGCAGAATCCATATCAAGATCTAGATCTTTGGTAAATAGGTTGATAGCAGCATGCGTCTCAGCTTGATGTTTTGCACTTAGCTCTTCGACTGTCATTACATTCAGTTCCCAACCACTAAGTTGTGATGCTAAACGCACATTTTGACCATTTCTACCAATTGCCTGAGCTAAATGAGATGCTTCAACTGCAATATCCATAGTATGCTTATCTTCGTCAACAATAATCGAACTCACTTCAGCAGGAGCCATGGCATTAATAACGAATTGTGCTGGATTCTCATCCCATAACACTATATCTATTCTTTCACCTCCTAACTCACTGGAAACCGCTTGCACACGTGATCCTCGCATCCCTACACATGCTCCAACCGGATCAATCCGTTTATCATTAGTTTTTACAGCAATTTTTGCTCTGGATCCTGGGTCGCGCACTGCAGCTTTGATTTCAATTATTTCTTCGCTAATTTCTGGAACCTCAATACGAAACAGTTCCTCTAGCATTTCAGGACGAGAACGACTTAAAAATAATTGAGCATTGCGAGCTTCCGGGCGTACCGCATACAATACACTGCGTATTCGATCACCTGGGTGGAAATTTTCTCTAGGCAACATATCTTCATGAAGAAGGATCCCTTCCGCATTATTACCCAGATCAACATTAAGATTATCGCGATTTACTTTTTTGACAATACCAGGAACAATTTTACCTTGATGTTTACGGAATTGATCAACTACCATCGCGCGTTCAGCTTCACGCACTTTTTGTACAATCACTTGTTTTGCTGTTTGAGTAGTAATGCGATCAAAAGTTACTGAATCAATCTGATCTTCAATATAATCACCGATATTTAATGATAGATTTTCAAATCTCGCAGCTTCTAGGGTGATTTCAAGAGTTGGTTGTATAACTTCTTTGACAATTAACCATCTTCTAAATGTATTAAAATCACCAGTTCTACGATTAATACGGATGCGTACATCAATATCTTTTTCATATTTTCTCTTGGTTGCCGTCGCCAAGGCACTTTCTAATGCTTCGAAGATTTTTTCACGCGGTAGCGCTTTTTCATTGGAAACGGCTTCTACTACAGCAAGAATCTCTTTGTTCATCTTCGTTGCCTCAATTCAGAATCAATTTGTATTGATTGTTGATAAAAATATACGATTGTTACATTGAAACCTATAATAACCGCATGACTAACATCTGCACATCTATCGTTAACCTTAATATCAATATAAATCTACCAATTAGAATGCTAAGAAATCAATTTCATCAAAATCAATTCATATATTGGTACGATAATCAATTTATTTTCAAGTTTTCTATCTAATGCAGCAGACATAATATCTACCATAGATATAACAAGGGCTAGGTAATTCTGGCCTAAAATCAATTTTTGCCATCAACTATAACAAAAAACCCCGAATTTCGGGGTTTTTTGTTATAAACTGCTAAATAGCTACTTGTATACTAATTTTTAGTGGCTGATCAATTTACATACAAGTCTGTATTATAAACTGGATATAAAACCAAATAGTCCCTCATAATAAATGGTTGCGGGGGTCGGATTTGAACCAACGACCTTCGGGTTATGAGCCCGACGAGCTACCAAGCTGCTCCACCCCGCGTTTACAAATTAAGTGAATATACGCTGTGTATACATAAAATGCAAATGATATTAATTATTAACTTTGGTACCGAGGACGGGACTTGAACCCGTAAGCCTCATTAGGCACTACCCCCTCAAGGTAGCGTGTCTACCAGTTCCACCACCCCGGCCGTTATATTGTTGCTATCATTTAGTTATAATGAACTGGTGTAGTGCTGTGCTATTTTTATTAAATTTAGCTTTGACTTCTGTCGGAGGATTTAATTTATACCATTTACCTCCATTACTATTTATATTATCTAAAAACAGACTAATTATAATGAACATAATTCCTAGCACGGTAATTATGCGATTGATAAATTTTCCAGATACATGAGATCTAAAAATTGTAGATGCACCATAATTACTTGAAGATATCATATCAGCTCCATTACCTTGCTGTAGCATAATTAAACTAATTAAAATTATTGCAATAATAATAAAAAAGGTTAAAAACGTTTCATACATAATATGTACCATTTTGCATAGATTATTCTTCTCTACTTCTAAATTAGAAGATACTATTTAGTGTCATTCAATTTAGTTACATCAATAGCTTATACAATAACATAAATCAACTGCTATCTTCAATACTTGTCATATTCTTTACAGGTCATTATTATATTTCAGAAGTTTCCATTAGTATCCTTTAATATCTAATCGTTAACATTAAAGATGATATCATCTGGTATCCAAGGCAGTTTGTGTTGCTCTAAGGTGACCTGAATGATACGCATGGCTTCTATAGTTGCTTTTACATCATGTACTCGCAATATATGAACGCCCTGTAGAGCAGCAATAATTGTACCTGTAATACTCCCAATTAAGCTTTTTCGAGGACTAACTTGTAGTATTTGATTAATCATAGATTTACGAGATATACCTACAAGTAATGGTAAGCCAAAATGATGTAGATGGGTAAGATGTGCTAATAATTGATAGTTATGATCAACAGTTTTACCAAAACCAAATCCTGGATCTATTAATAATTTATTTTTTTTGATTCCAGCCTTTTCACAGGATGCAATCCGTGTAGCAAAAAAATTATCAATATCCATGAAAATATTTTTATATATTGGTGCATGTTGCATGGTTTTTGGTTGCCCTTGCATATGTACCAGACAGATGGGTAATTTAATATCTGCCGCCGCTTGTAAAGCTCCTGGGAGCTGCAAAGCACGTATATCATTAATAAGATGTACTCCGGATTGTGCCGTTTCACGCATCACTTCTGGTCTAGAGGTATCAATTGAAATCCATATTTCAAATCTTGAAGCAATAGCTGAGACTATAGGTACAACCCTATCCAGTTCTTCTTCAACACTTATTTCAGATGCCCCCGGACGTGTAGATTCGCCACCTACATCAATAATTGTGGCCCCAGCACCAATCATATCATTGACATGCTTTAAGGCTTTACTAATAGAGGAGTTATATTTACCACCATCAAAAAATGAATCAGGAGTCATATTTAAAATTCCCATTACATGTATAGAGGATAAATCAAGTACTGAATCTCGCGCATAGAGCTTCATATATCTCTCTCCTGGTTGGTATTTAATTTTGAAAATCGTGGATTATTGTAGGACCGTTTTGAATAATTACTCTTAGAAAATTTCGATAGCTTGATGGTGATACTATGCTTTTTAGGTGGTTCATGGTTCTTAAGTCTGATCAGACTTTAACCATGCAGCGGGTAGACGCACCTCACGCCGAGCCATAAGATCATCAATTTGTAAGGCATCAATCGTTTCATATTTCATTAAGGCTTCTTTCATAGCATGTAGAATATCTATATTTTGGTGCAAAATTTTTCTAGCACGCAAGTAGTTTTTATCAATTAATGACTTAATTTCCTGATCAATGATACGTGCAGTATCATCAGACATATGTTTGGCTTTAGCTACGGAACGACCAAGAAATATTTCTCCTTCTTCCTCAGCATATAATAATGGTCCCAATTTATCAGAAAATCCCCATTGGGTTACCATATTACGCGCAATAGAAGTAGCAATTTTAATATCATTGGAAGCTCCAGTAGAAACCTGATCAATACCATAAATAATTTCTTCAGCTAAGCGTCCTCCATATAGGGTAGAAATCTTACTTTCTAATTTTTGCCTGCTGGCACTAAGAGAATCACTTTCTGGCAAGAAAAAAGTTACCCCTAAGGCACGTCCACGTGGAATAATAGTAACTTTATGCACGGGATCATGTTCTGGTACTAAACGTCCAATAATTGCATGCCCTGCCTCATGATAAGCAGTAGATTCTTTCTGAGCCTCAGTCATTACCATAGAACGACGTTCAGTACCCATCATAATTTTATCCTTAGCTTTTTCAAATTCCACCATGGATACTACATGTTTATTATCACGAGCCGCAAATAAGGCGGCTTCATTTACTAAATTAGCCAAATCTGCTCCTGAAAAACCAGGTGTCCCACGAGCAATAACTAAAACGTCAATATCTTTAGCTAACCGTACCTGACGCATATGAACTTTCAAAATTTGTTCACGGCCGCGTATATCAGGTAAGCCCACCACTACCTGACGATCAAAACGTCCAGGACGTAGTAGTGCTGGGTCTAGAACGTCAGGCCGATTAGTAGCAGCAATCACAATAATACCTTCCTTTCCTTCAAAACCGTCCATTTCAACCAACATTTGATTAAGGGTCTGCTCTCTTTCATCATGACCACCACCTAATCCAGCACCTCGCTGGCGTCCAACTGCATCGATTTCATCAATAAAAATAATACATGGTGCTATTTTTTTAGCTTGTTCAAACATATCACGCACACGAGAAGCACCAACCCCAACAAACATTTCTACGAAATCTGATCCAGAAATCGTGAAAAATGGAACTTTGGCTTCACCCGCAATTGCTTTTGCTAATAGAGTTTTACCAGTTCCAGGAGGACCTACCATTAATATACCTTTGGGAATTTTTCCTCCGAGTTTTTGAAATCGATGTGGTTCCCGTAAATATTCTACTAATTCAGCTACTTCTTCTTTAGCTTCATCACAACCAGCAACATCCGCAAATGTGGTTTTAATTTGATCTTCCGTTAACATACGAGCTTTGCTTTTTCCGAAATACATTGCACCTCTACCACCACCTTGCATTTGCCGCATAAAAAATATCCAGATGCCAATTAACATTATCATGGGAAACCATGAAACCAATAGGGAAGTTAGCCAGCTTTGCTCATCTGCGGGTTCACCTATTATTTTGACATTTTTGATTAATAAATTATCTAATAGCTTATTGTCATTAGCAGGTATCCAGGTTATGTATCTATTAGTATCTTTTTTTAAAACTTTTATCTCACGTCCATTAATCTGAACTTCACTAATTTGTCCTTGATTAACATCTGATATAAAAGTTGAATAATCCACTATGTGTCCATTTGTTTCTCTGGTACCAAAATTTTGGAAAATAGACATGATGACAACTGCAATGAACAGCCAAATAATTAAGGTTTTAGCCATATCACTCAAGAAATTAGCCTCTTAATATTAGATTTTACATTGGAACAGATAGCATAGAGTACTATAATTTGTACTCTGTCGCTACAATGTAGACTTCACGCGAACGAGGCCGTGAAGCGCTCGGTTTTCGAATCCTTACTTTATTAAATATTAACCTAATTTTTTGTAAATATTGATCGAAGCCTTCTCCGTGAAACACTTTAACTAAAAAGCTACCGTTCATAGTCAAAGTCATACAGCAGATTTGTAATGCTAGTTCCGCTAAGTACATAGTTCTAGTATTATCAGTTATAGAAAAACCACTCATGTTAGGAGCCATATCAGACATCACTAACTGAACATTAAGCTTACACACCTTATTTAGTAAAGCATGACGAACAAAGGCATCAGTAAAATCTCCTTGTAAAAAATCAACCCCAATAATGGGATTCATCGGTAAAATATCACAAGCAATCACAGTACCATTGAATCCTACTTTTTTTACTGTATATTTTGACCAACTGCCAGGAGCAGCCCCAAGATCAATAACGATCATCTCCGGTTTTAATAAATGATAGCATCTTTGTATCTCATCCAGTTTAAACCAAGCGCGAGAACGCAGTCCCAGAGCTTGAGCTTTTTGTACATATGGATCTCTAAAATGCTCTTTTAGCCATCTATTTGATCCCGTAGTCAACCTTTTATGATTCCTCATTTCCCATTATTTTCCATAGATAGTCAATTAATAAAATCTCTCGCCTAAAGCATTTATCGCTGATTGCTTTTAATAAATTCAAAAAAATCTATCTAAATTAATTTAGATGTCTAATATTATTGATTTTATTATAGATATTCTACTTTTAAAATTTTATATTCAACAACTCCACCTGGAGTTGTTATGAGTACTGTATCATTTAATTCTTTGCCTATTAATCCACGTGCTATTGGAGAATTGATAGAAATCAAATTTTGTTTGTGATCTGCTTCATCATCACCTACTATGCGGTAAGTAAATCTTTCATAGTTATCGATATTTAATAATGTTACTGTAGTACCAAATATAACTCTATTACTGTAAGGAATTTTGGTAATATCAATAATTTGTGCATTAGATAGTTTATTTTCAATTTCTTGAATCCGGCCTTCACAAAACGCCTGCTGTTCTCGAGCAGCATGATACTCAGCATTCTCTTTAAGATCACCATATTCTCGTGCTTCAGCAAGTGAGGCAATAATTTTAGGGCGTTGAATTAGCTTAAGTTCATTTAATTCTTCACGTAATTTTTCGGCACCTCGTAAAGTCATTGGGAATTGTTTCATTGATCAACACCTCGTGAATACGGTTCTGTTTCAGTTCAAAATAACGTTACCAGGCCATGTATCTCACTCAATAAACAGTCTAGGATTGTATTTGACTTGATGTTTTATTTTAACCTGGAATTTTTGTGTTTGATAACCTCATGCCATATAATAACAACATATTTATTTTTTTATTACAAATAGATTATTAATCTAAGAAACCATATTGGTATATATTATAAGGGATAATAATGATTTATCAGGTACTTGCTAGAAAATGGCGTCCCAAGTTTTTTTCTGAGGTTATCGGTCAAGACTATGTTATTTCCGCTTTAGAAAATAGCTTAATATTGGGTAGAATACATCATGCTTATCTTTTTTCTGGCACCAGTGGCATCGGAAAAACAACTATTGCTCGTTTGTTAGCTAAAGGGCTTAACTGTGAAACGAGTATTACTGCAACACCATGTGGGCAATGTACCAACTGTCAGCAAATCACTCAGGGAAACTTCGTAGATCTTATTGAAATTGATGCTGCTTCCCGTGCTAAAGTTGAAGAGATGCGGGAATTACTTGACAACATCCAGTACGCACCAGTAGTGGGACGTTATAAAATTTATTTGATTGACGAAGTGCATATGTTATCACGACATAGCTTTAATGCTTTGTTAAAAACTTTAGAAGAACCTCCGGTCCATGTTAAATTTTTATTGGCAACTACTGATCCACAAAAATTACCCATAACTATTCTTTCACGTTGTCTACAATTTCATCTCAAAATTTTGGATGTTGATCATATTTTCTCTCAATTGGTAAAGATTTGTAATGCAGAACAGATTAGCGCTGAACCTCGAGCGTTAAAATTAATTTCACGAGCGTCGGATGGCAGTATGCGCGATGCACTCAGTATGGTAGATCAAGCCATTCTTTTAGGAAATGGAAAGATTACAGTTAATATAGTTAATTTCATGCTGCAGAGGTTAGATGATGATGAACCATTAGCATTAATTGAGGCACTTTTTGAAGCAAATGGTAAAAAAGTTATTCATTTATTAAATCAAGTAGCAATCAAACGTGCAATAGATTGGGAGTCCATTTTAATAGAAATGTTATGTTTGTTGCATCATATTGCCATGGTACAATTGCTAGCTGATAAATACTGCGATCACGATAAAGAAATCAATACTGTACAACGTCTTCAAAGACTTGCCAATACTATGTCAACCGAAGATGTGCAATTATATTATCAAATTTTGCTTAGCGGTCGCCAAGAAATTTCATTGGCACCTAATAAAAAGATGGGAGTAGAGATGACACTCTTACGAGCACTGACACTTAATCAATCGCATCACTTTGATAAAAATCAAGCAGATTTATTATCACCAAGTCGGTCACCAGCACTTCCAATTGCATCTAATTTGGCGGTAATAGACAGTAAAAATTCATCTGATGTTAGTAATTTAGAAAATATTGATACTAATAATCCAGTTTTGCCAGAAAATACAAATCAGATTTTACAGGCATTAAATAAGCTGGTTTGCCATAAAAACGAAAAAAAAGATGATAATTTATATAAAGAAAATCAAAGTAAATCAAGTTTTTTAGCAAATTGCCCGGCTTTGGATTTAAAAAAAAATAACCTAGTAGAAAATTTCCAGATTAAAAATCCACAACTAGCTGTAATAATTGATGAAGAAGTGAGATTAAAGGATATCTGGGCCGCTGAGATTGCTAAGCTTTCTCTTCCCCCATTAGTACGCAAATTAGCATTAAATTCTTGGAGAGAACAAGAGCAAGGAGATGTGATACACTTACATCTGAGATCTAATCAACGTCACTTGAATACCACTGAATCCAAAAAAATCTTAGCCGATGCCATAAGCCAATTTATCGGAAAAGCTATTGAAATCAGTATTGTAGAAGATGATAATCTAAGATTCAAAACACCTATTGAGTGGAGAAAGATAATTTATGAAGAAAAACTAGCACATGCACGACAGTCAATCAATAATGATAAATATCTCCAGATATTATGTAGAAGTTTTAATTATAGCATTGATGAAGAAAGTATTTTACCAATTTGTAGACCAAAGTCATAAGCGAGATTAATAATAATGTTTGATAAAAAACATGGTATGGAAAACTTAATGAAACATGCACAACAGATGCAAAATAAAATGCAGCAAACCCAGACCGAAATAGCTCGTTTAGAAGTACAGGGTGAATCTGGAGCTGGACTTGTAAAAATTACAATAAATGGTATATATCATTGCAGTTGTGTAAAAATTGATCCCAGTTTGATAAAGGAGAGTAATGATTGTATAGAAATGCTTGAAGATTTAATTACCGCGGCATTTAACGATGCAGCACGACGTTTAGAAGAAGCCCGCAGCGATAAAATTGCCGCATTAAACATGGTATTACCATCTGATTTGAAATTGAAAATTTGAGATAAATTATCAAAAATACCACCTTTTGAATCGACTCCAATTTAATTGGATGGTAGCACCTTTACATCAAACTTAGAAATTAGATTATATTTTATTTAGGTATTTATTTATGACAGATCAGATGAAAAGAAAAGAGAGCCATAGCTTTCAGTCTGAAGTAAAACAACTTTTAAATTTAATGATTCATTCTCTTTATTCAAATAAAGAAATTTTTTTGCGAGAATTAATTTCTAATGCGTCAGATGCCGCCGATAAATTAAGATTTCGTGCCCTATCAGTACCGGAAATTTATGAAGGTGATGGTGAACTAAGGGTGCGCATTGCTGTAAATAAAGAACAACGTAAGTTGATCTTTATTGATAATGGTATTGGCATGACCCGCGATGAAATTATTGAAAATTTAGGAACCATTGCTAAATCTGGAACGAGATCTTTTCTTGAATCTCTAGGCACTAGCCAAGTTAAAGATAGCCAGTTGATTGGGCAATTTGGGGTCGGATTTTATTCAGCATTTATTGTAGCAGATAAAGTAACCGTTCGTACACGAGCTGCCGGTGGTTCTGCAGAACAAGGAGTCTTATGGGAATCTACAGGAGAAGGTAATTATATTATAGCAGACATTAGCAAACCTCAACGCGGTACAGAAATTATTCTACACCTCCGTGAAAATTCGGAAGAGTTTATGGATCCCTGGCGCTTACGTAATATTATTAGTAAATATTCGGATCACATTTCTTTACCGGTACAGATGGAATCTCATAATAAGGAGAATAATACCACAATTTGGGAAACTATCAATAAAGCTCAAGCCTTATGGACCCGTAATAGATCAGATATTAGTGATGAAGAATATCAAGCACTTTACAAACATCTTACAAATGAATTTAGTGAACCTCTTATATGGAGCCATAACAGAGTTGAAGGCAAGCATGAATATACTAGTGTGCTTTACATTCCTTCTAAAGCACCATTAAATTTATGGAACAGGGATAATAAACATGGTCTAAAACTATATGTTCAACGTGTGTTCATTATGGATGATGCTGAGCAATTTTTACCACAATATTTGCGATTTGTGCGTGGTGTAATTGATTCCAATAATTTACCATTAAATATTTCTCGTGAAATTATACAAGATACTAAAATAACTCAAAACTTGCGTCAGGCGCTAACTAAAAGAGTTTTACAGATGCTACAAAAATTAGCTAAAGATGATTCTGAAAAATATCAAAAATTTTGGCAACAATTTGGTTTAATTTTAAAAGAAGGACCTGCAGAAGACAGTAGTAATATTGAAAACATTGCCAAATTACTAAGGTTTGCTTCTACTAATAGTAAAAGTAATGCACAAACTGTATCTTTAAAAGATTATGTCAGCCGGATGGTTAAAGGACAAAATAAGATCTATTATATTACCGCTGATAGTCATCTAGCTGCTAATAGTAGTCCGCATCTTGAGTTTATGCGAGAAAAAGGGATTGAAGTATTATTAATGTCTGATCGGATTGATGAATGGATGATGAACTATCTAACTAATTTTGATGGTAAAAATTTTCATTTAGTGAGTAAAATTGATGAATCAATCAATAAAATAGGAGAGTTTAAAAATGAAGTCATGCATAAACCGGAAAAATCTTTACTAGATTTTATAGAAAAAGTAAAAAAAATATTAGGTGATAGAGTAAAAGATGTCAGATTGACCTACAGGCTTATTAACACGCCTGCTATTGTGACTACAGAAGCTAATGATATGAGTACTCAGATGGTCAAATTGTTAACTGAAGCTGGGCAAAAAGTTCCAGAATTAAAGTATTTTTTAGAATTGAATCCCAAGCATCCTCTAGTGAAGCTGGCGGTCGCAGAAACTAAAAATCATGCGAAATTTGTGGACTTAATTGAATTATTACTAGATCAGGCTCTACTTGCGGAAAAGGGTACTTTAGAGGACCCTAATCAGTTTATCCGCCGCCTTAATCAGCTACTAATCACAGCTGAGTGATTGAAATATTGTTATCTAGTAGTAAAATTCAATGGATAACTGGATTTTTTTTATAAAACGGATTATAATATGCGGGTTATTCTTATTGGGGCACCAGGTGCTGGTAAAGGAACTCAAGCACAATTTATTTGCGAAAAATATGGGATTCCCAAAATTTCTACTGGGGATATGTTACGTGAGTATTTTAAAAATAATGATCTTCTGAGTCAAACCTCTAAAAAAATTATGGAAGTAGGAAAATTAGTACCAGATGAACTGGTGATCAATCTTGTAAAAGAACGTCTCTGTCATAAAGATTGTCGTCATGGTTTTCTGTTGGATGGTTTTCCCCGTACTATTAACCAAGTATCTGCTATGAATCAAGCAGATATTCTTGTAGACTATGTACTTGAATTTGTAGTTCCTGATTCAATAATTATTGAACGGATTATTGGACGGAGAATACATTTACCTTCTGGTCGCATTTATCATATAAAATCTTCACCACCAAAAATAGAAGGTAAAGACGATTTGACTGGAGAAAATCTTTCGATTCGTCAAGATGATCACGAAGATATGATACGTCAACGTTTAATTGAATATCACCAACAAACTGTTCCTTTAACTTCTTATTATATAAAAGAAGCAGATACAGGCTTTACCAAGTATTACAAAATTGATGGAACTGCTGAAATTAAAGCAGTGAATGCCGCATTAGTAAGCATCCTGAGTCAATCTAATCCATCAATAAAATCAAATATGGACTAAAATAACAACACCAATTTTAGGTGTTATTTGGTTCATTTTTTGTAGAATAATTATTATTGAGCAATTCCGTAATTCCAGCCAGCGACCCTAATAAATTATTAGACTCAAATGGAAGCATGATTACTTTACTATTATGGGATACACCAATGCTATGTATTGCATCAATATATTTTTGTGCTACAAAGTAATGGATAGCCTGAAGATTTCCTGTAGCAAGAGCTTCGGATACGATTTTAGTAGCATGAGCTTCAGCTTCAGCGGCTCGTTCTCTAGATTCGGCATGTAAAAAAGCAGCTTGGCGTTCACCTTCAGCTTTTAAAATTTGTGACTGTTTTTCACCTTCGGCACGTAAGATTGCACCTTGCCGAATTCCTTCAGCTTCTAGAATATCCGCTCTTTTGGTACGTTCTGCTTTCATTTGTGCATTCATAGATTCAATCAATTCCGCAGGAGGACGTACATCACGTATTTCAATACGTGTTACTTTAACTCCCCATGGATTAGTTGCTTCATCAATAATACATAATAAACGGTTGTTAATGCTATCCCGTTGAGATAGCATTTCATCTAATTCCATAGCACCTATCACCGTACGAATATTTGTCATGGTTAAATTAATGATAGCCTGATCTAAGTTACTGACCTCATAGGCAGCATTAGAAGCTTCTACTACTTGAATAAAACATACTGCATCAATGGTAACATTAGCATTATCTTTAGATATCACTTCTTGTGGAGGAATTTCTAAGACCTGCTCCATTACATTTATTTTACGACCAATGCGATCCATAAATGGAAAGATGATATTAAGTCCTGGGTAGAGAGTTTTAGTAAAGCGTCCAAAACGTTCTACCGTCCATTGGTAGCCTTGTGGTACAATCTTAATACTACAACAGATAATCATTAACATTATCATTATAAAGGGAAACGCTGTAACCATAAAATCTCCAATAACTATCGCAAAATTATTTGGTTATCAACTGATATCAATATCAGTATCTTTAAAAATATGGTGATAATAAAAATTACATTTTTATGCTTGATACTATACCCATCACCAGACGAGGAATATTACCATGTATCATCACATCAAATATATTTGAATTTATGTCTGTGCATAAATTGTATTGTAAAATAAGTTATTCTGTCAGCATTATCAAGATTATTTTGAGCATCTCCGTCATTACTCTGTTATTTGCCAAGATGTAAATCGGTAATAAATAAGGTGATCATCTAAGAAATACTCTTATATAATGAATTAACATGGTTAATGGCTTAAAATATCTTGAATAATTTGCTAAAAGTTTTGGCTCTTAAAGAGGAAGATATTTTATCCATTTAAATAATTTTATCTTCGTGGCTTACCACTTTAACTTTAGTAAATAATAACTATGTAGGATGATTACATGCTTAAAATTTACAATACATTAAGTCGTCAAAAAGAAGAATTTAAACCTCTTCATTCAGATGAAGTTGGAATGTATGTATGTGGCGTTACGGTTTACGATCTATGCCATATTGGTCATAGTCGTACATTTATTGTTTTTGATATTATTGCTCGTTATCTGCGTTATTGTGGTTATAAATTAAAATATGTACGTAATATTACTGATATCGATGATAAAATTATTAAAAGGTCAATCGAAAATAATGAAGATATTGAATCCTTGACTAATAAAATGATTGCTGCCATGCATATTGATTTTAGAGCTCTCAATATTTTACAACCTGATATTGAACCACGTGCGACACAAAATATTAGTACGATCATAGAAATGATTAGGGAGCTATTACAACGTAAAAATGCTTATATTGCAACTAACGGTGACATTATGTTCGATGTGGGTAGTTATCCTGATTATGGGATTCTTTCACGTCAACAATTACAAAACTTAAAAAACAGTGAGCGTAATAGTAGCATTAAAAATGCCAAACGAAATTTGATTGATTTTGTGTTATGGAAACCAACTAGAAATCATGATGAACCAAGCTGGAATTCTCCATGGGGAATTGGACGACCAGGTTGGCATGCGGAATGCTCAGCAATGGCCAATAAGTATTTAGGAAAACATTTTGATATTCATGGTGGTGGTAGCGATCTTCTGTTTCCTCATCATGAAAATGAAATGGCTCAGTCATACTGCGCGTATACAAATCATTATGTAAATTATTGGATACATTCAGGTATGGTTACTATTCAAGATGAAAAAATGTCTAAATCATTAAACAATTTTTTAACGATTCGTGAAATTCTAAAATATTCTGATGCAGAAACACTGCGGTATTTATTGATTTCTAGCCACTATCGTAGTCCATTAAGTTATAGTTATAATCGTCTCAATCAAGCACGACGGGCCTTGGTACGTTTATATACCGCACTAGATTTCTGCGATGCTAAAAGTTCTAATAAAATATTAGAATTTGATGATGTTTTTGAACAACGATTTCGTAGTGCTATGGATGATGATTTTAATACTCCTCAAGCATGTGCCGTACTTTTTGAGATATCCAGAAAAATCAACTTGTTGAAAACCACCGACCGGCAATATGCCAATAAATTAGCGATGCATTTACGTTATTTAGCCGGTATTTTAGGATTGCTACAACAAGATCCAAAAAAATTTTTACAAGGTGCAGTATTGAATGATAATCGTCGAAATATAGTAATAATTGAACACTTGATCAGTAAACGTCATAATGCTCGTCAATTAAAAGATTGGAGAATGGCTGATCTAATACGTGATAGATTAAATGCCATGGGAATTATTATTGAAGATGGTCCCCAAGGTACTCATTGGCGACGTAGTCAATAAATTTTAGTCACCTTATTTAAGATGTAAAAATTGACAAACCTGCGGCGAATAATTATATCTGTTTAATTTATTAAAAATGTTGTGAGTTTAATTTTCATTAATTTTGCGTTAATTATCTATATTCATTGCAGTATATAAAATAAATATTCATTTCAGATATGAATTTATTAAAATCATTGGCAGTGGTTAGTTCAATAACGATTTTTTCACGGATTTTAGGCTTTATAAGAGATACGCTAATAGCGAGAATATTTGGTGCAGGAATGGAAACGGATGCATTTTTCGTTGCATTTAAAATTCCTAATTTACTACGGCGTCTATTTGCCGAAGGAGCTTTTTATCAAGTATTTGTCCCTATATTATCAGAGTATAAAAATAACAATGGTGATCAAGCAACTAAATTATTAATTGCTAGAATTTCAGGAATCTTAAGCTTAGTATTATCATTGGTTACCTTAATTGGAATGTTAGTTGCCCCTTGGATTATTTTGGTAACTGCACCAGGTTTTACTAACTCCACCGAGAAATTTTTGCTGACCTCATCTCTGCTGAGAATTACTTTTCCTTACATATTTCTGATATCACTTACCTCAATGGCCGGAGCCATTCTTAATACTTGGAATCTATTTTATGTCCCAGCCTTGGTACCAATATTGCTAAATATTAGTATGATTATTTCATCATTGTTCGCGGCGACCTATTTTCATCCACCGATCTTAGCTCTAGCTTGGTCTGTGGTATTTGGTGGAATATTGCAGTTATGTTATCAACTACCATATTTAAAAAAAATTGGCATGTTAGTTTGGCCCAGGATTGATTTATCAGATACCATTTTATATCGGATTTTAAAAAAAATGGCTCCAGCTCTAATTGGAGTATCTGTAAATCAAATAGCAATGATTATTAATACAATATTGGCGTCTTTCTTAGTATCTGGCTCAGTTTCTTGGATATATTATGCCGATCGTATAATGGAATTTCCTTCTGGAGTATTGGGTGTAGCACTAGGTACTATTTTATTACCATCATTAACTAAAAAATTTATCAGTAGTAAACCTGAAGAATACTCCATTCTGATGGACCGAGGATTAAAACTTTGCTTACTTATGGCAGTTCCTAGTGCGCTAGCTTTAGTAATCTTAGCTAAACCAATCACGGTGGTGCTTTTTCAGTATAAAAATTTTACCTCATTTGATGTTATGATGACTCAACAAATATTGAGAAGCTATGCAGTAGGATTAGTTGGTGTCATGGTAGTAAAAGTATTATCAACCGGATTTTATTCCTGTAAAAATCTTAAAACTCCAGTAAAAATTGCCATTTTTACACTATTAATCAGTCAATTATTGAATTTGTTATATATCGGGATACTCAAACATATTGCCTTATCTCTTTCTATTAGTATTTCAGCATGTTTGAATGCCATTCTTCTTTATTGGCAATTACGTAAAAAAAATCTCTACAAACCTCAACCAGGTTGGAGAGAATTTATGTTCAAGTTAACTCTTTCTGTTATTATCATGGCTGCCAGCTTAGTAATTATAATGTATTTAATACCTGATTGGCAAATCTGGACAATGTCTGGGCGTTTATTGCGGATGTTGACAGTGATTTTAATTGGAACCAGTATATATTGTATGACGCTTTTATTATTAGGATTACGTTTAAGACATTTTACATTTAGATAAACCATCTAATAGAGCTTAGTAAGTTTTCTTAGAACCCGTTACAAGTGCGATTCATGACCTTGATTAGATTATTAGAGTAAGTTACCGTCATCCATTGATCTCTATAAACTAGAGTTAGTGTTAAGGGTATTTGAGCATTCAAATATATGATGCAGTGACGTGGTGTTGATCGGTATAAATTCTCTAGCCTTCTCTAAGAGAAGAGGGTAAGTTAATATAATTAATTCGTAAATGGATATTATTAGATTTTTTCGCTCTGACGATTATTATTCAGCAGATAATGATTTACATCAGTCTTAAGACCATTTTGATACTGGTTGATCATATGACCTTCTAAAGATTTTGCTATAAAAATTCCTATAAAGCGCTTCAAAATGCTTCCCTCTATTTTTATATTACATTCTACAATACTTAATATTGGCTCATTTTGAGCTATAATTGGTGAATATTTTTTATGATTTTGGATCTGTATTGAAGTTAGATGATCTGCTGCAGAGCCGTTAGTAGTTAGAGACTCGGTAGTACTGGATTCATAAATTTTAGGTAATAAATAGCTTACCGTTGGTCTTTCTTCACCATATTTGATGCGTAAGACTGAATAATTTGGGGTTTCCATCTGCTGATTGGGAACGATGAGAATTCTTACATTTTCTTGTGATTGTTCAATATTATTAACTGCCTCACGCTTCTCATTAAGAAGATAAGAAGCAATTTGTATAGGCACAAGAGCATGCACTTCTTTAGTATTTTCTTTGATAGCTTCTTCTTCAATAATTCTTAGAATTGATAAAGATAGAGATTCATTATCACGCACCGTACCTGTCCCACTACATCTCGGGCAGATATGATGACTTACATCGCCAATTGATGGACTTAATCTCTGGCGTGACATTTCTAATAGTCCTAGACGTGAAATATGACTTAATTGAATACGTGCCCGATCCTGCTGAACAGCTTCACGTAACCGATTTTCCAGGGCACGCTGATGCTTGAGTAGTGTCATATCAATAAAATCGATTACTATTATTCCACCGAGATCGCGTAATCTTAATTGACGGGCGATCTCATCAGCAGCTTCTAAATTAGTATTAAAGGCGGTTTCTTCAATATCACTACCCCTAGTAGCTCGTGCAGAATTAATATCTATGGCAGTTAGGGCTTCTGTTATATCTATAACAATATAACCACCTGATGGCAGACGAACTTCTCTCTGAAATGCCGACTCGATTTGTGATTCAATTTGATAATAACTAAAAATTGGTACTTCACCAGAATAAAGCTTAATTTTTCTAGTAAAATCAGGTCTTCCTAACGCCGCAATTTTAGATCTGGCTAATTCGACTACTTTAGGATTATCAATGATGATTTCACTAATATCTTGACGTAAATAGTCCCTAAAGGCGCGCACTATAAAATTACTCTCTTGATGAATGATAAATGGCGCGCGGCGATTAGCGGCGCTTTTTTTTATTTCTTCCCAGTGTTTTAAGCGTGAACTTAGATCCCATTGTAATGCTTCGGCAGATTTACCAAGTCCTGCCGTTCTGATAATGATTCCCATCCCATTAGGTAATACTAGAGAAGAAATTGTTTCCTTTAATTTCACACGATCCTTGCCTTCAATTTTGCGAGAAATTCCACCAGCACGTGGATTATTAGGCATGAGAACTAGATAACTACCAGCTAAACTGATAAAGGTAGTTAATTTAGCACCCTTATTACCACGTTCTTCTTTATGAATTTGGACAATAATTTCCTGACCTTCACACAAGATATCCTTTATGTTTAATCGTCTTGGATTAGTAAATTGCTCAGGAAAGTATTCAGGTGAAATCTCTTTTAAAGGTAAAAAACCATGTTTTACCATACCATAATCTACAAAGGCAGCTTGTAGGCTAGGTTCTATGCTAGTAATTTTCCCTTTATAAATATTAGCCTTATTATGTTGGTGCCCCGGCTTTTCAATCTTTAAGTCATACAAAACTTGACCATCAACCAGAGCAATTCTTAATTCTTCTTTTTGAATGGCGTTTATTAAAATTCTTTTCATTTGATTACTCATTAATTATTAATCATGATTCTTCATAATTAACCCTGTGTTTGGCACATATAATCTAAAGTTCACTACGCTTAATAAAATCTATCTAAAATTTGATGGATCAATCCCTAGAAATTCTGCAACAGTGCTTCCCCAATTTTATAATAAGCAAATATTAGAATTACTTCGCGATTTTTGTCATTTTAGAAGAAAATTATTAAGGTGATTTTATCTGTTGACCTCACCACAGTTCATCAATAAGTTTTTTTTATAAACTGGCTCAGTTAAAACGAGCATTTCTTAATCAAATAGAGAAAATCATCGTGATATTATAACCTTTTTATTTTGAAAATTTATAATAATGAAAATTAATCTCACAGATTTACAATCTATAGTTATTACACCTGATGAAATAGGTAGACGCATCGATAATTTTTTACGATCTAAGTTCAAAAAAATTCCAAAAAGCTTATTTTATCGCTTATTGCGTAAGGGTAATATCCTGGTTAATAAAAGATCAGTTAATCCTGCTTATAAATTACAATTAGGGGATAAGGTCTACTTTCCATTGATTACTTCGGTAAACAATAAAGCTCCAGCGATTTCCATAAAATTAGCGAATCAAATAGCGGCCGCAGTTTTATATGAGGATGATTACATTTTAGCAATTAATAAACCTTCGGGTCTAGCAGTACATGGTGGTAGCGGCTTGAGTTTTGGTGTCATTGAAGTACTGCGTATTTTACTACCAGATTACTCTTTTTTAGAGTTAGTACATCGTCTTGATCGTGATACTTCGGGAATATTATTAATTGCTAAAAAACGCTCTGTATTACGGAGATTACATGAACAATTCCGTCTTCAAAAGGTCAAAAAATCATATTTAGCTCTTGTATGTGGAGTCTGGGCTTCAGAAATTAAGATTGTGCATGTTCCATTACTAAAAAATGTTATGAAAAATGGTGAACGTATTGTATGTGTCAGCGATCAAGGAAAAATTTCTAAAACTTATTTTAAAATAGAAGAACAATTTTCTCAGACTACATTAATGAGAGTAAGTCCAGTTACTGGCCGGACTCATCAGATACGTGTCCATGCTAAATATGCGGGACATCCCATTGCTTTTGATGAACGCTATGGGGATAAAGAATTTAATTATCAGATCGCCACCATGGGCTTAAAGCGTTTATTTTTACATGCTTCCGTAATTATTTTTAATCATCCTAACAGTAATGAAAAAATCTGCCTTACCGCACCATTACATAATGAATTGAAACAGTGTCTCTTATACTTACGTCAAAATAAGATTTAAAATCAAACTACTCAGTGACTTCTGAGTATTCAATGTCTTGATAGACAAATCATTTCGATAATTGTATGATCAACAATTAATTATATAATTTACCGGATTAATTTTATGGCTGTACAACAAAATAAAACTACTCGTTCTAAAAGAGGAATGCGTCGTTCTCACGATAAAATCACTAACATTCAATTATCTATAGAAAGAATGTCCGGTGAGATCCATTTACGTCACCATGTGACTCTGGATGGTTATTACAGAGGACGTAAGGTGATTTTGAAGTAAAATGAGATAATAATGTTATTATCTTGTTTGAGATTGATACTCGGCTTATAAAGTAATTAACTGCCATGGTAAACTACCATATAGGTATAATTTCTTGTAATCCAACGATGGCGTTAATTTACGTACATGTTGTATACTAAAATTATCGGTACAGGAAGCTATCTTCCAAAAATGGTGGTAACTAATGCCGATTTGGAAAAGATTATCGAAACTAGCGATGAGTGGATCGTAACACGCACTGGAATCCGCGAGCGACGTATAGCAGGAACCGAGGAATCGGTAGCATCAATGGGATTTTATGCGGCTAAACAGGCACTTGGAATGGCCGAAATTGATAAAAATGCTCTGGGTTTAATTATTGTCGCTACTACTACATCTAGTCATGCATTTCCTAGCTCCGCCTGTATGATTCAACAGTTGCTTGGTGTGAATGATAATGAGGTGGCAGCTTTTGACTTGTCAGCAGCCTGTGCCGGTTTTATTTATGCACTCAGTGTCGCGGATCAATATGTTAAAAATGGAATGGTAAAGTATGCACTAGTTATTGGTGCTGATGTACTAGCTCGCACCATAGATCCAAAAGATCGTGGAACAATGATTCTTTTTGGAGATGGTGCTGGAGCGGTGGTGCTGGGAGCGAGTAAAAGTGCAGGTATTTTATCAACACATCTTCATGCGGATGGGCGATACGGAAAACTGCTCACGCTACCTTTTGATGATCGTACCTGTAAAAAAAACTATTCTTATCTGACTATGAGAGGTAATGAAGTATTTAAAATTGCTGTGAATGAGCTCACTCGTCTCGTTGAAGAAACCTTGAAAATTAATAATTTAGATTGTCTAGATTTAGATTGGTTAATTCCTCATCAAGCTAATTTACGTATTATTAAAGCCACCGTTAAAAAATTAGGTTTAAGTATAGAAAAAGTTATTATTACTCTCGATCGCTATGGAAATACTTCAGCAGCTTCTGTTCCATCGGCGCTGGATGAAGCAGTTCGTGATGAACGCATCCAGCAAGGGCAGCTTATCTTGCTAGAGGCTTTTGGCGGTGGATTAACTTGGGGATCTGCATTAGTTAATTTTTAATCAAAGAATGAATATAATGAAAAATTTTGCCATGATGTTTCCAGGGCAAGGATCTCAATTCATAGGGATGTTGGCTGAAATCGCTCGAGATTATCCAATAATTAAGCAAACTTTTTATGAAGCTTCGGAGTCGATTGGATATGATCTCTGGAATTTGGTACAAAATGGAACCACTAGAGAATTAAACCAAACTAGCAAAACACAACCTATATTGTTAACTAGTTCTGTAGCCATCTTTCGCCTTTGGAAAAATAAAGGAGGGCCTACTCCTAGTGTCCTTTTAGGACATAGTTTGGGAGAGTATTCTGCATTAGTATGTGCTGGTGCAATTCCCTTTAATGAAGCAGTTTGTTTAGTAGAATTCCGTGCTAAAGTAATGCAAGATGCCGTATCAGAAGGTACGGTAGCAATGCTAGCCGTGATTGGGTTGAGTCTTGATACTCTAATTAATATTTGTGAATTTTCAGCACGAGGAGAATTTGTAACACCAGTTAATTTTAATTCTCCAGAACAATTTGTAATAGCAGGACATAAAAGTGCGGTTTTTCGTGTGGGTCGAGCTTCTAAACAAGCTGGTGCAAGAGTGTTATCATTACCAATAAGCATACCATCTCACTGTGCTCTCATGAAACCAGTTGCCGAAAAATTTGCTAGAGCCTTAGAAAAATTTACTATTACTGTACCTATGTTACCAGTAATAAATAACACCGATGTTCAATGTGAATGTTTACCATCAAAAATTCGCAGCGCTTTAGTTCGTCAATTGTATAGTCCGGTGCGCTGGATGGAATCTGTAGAATATTTTATTTCAAAAGGAATTGATACTGCATTTGAGATAGGTCCTAGTAATGTGTTGTGTGGTTTAACCAAGCGCATTAATCAAACCTTGAGGGTTAGTTCTATTAACAATTCCGATAATTTATCAGCAGCTCTAAAACAATTAATAACAACAAGAGGAATGCAATGAGTTGTCAGGGAAAACTTACATTAGTTACTGGTGCCAGCAGGGGTATTGGGCGTGCGATTGCAGAAACTATGGCCAAGCGTGGTGCTAAAGTTATTGGTACGGCGACAAATCAGCAAAGTGCTAATATAATAACTACTAACTTAATCAATACTGGAGGTAAAGGATTGGTTTTGGATCTAACCGAACATAATTCTATAAAAAATGTATTAGAACAGATCAGAACCGAGTTCGGAGAAATAGAAATTTTAATTAATAATGCCGGAATTATCCTTGATAATCTTACCATGCGTATTAAAGAGGATGATTGGCAAATTGTTATCGATACCAATCTTTCTTCTGTATTTCATCTCTGTAAGGCGGTAATCCGTACTATGATAAAAAAACAGATGGGGAGAATTATCAATATTGGTTCTATAATTGGAGCAATAGGAAATGCCGGACAATCCAGTTATGCGGCTGCCAAAGCGGGTTTAATTGGCTTTAGTAAGTCACTAGCTCGTGAAGTAGCTTCACGGGGAATTACTGTTAATGTTGTAGCACCAGGTTTCATTGAAACCGATATGACCCTGGGATTTAATGAAAAAAAACGGGCCATAGTGTTAACACAAATACCTGCAGGTCGTTTTGGAACTCCGCAAGACATTGCTAATGCAGTTGCTTTTTTAGCTTCTAATGAAGCTTCATACATTACTGGTGAAACCTTACACATTAATGGTGGTATGTATATGGTTTGATTTTTTTTGGTAACATTATTTACGAAACTACCGTAGATAAATGATGTCAGATATAAATCGGTGAGACCCATTAATTGCATAATAAACTACTAAAACCATCGCGAAAGCGATTTTGATAGGAAAACAGTATGAGCACTATCGAAGAACGCGTTAAGAAAGTCATTTGCGATCAATTTGGCGTTAAGCAGGAAGAAATTCTTAATACAGCTTCTTTTTTAGAAGATCTTGGCGCTGATTCTCTTGATACCGTTGAGCTTGTAATGGCTCTTGAAGAAGAGTTTAATCAAGAAATTCCAGACGAAGATGCTGATAAAATTACTACAGTACAGGCAGCTATTGATTATATAGCAGGTAATAGCAGTTAATTAATCTGACAACTGACTTAATATTTTACCTCTATCATGTCATTTATTTAATCCTAACTTAATAGGTTTTGACTGTTTAAAATTGTACCCTTATCTGATTAAATAATGAGATACATATACATGGTAGTAACTTTGATAGATTGTCAGTCATGGATTGTTAAAATATGGATAAGATTATAGCAGAAAATAGATACTGGATTAATGGACAACAGCAAGATTACATACCTATTAATGATCGTGCAATACAATTTGGTGATGGGTGTTTTACTACAGCGAGAATACGTAACGGAAATATAGATTGGTTAGCAGCACATTTACAGCGGCTCCACCAGGGATGTCAGCGTTTATTCATTACCGAAGTCAATTGGTATAAAGTAGAACAGGAAATGAAAGCAGTTGCTAACACCTATAAAGATGGGGTATTAAAAGTTATTTTAACTCGTGGTAATGGAGGTCATGGTTATAGTGTATTTAATTGTACTCAACCAAACCGAATATTATATTTTTCACCATGGCAAAATTATTACCAACGATTGCATATCAATGGTGCCAAATTAATTTTAAGTCAGTTAAGACTTACTAAAAATCAAGTGCTAGCTGGAATTAAACATTTGAACCGGCTGGAACAAGTATTAATACGCATACAGATTGATCAAAATCATGCGGATGAAGCTTTAGTACTTGATACTCAAGGTATGATAGTTGAATGTTGTTCTGCCAATATATTTTGGCGAAAGAAAATCCAAGTATTTACTCCTTGCTTAAATGACGTTGGGATCAAAGGAATTATGCGACATAATATAATAACCTTATTATATAATTCCAAATATGAGGTGCAGGAGGTACAAGAAAGTATGGAAACTCTTACGGATGCGGATGAAGTTATCATAACTAATGCAGTGATGCCAGTTTTGCCAGTATGTCAGATTGGTAATTGTTTGTATCAATCCAGAGAACTATATAACATGTTAATTACTAACTATAAATAGCATGAGAAAATGCCTATAATTGGTGGACGAGCTGCAGTATCAGTAGTTTTACTAATAAAATTAATTGTTATTATCGTAATTTATTGTCAGATTCATAATTTTGCAGCGTCATCTTTGACAATTACTCAAGATATCATTTTTACTTTGCCTTTAGGAACGGGATGGCAAGCATTAAAAATTCAATTAGAAGCAAAAAAAATTATTAAACCGAGTTATTGGTTTTTATGGTTATTGCGCTTTGACCCGGCTTTGTCTCAATTTAAAGCAGGAACCTACCTTCTGAAACCCAACATGAGTGTTCGCAAGATGTTACTATTATTAGTAAATGGAAAAGAGGCCTGGTTTTCTTGGAAATTTATTGAAGGTAAACGATTACAAGACGGTTTAATAAGCTTAGAAAAAGCTCCTTGGATCAGGCATCTCATTAAAAATGATAACAAAAAAAAAATTGCCGATTTATTAGGAATACATTCCTTTCAAGAATTGGAAGGATGGTTATATCCAGACACCTGGTATTATACGGCTAATACTAGTGATTTAGAGATATTGTGTCGTGCGCATGAACGCATGAAACAATTAGTTAATACCTTGTGGCATAACCGAATGATGGGTTTGCCTTATAAAGGTTCTAATGAATTAGTAATACTCGCCTCCATAATAGAAAAAGAGACAGCTATAACCACCGAACGTTATAAAGTAGCCTCAGTGTTCATTAATAGACTGCGTTCAGGAATGCGATTACAGTCGGATCCGACGGTGATTTACGGTTTAGGAAAGAAATATCGTGGAACTTTAAGTCGCCGCGATTTAGAAAGTAATAATGCTTATAATACTTATATTAATCCAGGATTGCCACCTGGACCAATTTCTATTCCTAGTCCAATCTCCCTTATGGCGGCAGCGCATCCATTTAACAGTACTTATTTATATTTCGTTGCTGATGGTAACGGCAAACTCATCTTTAATATTAATCTAGCAAATCATTTACAAGCGGTAAATATTTATCGTCATCGTCAAGATCATTAAGGAAAAATATGAAAAATAGTTTTATTACCATTGAAGGTATAGAAGGCGCCGGAAAAACCACTATCTGTAATATTGTAGTGAAATTTTTGAAAAAAAAAAAGTTAAGGACATCATTTTAACTCATGAACCTGGAGGAACTCCAATAGCAGAACAATTGCGGATTTTAATTAAAGAAGGCATTGAAGGTGAAACCATTACGGCGCACACTGAACTTTTTATGCTGTATGCCGCTCGCTTACAACTTATGGAACAAATTGTAAAACCTGCACTAGCGCGCGGAGCATGGGTGATTAGTGATCGTCATGAGCTTTCTACCCAAGCATATCAATCAGGTGGACGTGGAATTGATATTAATTTATTGAAAGTATTGCGTAAGTTAGTATTAGGTAATTTGAAACCAACTTTAACACTTTATCTAGATATTACACCAGAATTAGGGTTACAACGAATTATAAACCGTGGTAAACGTGATCGCATTGAGCAGGAATCTATAGAATTTTTTAATAATGTTAGAAGATATTATCTAGCACAGACAAAGCTAGATAATAGTATTAAAATCATTGATGCTACACAACCGCTTCAGGTAGTGATATCAGCTATACATCTTGTCTTGGAGGAATGGTGGTGGAAGAAAACACATTGATACACGGGTATCCATGGCTTAATCATCTTTATCAGAAAATTATTAAACAATATCAGATAGCACGAGGTTATCATGCACTACTAATAAATGCCGCTGATGGACTAGGTTTAGATCAGCTAATTTTGAAGATTAGTGGCTGGTTAATGTGTTTGTATCCTATCAATATAAATCCTTGTGGAAACTGTCATAGCTGTCAACTGATGCTGGTTAGAAATCACCCCGATTGTTACCTCTTGAATATAGAAGATAATACTATTGGGATTGAAACTATCAGAAATCTCTGTGATAAAATTTATCAACGTCCTCTAATAGCTAGAATAAAAATTATTTGGATCTCCAAAGTAGAACAAATGACCGACGCCGCCGTAAATGCATTGTTAAAAATGGTAGAAGAACCTCCAGATAATACATATTTTTTGTTATCTAGTATTGAAAATCCTTCAATTATTCCAATTAGCCTAAGAAGTAGATGTCAAATCTGGCAAATTTTACCACCAGATGAAAATCAAGGCTTACAGTGGTTAATCAAACATATTAAAAATAACACCCAGACTTGCATCGCTGCTTTGAGATCCTCATCTGGAGCACCAGATGCCGCCTTAAAATTACTACAATCTAATAGCTGGCCAAGAAGAGAAAAACTTTATGAAAAAATCAGGGATTATTTAACAGGTAGTGTAGATATAATAAGTATCTTACCATTACTACATAACGAAAATGTTAATAAGCAAATTTACTGGTTATGTACCTTGTTGCTAGATGCCTTAAAATTGCCGCATAGCGGTAAAAATTATATTATAAATGTAGATTTTGAGAAACTTGTTAGTAAATTAGCACAACAGTTTTCTGTAAAAATTCTTCAGATAAGTTTGCGAGACTGGTTAGTTTGTCGTAACAATATACAACAGGTTATCTCGCTGAATCGTGAATTATTATTAACAGAACAGTTGCTCAACTGGGAGGAACTAATGATTTCTTCAAATATAGAGGTTAAGTCATAGGATTAAATTATGTTTTTGATAGATTCACATTGTCATCTTAATCATTTGAATTATAACACCATACATACAGATGTGGATGATGTATTAAAAAAAGCGGCTCATAATGATGTCCAATTGGTGTTGACAGTAGCTACTACTTTATCAGAATATAAAGAAATAGCTAATCTGGTGGATAATCATCCAAAGGTTACATATACTTGTGGTATACATCCTTTAAATGTTGATAAGGACACGGATCTGATTGAGTTACATGATCTAGCTAAAAATCGGCAGGTGGTTGCATTAGGTGAGACGGGATTAGATTATTTTTACAATAAAAAAGATAAAGTAAAACAACAGGTTTTTTTCCGTGAGCATATCAGGATTGGGTGTAATTTAAGCAAACCAGTGATCGTTCATACACGAAATGCTCAAACAGATACCTTGACTATCTTACGTGAAGAGCAAGCAGATATATGTGGTGGAGTATTGCACTGCTTTACTGAAGATCGTTCGATGGCTAATTTACTGCTTAATATGGGATTTTATATATCATTTTCCGGAATAGTAACTTTCAGTAATGCACTAAAACTGCGTGAGATTGTAAGTTATATCCCATTAGATCGTTTGCTTATAGAAACTGATTCACCTTATTTAGCACCAGTTCCATATCGTGGAAAAGAAAATCAACCAGCTTGGCTGCGTGAAATTGCTAGCTGTATAGCCGAAATTAAGAAAATCTCTGTTGTAGAACTTGCGGCAATAACTACTAATAATTTTTGTAGTTTATTTGGCGTTAATTTAAAAAAGGATTGATATGTTAAAAGAAAAACTATTTAAAAATATTATTAGCAGAAAAATTCCCGCTGATATTATTTATCAAGATGAATTAGTTACGGCCTTTCGTGATATTGATCCACAAGCGCCTACCCATGTTATTATTGTTCCTAATACTTTTATTTCTACACTTAATGAGGTTAAATTTAAACATGAGCCAATATTAGGTAGGCTCATTACCGTTGCAGTTAAAATTGCTCAGAATGAAAAAATCGCTGATAACGGTTACCGCTTAATTATGAATTGTAACCAACATGGCGGTCAGGAAGTATATCATATTCACCTGCATCTTTTAGGCGGTTGTCCATTAGGACCGATGCGACTGACTAAATAGGCTTCACTTCATTGCTTGTTTAAATAATAGGTAGATAAAATTAAACTACTGTGTTAATCAAAACCATGAATAATAATGATTAGATACCTGCCAAAATATTTTTTATATAGATTATTTTAATAAATTACTTGGCATTAAGTTTATTAGCAAGAGCAATGTTTCTCAACGAGAGATTCAGTTATAGGAAATAAAATTTGATATTATCAACTAACTGAATGGCACATCCAAGATAATTAAATGGAGTTATCTTTTTAAGACGCGATTTTTCCTCAACAGGGATTGGTAGAGTGTCAATGAATGAATGTATAATCTCGGCATCCACAATTTGACCCTGGGTGATTACTTTTAGTTTTTCATATGGTTGGTCAATTCCATATCGTCGCATTACAGTTTGAATAGCTTCTGCTAATACTCCCCAATTTTGATTAAGTTCATTCATTAGCTGATTAGAATTCAGTTCTAGTTTACTAATTCCGGTTAATGTTGATTGCCAAGCAATCATGGCATAACTCAATCCTACTCCTAGGTTACGTAAAACAGTTGAGTCTGTTAGATCACGTTGCCAGCGTGAAATGGGTAATTTGTTAGCTAAATGTGTTAATATGGTATTAGCTATACCTAGATTACCTTCAGAATTTTCAAAATCAATAGGATTAACTTTATGTGGCATAGTAGATGAACCGATTTCCCCTGCAGTAGTTTTTTGCTTAAAAAAATTTAAAGCAATATAACCCCAAATGTCACGATTAAAATCTATAACAATTGTATTAAAACGCCTAATACAATCCAAAAATTCTGCAATATAATCATGTGGTTCAATTTGTGTTGTATATGGATTCCAGCTAATACCTAAAGAAGTAACAAAATTTTTACTTACAAGTTGCCAGTTAACATCCGGATAAGCAGCAATATGGGCATTATAATTTCCTACTGCACCATTCATTTTACCAAGAATTTCTATTTTTTTTAGTTGTTTTCGCTGACGTGTCATTCTATATACGAAATTAGCCATCTCTTTACCTACCGTAGTAGGTGTTGCAGGTTGGCCATGGGTACGAGATAACATTGGTATAGCACGATACTTATGAGCCAAATTATTAATAATAATCATCATCTTTTGCCAAAATGGAAAGATGACTTCATTTCTAGCCGTTTCTAACATTAGTGCATAAGATAAGTTGTTTATATCTTCCGAAGTACAAGCAAAATGAATAAATTCGGTAAAATCTTTAAGTTTAGGGATGATGGAAACTTTTTTCTTTAAAAAATATTCCACCGATTTTACATCGTGATTAGTAGTTCGTTCAATATTTTTGATATCTAAGGCATCAGATTCAGAAAAATCTGTAATAATAGAATTTAAATATTCATTAGTATCCTTATCAAATGCATGAATTTCCTTAATTTCTGGAGATCTCGCTAAATTTTGCAACCAGCGGATTTCAATGGTTACACGTAATTTTAATAAACTATATTCATTGAATATGGTACGTAGAGAATGGACTCTATCTGCATAGCGGCCATCAAGTGGTGAAATAGCCGTAAGAGGAGATAATTCCATTATTTTAACTCCTATCAATATAAATATTTATAGATAATATCTCACTTCATTTTTAAGTGGGAATCTCTTTTCAATAATACCTCCTCCTAAACAAATTTCCCCCCAATAAAATACTGCAGATTGACCCGGAGTAATCGCCGCTATCGGCTTCAAAAATTCTGCGGTAATGATTTTTTTATCATCATGAGGGATCAGAAGACATGGAACATCCACTTGACGATAGCGAATTTTTACCGAACAAAAAATTTTGCTATTTAATGGGTAGCGATTTAGCCAGTGAAACTGATGAGCAATTAGACCCACTGACATAAGATGAGGATGGTTTTTTCCTTGCGCAACTATTAATAAATTTTGTTGAATTTTTTTATCAATCACATACCAAGGCTCATTATTTCCTTGTTTCGTCCCACCAATCATTAATCCTTTACGTTGTCCTATTGTGTAATATATTAGTCCTTGATGCTTACCTATTACTTGACCATCAGTTGTGATGATATTACCTGGCAAAGCCGGTAAGTACTTGCTAATAAAATTTCGAAAGTTTTTTTTACCAATAAAACATATTCCCATGGAATCCTTCTTCTTGGCTGTCACTAATCCATATTTATTAGCAATACCTCTAACGACATTTTTAGTCAAACCACCTATAGGAAATAAACTATGCCTCAGCTGTTTTTGATTCAAGGTATAAAGAAAATAACTTTGATCTTTATTTCTATCGATGCCTCTTAAGAGTTGTCTTTGACCTTTTAAAGCTAACTGACGCACATAGTGTCCAGTAGCAATAAAATTTGCTCCTAGCTCTTCAGTAGCAAATTCCATAAAAATTTTAAATTTAATTTTTTTATTACACAGAATATCTGGATTTGGTGTACGTCCAGATTGATATTCATCTAAAAAATTACTAAAAACATTATCCCAATATTCAGCAGAAAAATTTACTTTATGTAATGGTATCCCAAGTTGATTACATACCTTTTGGGCATCAGCTAAATCTTTAGCCGCTTGACACTGTCCAAAATCATCCTCTTCCCAGTTTTTCATAAATAATCCTTCAACTTGATATTGATGTTGTTGTAACAGTAAAGCAGCAACTGAAGAATCAACTCCTCCGGACATACCAATGATAACTTTTTTTTTTTTAGTTTGATGATTCATGAACATACAACTGATAAAATTTAATTATAGCAGCTATCTCATTATTCATTTAAATGGAAGCGATAAAATTGGTTAATATTAGCTTTTGAAATTTAAAAACAATAAGATATTAATCACCGTGTAAAAACCTCTCCTATAATTAACGTAATAATTTAAGTAGATTGCTAATAAATTAATCTATATTATTGCTATATAGAATATCTATATAGCATAATATAGATTAATTATTACCATAAAATAAAGTAGGAGGTAGTAATGGGTATTATTTCTTGGATCTTTTTTGGTTTAATAGCTGGGATACTCGCCAAATGGATTATGCCAGGAAAAGATGGTGGGGGTCTTATAATTACCGTAATTTTAGGAATTTTGGGTGCTTTAGTAGGAGGATGGATTAGCACATTATTGGGATTCGGTAAAGTAGATGGTTTTAATTTTGGAAGTTTTTTAGTGGCCATCATCGGTTCTCTTATGATTTTATGGATCTATCGCAAATTACGGAATTGATACTTTAAAGGCCTATTTAAAGGCCTTTATCAATATCATCATATTTTTATAATGGTATTAAATTATTTTTAATTATTAAATAAAAAATATATAACGTCACCATCTTTTACAAGGTATTCTTTACCCTCGAGGCGAATTTTACCTGCTTCTCGTGCCCCTGGTTCACCTTGATAACGGATGAAATCTTGATAGCTAATAATTTTAGCACGAATGAAACCTTTTTGAAATTCCGTATGAATTTTACCAGCAGCTTGATAGGCGGTGGCTCCATTAGGAATAGTCCAGGCACGCACTTCTTTGATACCTACGGTGAAATAAGTTTGCAAATTAAGAAGTTTATAGCCATTAGTAATTATATTATGAAGTCTAGATTTTATTAACTGTACGCTACTTTTATTTTTAGCGATTTCCGACTCTAGCGGAGCACAAATGGTTACTACAGAAGTACCTTCCTTTTCTGCAAGACCATGAAGTTGCTCAATATAATTATTTTTAAAATCATGTTTACTAGTATTAGCAATGTACATAGTTGGTTTCAGCGTAAGAAAATTCAGATAGCGTATGGCGGATTGTTCTTCTTTGGATAGTGTCAATTCTCTTAATAATCTCGCATTATCTAGTTGTAATCTGCATTTTTCCAAGATTATAAGTTCAGGAGTGGCATTATTTATATTACCTCTTATAATTTTTTTCTTTATCTGTTTTATGGCACCTTCACAAGTTTCCAGATCGGCAAGAGCGAGTTCAGTATTAATGATATTAATATCTTGTAATGGATTAAGTTTACCAGATAGATGAACGATATCTTCATCATCGAAACAACGCACTACATGAAAAATCGCGTCTGTATCACGAATATTATTTAAAAAATGATTTCCTAATCCTTCACCTCTCGAAGATCCTTTAATAAGACCAGCAATATCCACGAATTTAATGGTAGTTGTTATGATACGTGGTGATTTAACAATTGCTGCGAGTACATTGAGACGTTGATCTGGTACCGCTACTATGCCAGTATGATGCTGTATAGTAGAAAATGGAAAATTAGCTACCTTACTCCCCGAATTAGTAAGGGCATTAAATATAGTAGACTTACCTACATTAGGTAAACCTATAATACCACATTTTAATATCATCCTAGCTTATTTACCTGCATCTTTTATTTTAGATTTGTATGTAAACGATTCATTGCTTTCAGAATACCATCTTTTAACCATATTGTAGTACAAAAGATCGCCTCATCAATAGCATGATTAATAAGTTTTTTATCCTTTACTGATGGTTGATCTAAAACAAAACTAGTAATCCTATTTAGATCTAAAGGATGACCGATACCGATCCGCAATCGATAAAAATTTTTTTGATTTCCCAAATGGCTAATAATATTCTTTAGCCCATTGTGACCACCGGATCCACCACCTAATTTAAATCTAGCTATGCCAGGTGCCAAATTTAATTCATCATGTGCAATCAAGATTTCATCTGGTGCCAGATGATAAAATTTTGACATTGCGGCAACTGATTTGCCACTTAGATTAATGAAGTTATCAGGAATAAGTAGCCGTACATTTTGATTAAATAAAATAGAATTAGTATATCCGGAAAATTTATTATTTTGCTTCAGTACAATATTATGAATTCCTGCCAAACGTTTTACATACCAAGCTCCTGCATTATGACGCGTTTCTTCATATTGAGATCCAGAATTAGCAATTCCAACTATCAATTTTAAGCTTGGCAAGTAATTTATCTCCTATTACTTAGATAACATGGGGAACGCATTAATGTTCAAACATTGCAGAAAGAGATTCTTCATTGCAAATTCTACGAATTGCTTCTGCTAACATGCCAGCTAATGTTAAAGTTCGTACCTTAGGCAGTTTTTTTATTTCGGTAGGTAAAGGGATAGTATCGCATACAACAACTTCATCAATATCTGAATGAAGCAAATTTTTTGCGGCATTGCCTGATAAAATCGGGTGGGTAGCATAAGCCAAAACTCTTTTAGCACCACATTCTTTTAAGGCATCAGCTGCTTTGCATAAGGTACTAGCAGTGTCAATCATATCATCAATAAGCACGCAATCACGATGATTGACATCACCAATGATGTGCATCACTTCTGAAACATTAGCACTGGGTCGACGCTTGTCAATAATAGCCATATCAGTATCATTCAACAATTTTGCAACGGCGCGAGCCCGTACCACACCTCCAATATCTGGAGAAACTACAATTGGATTTTCTAATCCAATTTGTTGCATATCTTCTAAAAGAACAAGGCTTCCAAATACATTATCTACTGGAACGTCAAAAAATCCTTGGATTTGCTCTGCATGCAAATCTACGGTTAAAACACGATCAACACCAACATTAGAAAGAAAGTCCGCTACTAATTTAGCGGTAATAGGCACCCTAGCAGAACGAACGCGACGGTCTTGACGTGCATAACCAAAATAAGGCATAACAGCAGTTATACGACCAGCCGAAGCTCGACGTAATGCATCAACAACCACTACTAACTCCATAAGATTATCATTAGTAGGAGCACAGGTAGACTGAATGATAAAAATATCATCCCCACGTACATTTTCATTAATTTCTACACTAATTTCACCATCACTAAAGCGTCCCACTGTCGCCGCGCCTAATTGAGTATAAAGACGACTGGCAATATTTTGTGCTAGTTCAGGAATTGCATTACCGGCAAAAAGTTTCATATTAGGCACAATTGACAACCTTTATAGAGAATTAGGATCAGACAGAGATACCCTTTATATATTATAGAAATTAAAATATAACACGGTGGAGTGGTGAAATATTTACACTTTTTGTCACAAAACCACGTGCTCCTTTCGGAACTATCTCAAGAATTTGGCGTGCTTTGAACTCATTTTCAAATTCAGCAAAAACACAAGCTCCTGTTCCAGTAAGACGAGCTGGCGCGTATTTTAACAGCCAAGAAAATAGTTGCTCAACTTCTATGAATTTTTTTCTTACTATAGCCTCACAATCATTATTGAAAGGACTATGTAATAACTCCGTTAATTTACGTCTAGGTGTATTTCTCTTCAATTCAGTATCTTTAAATATCAACGAGGTTGAAATTATTATTCCTGGACATACAATAAGATACCATCTTTCCGGCAACATAATTGGCTGTAATTTATCACCTAAACCTTCAGCAAAAGCAGCATGACCATGAATAAATACTGGGACATCAGTACCAATTTGTAAGCCCAAGATACTTAGTTCATCAATACTGAAATTAGTTTTCCATAAATAATTGAGCGCTATTAGTATCGTTGCGGCATTTGATGAACCACCGCCTAATCCACCACCTAATGGTAGTCTTTTTATTAATTTAATTTCTACACCAGAATCGGTTGGTAACAATCCACATTTAATAGCTTTTTCATGTAATAATTTTGCAGCGATCATCATTAAATTTTTTTCTGGAGTAGTTCCATCAATAAGATGATCTTGCAAACTAATTTTCCCACTCTTATTTAAGAAAAGATTTATTGTATCACCATATTCAAGAAATTGAAATAGAGTTTGCAAGTGATGATATCCATTAGGATACTGGCCATTAATATAGAGAAACAAATTTAATTTTGCTGGTGCTGGCCACTGAATCATAATTCAATTAATTATTCAAGGTAACGTTTGAACTATTATAAGCATAATATCAGTAGTAAATTTTATTGAAAAGAGATTTTTAATCTCCATTGCTACGCATATTAAATTATGTCATAATTTATAAAATCAGATATCATCAATAATGATTATTGAAGTTAAATAATATTTTACTAACAATATTTAGGTTAATATTTCTGCATGAAATCTTCCCTAATTGCAAAAATCGAATTATTAAAAAAGCGTTATAAAGAAGTTGATAATCTACTACAAACATCAGAAATTATCTCAAATCAAAAGCTTTTTAGAATTCTCGCAAAAGAATATGCCCATCTTTCAGAAATTATGAAATATTTTTTTCAGTGGCAGACAATACAGGAAAACATTAACACCACTTCTTTGTTACTTAATGATCCTGAAATTAGAGATCTGGCAGAAGATGAGCTATTTAAAATTCGCAATCATAATAAATTAATCGAACATAAACTTAAAGTATTGTTAATTCCCCAAGATCCTGATGATGACCGCAACTGTTATATCGAAATTCGCGCCGGAACAGGTGGTGATGAAGCCGCGATTTTCGTAGGAGATTTATTTCGCATGTACTACCGTTATGCAGAAGCTCGGTGCTGGAAGATGGAAATTATCAGTGCTAGTGAAGGGGAACACGGAGGTTATAAAGCTATTATTGTTAAAGTTACAGGTAACAGTACATATGGTAGTCTAAAATTTGAGTCGGGTGGTCATCGAGTACAAAGAGTCCCTGAAACCGAATCACAAGGTCGTATTCATACCTCCGCATGTACTGTTGCTGTTATGCCAGAAATGCCAGAAAATAAAATTATGAAAATCAAAACTACTGATTTAAAGATTGATACTTTTCGTTCTTCAGGAGCTGGAGGACAACATGTTAATACCACAGATTCAGCTATACGTATTACTCATCTCCCAACCGGTATCGTAGTAGAGTGTCAAGATGAACGTTCACAACATAAAAATAAAAGCAAAGCACTTTCCGTTCTAAGCGCTCGACTTAACGCGGCAGAAATGGCAAAACGTCATCAAGAAGAAACTTCTACACGTCGCAATTTACTGGCTAGCGGTGAGCGATCTGATAGAACTAGGACTTATAATTTTCCACAAGGACGTGTAACGGATCATCGTATTAATCTTACACTATATTGTTTAGAAAAAATCATGAATGGAAATCTAGATATCTTGATTGACCCGCTGCGGCAAGAGTATCAAAATCAACAATTAGAAAATCTTTAATGAAAATAAAGAGTTGGTTACAGATGGCTAGATTAAGACTCACTAATAGTTCTAGTCCCAAAATAGATACTGAAATTTTGCTAGAATTTGTTACTGGAAAAAATATAACTTGGTTAAAAGCATTTGATGATACTGAACTAAATAACCTTAATTTGGTAAAGCTTAATGATTTTTTAAATCGTCGCCAGAATGGAGAGCCTATTGCATATCTGATTAGTAAATGTGAATTTTGGTCATTACCTTTGATGATTTCCCCAGTTAGTTTGATTCCTCGTCCGGATACTGAAGTCATAGTAACACAGGCGCTCTTACATCTGAAAGATGTAGCATCTACTATTCTGGATCTCGGTACCGGATGTGGAGCGATTGCTATAGCCATAGCTAAGGAACGTCCTGATTGTTTTATATTAGGTGTTGATAATCGCCAAGTAACTTTATTACTTGCACAATATAACGCCCATAATTTAGATTGTCATAATGTATTATTTATCTGCAGTGACTGGTTTTCCGCTTTGGCGTCACAAAATTTTTTTGATATGATTGTCAGTAATCCACCATATATTGATGCTTTAGATAATCATTTACAACAAGGTGATCTGCGTTTTGAACCTGAAGTAGCTTTAATTTCAGAAGAAAAAGGATTAGCAGATCTCCATAAAATTATTTTAAACGCTTCTGATTATTTAAAAGATACAGGTTGGTTGCTACTAGAACATGGTTGGCAACAGGGATATCAGGTCCGTAATTTGATGAAATCTAATAATTTTAACGATATTTTTACTTATCATGATTATGGAAATCATGAACGTGTTACTCTCGGAAAGAAATGACCATCCATCATAGCATAAAAGCGCTCATTTTACCATTTTATTTGTCCCTAATCCGAAAAGTTCAATTGAATAAAAAGTATCCATAAAGAAGCTACGATGCTTTATAATCGGTGTAAATTATTAATTTTGATTATTAACCCTGATATTATTTAAATTTTATTACTTAGAGCTAGTGCTAGTAATGCCTGACGTGTATATAAACCATTACTTGCTTGTTGAAAGTACCAAGCATGGGGAGTTTGATCCACATCAACAGCAATTTCATCAAGACGTGGTAGGGGATGTAAGACCTTCATCTGGCGGCGAGCTTTGATAAGATCTGCTGCATGTAAGATGAACGGTGTTTTGATGTTGGAATCTTCTGATTCAGCTAACTTGAAGCGTTCTTTCTGTATTCTGGTCATATAGAGAATATCTAGCATAGGAATTACTTCTTTTAAACTATGGTGTTGACTCCAATTTATTCCTTTGTATTCAAAAAAATCAATAATATATTTAGGCATTGCTAATGATTCAGGTGCGATAAAAAAAAATCTATTATCTTCATATTTGGATAGCGCTTGCGCTAAAGAGTGTACTGTGCGACCATATTTTAAATCACCAACCATTGCTATATTAAGATTATTTAGACGATGTTGAGTTTCTTGAATAGTAAACAGATCTAGTAAAGTTTGCGTAGGATGTTGATTAGCTCCATCACCAGCGTTTATAATAGGAACATCATGTGAAAATTTAGTAGCTAGAAGTGCAGCACCATCCTTAGGATGACGTATTATAATAGCATTTACATAAGAGCTAATTACTGTAATAGTATCTGCGAAACTTTCTCCCTTTTTGTTTAATGAAGTATTATTGCTTTCTGAAAAACCGACTACTGATGCACCTAAACGATGTATGGCGGTTTCAAATGAGAGACGCGTGCGTGTAGAAGCTTCAAAAAAACAACTAGCTATCACTTTATGGTGTAACAGATTTATATATTTTTGTGGATTTAATTTTATCATGGCAGTTTTTTTGAGCACTAAATTAATAGTCTCACGATTAAGATCGTTAATCGAAATAAGATGCTGAAGATAAAGAGAATTTGTCATAGATTACTCTTTTAATAATGCAGACTATTTTAAGTGACTTGATCATAGAAATTCATCACCAAGCTATCTAAAAACCTATCAGTTTTCAATATCAAGGATTACTTTATTAAATATTACAATATTTATTGTAATCTCAGATCTTGTCTAATGGAAATGATTTTGGTAATCTTTCCTAACATTCTAGTTGGTATTTTATGTCATAGTATTTCAAACCTAAACTATCAGGTTCAAGATGACAACTAATTATATTTTTATAACAGGTGGAGTGGTTTCATCTTTAGGCAAAGGTATCGCGGCAGCTTCTCTAGCTGCTATTCTTGAAGCCCGTGGTCTTGATGTAACATTGATCAAGTTAGATCCTTATATTAATATTGACCCTGGTACTATCAGTCCTATTCAACATGGAGAAGTATTTGTTACTGAGGACGGTGCTGAAACCGATCTTGATTTAGGACATTATGAAAGATTTATCCGTACTCGCATGACTCGTCTCAATAATTTTACCAGTGGACGAATTTACTCTGAGGTATTGCGCAAAGAACGTCGTGGTGATTATCTAGGAGCTACTGTGCAAGTTATTCCCCATATTACTAATGCAATTAAAGAACGCATAAATCAAGGTGCACAAGGTCATGAAGTAGTCTTAGTGGAAATTGGTGGCACGGTAGGCGATATTGAATCTTTGCCTTTTCTTGAGGCAATTCGACAAATGGCCATTGAAATTGGACGTAATAATACACTTTACATACATCTAACTTTAGTCCCATATCTTAATTCTGCCGGTGAGGTAAAAACTAAGCCTACTCAACATTCGGTTAAAGAACTACTATCGATTGGAATTCAACCTGATGTTCTAATATGTCGTTCTGAATATCCAGTTCATGATAATCAACGTGCTAAAATCGCTCTTTTTTGTAATGTACCAAAAGAAGCAGTGATTTCTATATGGGATGTAAATTCAATTTATAAAATACCCAGTTTATTAAAAGCGCAAGGACTTGATGCATACATATGCAAGCATTTGAGATTGTGCTGTCCCGAAGCAGACCTATCAGAATGGGAACAAGTTATTTATCAAGAAGATCATCCGAAAGATGTGGTTAAGATTGGTATGGTAGGTAAATATGTAAATTTACCAGATGCGTATAAATCTGTCATTGAAGCACTAAAGCACGGTGGATTAAAAAATGGTATTACAGTTAATATTAAACTTATTGATTCACAAGAGGTAGAAACTAATGGGGTAAAAATTTTATACAATCTAGATGCGATACTGATACCTGGAGGTTTTGGCTATCGCGGCATTCAAGGAAAATTACTTACCGTACAGTATGCACGGGAAAATAAAATTCCCTATTTTGGGATTTGTTTAGGCATGCAAGTTGCTATTATGGAATATGCTCATAATGTTGCCGGGATCAAAGATGCCAATTCTACTGAATTTTCACCAGCGTGTAAATATCCGGTGATTGCTTTGATCTCTGAATGGCAGGACAATGAAGGAAATCTTAGGTCAGCTTATCAAGCTAGCGATTTAGGTGGTACTATGCGTCTCGGTAGTCAAAGGTGTCAATTAATTCATAATAGTTTAGTGAGAAAACTATATAATACATCAGTAATTATTGAGCGTCATCGTCACCGTTATGAAGTAAACAATATGTTAATCAAACCCTTAGAAAATGTTGGTTTACTTATCTCTGGTCGCTCTGAAAATCATCAGTTTGTTGAAATAGTAGAAATCCCAGCTCATCCGTGGTTTATTGCTTGTCAATTTCATCCTGAATTTACTTCCAATCCACGCCAGGGACACCCATTATTTAAAGGTTTTGTAAAAGCTGCCCGGGATTATCATAAAAAATTGCTCATTTAACCAATTACTATTGATCTTCCATATATTTATACATATTTTTAGCAAGCTACTTTGCTCATTAATTGATTAACAAGGAAAACTGAATGTGCAAAATTGTTAAAATTATCAGTCGTGAAATTTTAGATTCTCGTGGTCATCCAACGGTTGAAGCCGAAGTTCATTTAAAAGGAGGTTATTTTGGTTTAGCTGCAGTACCATCAGGTGCTTCTATAGGCTCACGTGAAGCATTAGAACTCCGTGACGGAGATTGTTCTCGTTTTCTTGGTAAAGGAGTTATTAAAGCGGTCACTTCTATTAAAGAAAGCATTGCACCTTATTTAATAAATCAAGATGCTAAAGATCAAAATGCTATTGATGAGCTCATGATTACTATAGATGGAACTAGTAATAAATCAAAACTCGGGTCAAATGCGATTTTGGCAGTTTCATTAGCTAATGCAAAGGCGGCTGCGGTAGCCAAGGGTATTCCTCTATATGAACATATTGCGGAACTTAATGGAACTCCAGGAAAATATCTAATGCCACTTCCAATGATTAATATTATTAATGGGGGAAAACATGCAGATAACAACCTTGATATTCAAGAATTTATGATTCAACCAATAGGTGCAAAAAATATAAAAGAAGCGATTCGTTTCGGTTCTGAAGTATTTCATTGTCTCGGAACCATACTAAAAGCTAATAATATGAACACAGCTATAGGTGATGAAGGCGGGTATGCTCCGAACATTGAATCTAATGTAGCAGTATTGAATTATATTCAAGAGGCTATAGAACAATCAGGTTATATACTTGGTAAAGATATCAGCTTAGCAATCGACTGCGCGGCTTCTGAAATTTTTGACACTACTTCGGGAAAATATTTACTTAAAGGTGAAGGTAAAATATTTACCTCCCAAGAATTTACACATTATTTAGAAAAGCTGACTCAAAAATATCCTATCCTCTCTATTGAGGATGGGCTTGATGAAAATGATTTGGAGGGTTTTCATTATCAAACCAAAATATTAGGTGATAAAATCCAGATTGTGGGAGATGATCTCTTTGTTACGAACACCAATTTGTTAAAAAAAGGCATTCAAAAAGGAATAGCAAACGGTATTATTATCAAATACAATCAAATTGGTACGTTAAGTGAAACCCTTGAGACCATCAAAACAGCAAAACAAGCAGGATATACAACCATTATCTCCCATCGATCTGGAGAAACAGAAGATTCAACCATTGCCGATCTTGCAGTTGGTACGTCAGCGGGACAAATAAAAACTGGTTCAATGAGTAGATCTGATCGGGTAGCTAAATATAATCAACTTCTTCGTATTGAAGAAACCCTGGGAGACCATGCAATTTTTAACAAATTGAGATAAATTTAATGTTTTAGAAAATTTTAAATATTAAGGTTAACAAATTACAATTCATGATTTTAGTTAATATGATAAAAACTTCCCCAGGTTATCTAAGCAGAGATAACCTGTGTAATTATCGATATTTATTAAATAGATATGATTAACACTGATATTATAGCTGTTGTTCCAGCAGCAGGCATCGGTCGCCGTATGCAATCTCAGTTTCCTAAACAATATTTAACTATTGGAACCAAAACCATTCTTGAGCATGCTATTAGTACACTAATTGAACAACCTTTAATAAAGCGTATTGTTATAGTACTCAACTCTAAAGACTGCTGGTTTAATTTACTGCCAATAGATAACACACGTATTACCACCATTACTGGTAGGCAGAGTCGTGCAGCTTCAGTAATGGCCGGATTACAAGCAGTTTCTCATGAATCTTGGGTTATAATACATGATGCAGTACGACCTTGTTTACATCCTGAAGATCTCCACCGCTTGTTATCTGTTATTACAGTTAGTCCAGTAGGTGGTATATTAGCTACACCGGTACGTGATACCATTAAACGTAGCAAAGCCGCAGGTAACCCAATAGTGGTATCTCATACTATTGAACGCCAAAACTTATGGCATGCATTAACACCACAATTATTTCCTATAAGTCTACTACTTACTTGTATGCAACGTGCAATTAAACAAGGAATTATGCTTACTGACGAAGCATCAGCACTTGAATATGAGGGATATCATCCCGCTATAATTTTTGGACGCCATGATAATATCAAGGTTACATATCCAGAAGATCTAGCATTAGCTAGTTTTTATTTACTTCAGCGGCATCATAAGGAGAACACTTAGTGCGTATTGGTCATGGTTTTGATGCACATGCTTTTGCAGGCCAAGGGCCATTGATTCTTGGAGGTGTGAAAATACCTTATATTAAAGGATTGCTTGCACACTCTGATGGTGATGTATTACTACACGCAGTAATAGATTCCATACTAGGAGCGGCTGCATTAGGTGATATTGGCAATCTATTTCCAAATATAAAAGATTATAAAGATGCCGATAGTCGTGATTTTTTACGTACTTCTTGGCAAAGCGTGCTTAATAAAGGTTATGAATTAGGTAATTTAGATGTAACCATTATCGCTCAAGTACCAAGAATTTCACCTCATATTTTACAGATGCGTTTTAATTTAGCCAAAGATCTGTGTTGTCCTCTGGATAAGATTAACATCAAGGCAACTACTACAGATAAACTAGGTTTTACGGGAAGAGAAGAAGGGATTGCTTGTGAAGCAATCGCATTAATATTGAAAAAAACTTTTAAAGATAAAATGCCTAAGATTGTTTAGTAAACCTAATTATATCAATGTCGTGAGATTGCCCATATCACCTTGAATGGCAACTGGAGGTGTTAACCTTATTGTATTATACTACTTATTATCGAATAATATAAATCATCTATCCATGGCGTTATTTATTGCCACCATAACTCAGATATGCCTTAAAAAAAGGAGCCAATTATGTTGGTGAACGAACGATTGCACGACCATGCAGAATTAGCAGATTTAGACGAAATCAGAGCTGATATATTTGATGATCCTGATTTGGTTAATGATCTTGATGATGATTTATTAAAAAAAGAAGATTTATTCTTAACACAACCAGGTACCACTAAAAATTTTTTAGACGCTACACAGCTTTATTTAGGAGAAATTGGTTACTCACCATTATTAACTGCAGAAGAAGAAATCCTTTTATCTAGGCGGTCTTGCCTAGGTGATAGTCAGTCTCGTAGTCGTATGATAGAAAGCAATTTACGCCTAGTAGTTAAAATTGCCCGTCGCTATAGTAATCGTGGTTTAGCACTATTGGATCTGATTGAAGAAGGTAATTTAGGCTTAATTAGGGCAGTGGAAAAATTTGATCCAGAACGAGGTTTTCGTTTTTCTACTTATGCTACTTGGTGGATACGTCAGACCATTGAACGTGCAATTATGAATCAAACTCGTACCATTAGATTACCAATTCATATCGTTAAAGAGTTAAATATTTATCTACGTACTTCACGTGAATTGTTACATACACTTGATCACGAACCAAGTGCTGAAGAAATTGCAGAACAGCTTGATAAACCAATTGAGGATGTAAATCGCATGCTGCGTCTTAATGAACGGATTTCTTCAGTTGATACCCCATTAGGTAATTATACTGAAAAGGCTTTACTTGAGATGTTAGCTGATGATAAATACTGTAGTCCAGAAGATACTACACAATCTGATAATCTTAAACAAAGTATTGTAATTTGGTTATATGAACTTACTGCCAAACAGCGTGAAGTCCTCGCACGTCGTTTTGGACTGTTAGGTTATGAAGCAACTACTCTTGAAGATGTCGGTCGCAAAATTGGTTTAACTCGTGAACGTGTACGTCAAATTCAAGTTGAAGGATTGCGCAAATTACGTGAAATTTTGCAGTCACAGGGACTAAATATAGAATCTTTATTCGGTTAATTAAATTTCATAAGAGATTTTTAAATCAAGCGGTGGATTAACATCCACTGCTTGATTATACTAAGGATTTTAACTTATAGATCCACTCCAATGCTTGGCGTGGGTTTATAGTATCTGGGTTCAGAGAATTAATAGTTGCTAGTAATACTGATGTCAGATCATTTTTGGATTCGGTAATAGACGGTGAAGGTAACAAACTAGCAGATTTGGCTTCTTGTTGATACTCTGATGATTGCAGTTGCAGAGCCTGGAGTTTTTGGTAAGCTCGATCAATAACAGGACGTGGTATTCCAGCCATCGCTGCAACTGCTAAGCCATAACTTTTATTTGTAGGACCTTCAAGCACATTATGCATAAAAACAATAGCATTTTCATATTCTATTGCGTTAACATGCACATTTGCTATCACTTCTATTATTTTGGGTAGATAGGTTAATTCAAAGTAGTGGGTGGCAAAGATTGTCATAGATTTTAAATGACATGCTAGCCTTTCAGCACACGCCCATGCAATCGATAATCCATCATATGTTGAAGTACCGCGTCCAATTTCATCTATAAGTACTAAACTGTACTGAGTAGCATTATTCAAAATATTAGCGGTTTCAGTCATTTCTACCATAAAGGTGGAACGATTCGATACTAAGTCATCTGCGGCACCAATACGGGTAAAAATTCTATCAATAGTACCAATTTCTGCATAATCTGCCGGTACATAACTCCCAATATACGCCATTAATACAATTAGTGCCGTTTGACGCATATAAGTACTTTTTCCTCCCATATTAGCACCAGTGATAATCAGCATAGTACGGTTAGGATTGAGTACAAGTGAATTTGGAATAAACGGTTCTTTTATCACTTGTTCGACAACTGGATGTCGCGCGTTTTTTATTTTTATTCCTAATTGATTACTTACTATAGGTCGTGAATAATTCAGGGTACTAGCGCGTTCTGCAAGATTAACTAATACATCAATTTCTGCCATAGCGTCCGCACTTAATTGTAATGCGCTTGTATATGGTAAACATAACTTAAATAATTCGTCATACAGCCTTTTTTCTATAGCGATTGCTTCACTCTTAGCAGTTAGTACCTTATCTTCATATATCTTTAACTCAGGAAAAATATAGCGTTCACTATGTTTTAGGGTTTGACGTCGCATATATGTCATTGGGATACGATGGCTTTGGTGACGACTAACCTGAAGATAATAACCATGAATCCTGTTAAATCCTATTTTCAATTTTTCAATTCCTAGTTTTTTACGTTCTCTAGACTCTAATTGTTCAATGTAAGCTCCATCGGCCATTCGGCGCAATTCATCTAGTTCGTCATTATAACCACTTGCAAACACTCCTCCATCTTTTATTAAAGCCGGCGGATTATCCACTATGGCTTTAGTTAAGCTATCATGTAAATTTGAAAAATCACCAATTTGATTTCGCAGTTTTTGTATATGCTTACTATTAATTGGAGCTAATAGTTTCTTTAAGCGTGGGAATTGCTTAAATGTATTACGCATGTTACTAAAATCTGTGGGGCGAGCATTTAGCATAGCTAAACGTGAAGAAATGCGTTCAAAATCACCAATTTTAGATAATACTGGTTGTATATCCGCGATAATTTCTTGTAACATTTCAATACTATCCTGCCGATCATTAATGATTTGGAGATCCCTAACTGGCATAGCTAGCCATCTTTTTAACATTCTACTTCCCATAGCGGTAACAGTTTTATCAAGTACCTGTAATAAGGTATTCTCACTATTCTTACTCTCGCTAGAAATCTTTTCTACAATTTCCAAATTGCGATATGTTGCAGCATCCATAATAATTGTGTCTTCTAGACGATCTAGATTTATGGAACGTATATGAGGTAATACTGCTATTTTCTGAGTAACTTTTACATATTGCAATAAACATCCCGCACAACGTAGAGCTTTAATTGCCTGATCAACACCAAAACCAGTAAGATCTTTAGTACCAAATTGAAGATTTAACTGCTGTCTTGCAGTTTCAATTTCAAATTCCCATAACGGACGACGACGGATTCCTCTGCGATTCTCAATGAGATGAAGAGAAGCAAAATTTTCAGGATAAAGTAATTCAGCAGGATTAGTTTTATAAAGCTCAGATAGCATACTATCTTGATCTTTTGGTTCTATTATCTTAAAACGTCCAGAACTAATATCAATTGTAGCGTAACCAAATCCTTCGGATTCTTGCCAAATCGCTGCTAATAGATTATCTGATTTTACGGGTAATAATACTTCTTCGCTAATAGTCCCAGGGGTAACAATGCGCATCACCTTACGTTCAACTGGACCCTTACTTAAAGCTGGATCACTAACCTGCTCACAAATGGCTACTGATTCTCCTAGTTGGACTAATTTTGCTAAATAATTTTCCAATGCATGATAGGGAATTCCTGCCATGGGAATTGGTTGACCATCACAAAAACCGCGTTTGGTTAATGATATATTCAATAATTTTGACGCAATTTTTGCATCATCAAAGAAAAGTTCGTAAAAATCTCCCATTCTATAAAAAAGCAGAATATCTGGATGTTCAGCCTTAATACTTAGATACTGTTGCATCATTGGGGTATGTTTATTACCAATTACCATGAATATTATTTATTCCTTTTAGTTTAAGATTAAATCTTATAAATAGATAATTATATTAGAAATTTATCGATTACTTTATTAATAAATTTATCACTTATAAAATAGCTAACAGTAGTAAATAAACAATCTATTTGTTATAATAATACGACTCTGAGATAAATGTAAACAATTACTATCGTGAATAATCTAGAGATAGTTACTGTAAAAACTTACCTACCAATACCCATGATATCAAGTCTCATTTATAATTCTATAACTCCTAGCTTGGTCAGGGTTTGATTCTGTTTTATTAGGAATAAATGGTGAATTACGAAAATAAAGAAAAAGATAAGGCTCTTTTAGCCGCACTGAGTCAAATTGAGAAACAATTTGGTAAAGGTTCTATTATGCGTCTTGGTGAAAATAGATCTATGGATGTGGAAACTATTTCCACCGGTTCGCTAAGTTTGGATGTTGCGCTAGGCGTAGGTGGTTTACCAATGGGAAGAATCGTAGAAATTTATGGTCCTGAATCCTCAGGTAAAACTACTTTAACTCTTCAAGTAATTGCTGCCGCACAACGCCAAAATAAAACCTGTGCGTTTATAGATGCCGAACATGCTTTGGATTCCGTGTACGCTAAACAAATTGGCGTAAATATAAATAATTTACTATGTTCTCAACCAGATACAGGTGAACAAGCGTTAGAAATATGTGATGTTTTAGCGCGTTCTGGAGCAGTTGATGTAATTATTGTAGATTCGGTAGCCGCATTGACCCCAAAAGCAGAAATTGAAGGCGAAATTGGTGAATCTCACATAGGACTTGCCGCTCGTATGATGAGTCAGGCAATGCGTAAACTTGCTGGCAATTTGAAACAGTCTAATACATTACTAGTTTTTATTAATCAAATTCGTATGAAAATCGGTGTAATGTTTGGTAACCCGGAAACTACTACAGGTGGTAACGCATTGAAATTTTATGCTTCTGTACGTCTGGATATTCGTCGGATTGGCGCTATTAAGGATGGTGATAATATTATTGGAAGTGAAACTCGTGTTAAAGTAGTAAAAAATAAGGTAGCTGTTCCATTTAAACAGGCTGAGTTTCAGATAATGTACGGTCAAGGTATTAATCTTTATGGTGAACTAATTGACTTAGGAGTCAAACATAATTTGATTGAAAAATCTGGGGTGTGGTATAGTTATAATGGTGATAATATAGGGCAGGGTAAAGCTAATACTAGTAAGTATTTGAAAGAAAATGCAATGATCGCTAATGAGATTGAGAAAAAAATAAGAGACCTCCTACTTAAAACTGATAAAGTAACTAAATAATCACTAATTAAAGACACCTCTTATAAAATTAGAGATTAAATAAATGATTATTACTGCTAGATTTTTCGTTATTTAAATAAATGCTAGGATACATATGATTAAAGATACTGCAGAGATTCGTAAAGCTTTTATCAGTTTTTTTCATGGCAAGGGTCATCAAGTGATAGATAGTAGCTCTTTGGTACCTAAAAATGATTCTACATTACTGTTTACCAATGCAGGGATGAATCAATTCAAAGAATGGTTTCTGGCTAATAAAAACATTGGATATTCTCGGGTGACTACATGTCAACGTTGTATGCGTGCCGGTGGAAAGCACAATGATCTTGATAAAATTGGGTCTAGTTCCCGTCATCATACTTTCTTTGAAATGTTAGGCAATTTTAGTTTTGGGGACTATTTTAAGTTAGAAGCTATTAATTTTGCATGGGAACTATTAACTAGTTCACATTGGTTTAATTTGCCGCAGGAAAAATTATTGGTTACTGTTTATGAAACTGACAATGAAACATATGATATATGGGCAAATAAAATTGGAATCCCAAAAGGGCAAATTATTCGCATTGGTGATAATCACGGAGGTACTTATTTATCTGATAACTTTTGGCAAATGGGAAATACTGGTCCATGTGGTCCTTGCACAGAAATTTTTTTCGATAATGGAGAACATATTTTAGGAGGCCTCCCAGGAAGTGACCAAGAAGATGGTGATCGCTATATTGAAATCTGGAATCTAGTATTTATACAGTATAATCGACAAGAAGATGGTTCGCTACTGTCATTAGTAACTCCTTCGGTAGATACGGGGATGGGATTAGAAAGAATTGCTGCAGTATTGCAACACGTAACAAATAACTATGATATCGATATCTTTAGAAAATTGATTGAATCTGCGGTTCAAATAACTGGTATTCTTAATGAGAATAAAAAATCTTTGCGCATTATTGCTGATCATATAAGATCTTCAGCTTTTCTTATTGCGGATGGTGTGCGTCCTTCTAATTACGGACGAGGATATGTTTTACGCCATATTATAAGACGTGCAGTACGTTATGGATATATGCTTGGTATTAAAAAACCTTTTTTATATAAGCTAGTAACACCATTAATTGAGGTAATGGATAAAATAGGCGATATTTTGAAAATTAAAAAATTGCTAATAGAAAAGATATTAAAAACTGAAGAAGAAAATTTTGCCAAAACTTTGGAACGTGGATTGGCACTTTTACATTTAGAATTATCCAAGCTACAAAGTGATACATTAGATGGAAATACTGTTTTTGGTCTCTATGACACACATGGATTTCCAAAAGAATTAACTGCCGAGGTTTGTCGTGAACGCAATATAAAAATTGACTATACAGGATTTAATCAGCTGATGGAAGATCAGCGTCATCGTGCGAAGAAATCCAATCACTTTATTACTTCTAATAAGATAATTGTTACCCATTCCACTAGTATATTTAAAGGAAACGATTATTATGAGCTACAAGCTACTATAACGGCAATTTTTAGTGATGGTCAATCAACAGATAAAATTGTTGATGGGCAAGATGGGGTAATTATTTTAGATAAGACACCATTCTACGTTGAATCGGGTGGTCAAATTAGCGATACTGGTAAATTGTGGTCTAAAAATGCTGAATTTATGGTTACCAATACAAAAAAAATCGGTCAGGCCATTGGTCATCTTGGCCAAGTGGTTAAAGGCAATTTACATGTGGGTGAATCTATTAAAGCAATAATTAACAAGAGCCGTCGTCTTAAAATTTCTTTAAACCATTCAGCAACTCATTTATTACATGCTACCTTGCGACAGATTTTAGGACCTCACGTGGTACAAAAAGGATCATTAGTAACTGATAAATATTTGCGTTTTGATTTTTCTCATGTTACAGCCATCCCAGCTAAACAAATTAGTATGATTGAAGGGATCGTTAATACACAAATTCGTCGTAATCTGCGTATAATACCAAGTATTATGGAATTAGAAGCTGCCAAGAAAACCGGAGCCATAGCATTATTTGAAGATAAATATGAAAAATCAGTTAGAGTATTAACTATAGGCGATTTTTCGGTTGAATTATGTAATGGTACGCATGCTAGTAGTACTGGTAACATTGGAATTTTCCTGATTATTGGTGAATCAAATATTGGCGCTGGTATTAGACGTATAGAAGCTATGACTGGAGAGAATGCTTTAGCGCACATTAATGCAAAGAATGAAACCTTGAATAAGATTTATCGACTAATCAAAGCTAATGATAATAATGTATATGAAAAAGTTTTGGCTCTTACTGAAAAGAAAAAAATGCTTGAAAAGTCTTTAGAAAAATTAAGAATTCAGCACGCTATTCAGACCAGTAGTTTATTGATAAAGAATGCTATTAGGATTAATACGGTAAACTTATTAGTTAATCAATTAAGTAATGTAGAAATAAAAGTACTAAAAAATATAGTAGAAATTATCCAGGATCAGCTGGGTTCAACCGTAATTATTCTAGCCACGATTATTGATAATCAAGTATCATTAATAGCCAGCGTCACCAAAGACCTAAAAAATATAATACAAGCCAATGAGCTTATAAAGATGTTGGCTAATAAAATTAGTGGAAAAGGTGGAGGTAGAGTGGAATTTGCTCAGGCATGTGGAACAAACGTTAATGCCCTACCGCCTGCATTGGATGAAATTTTTCATTTCGTGAAAAAAAAATTATTATATAATAATTTTTGAATAAAATTCATAAATATATGCATTTTAAAATAGCATATTTCAGCAAGAGAAGATATTATAATGAAAAGCCAAGTTTAGAGTAAGAAAATTGATAAAGGATATCGCTGTAAAACAAATTGTTCGTAAAACTTTCAAGGAGCACAGAATGCTGATTCTAACTCGTAGAGTTGGTGAAACTCTGATGATAGGTGATGAAATCACTGTAACAATATTGGGAGTAAAAGGAAATCAAGTGCGGATTGGCATAACCGCACCTAAGGAGGTTGCAGTTCATCGTGAAGAAATCTATCAACGTATTAAAGTTGAAAAATTTCAGACTACGAGTTAGCAAACTATTCGGCGCAGGATTTCTAAATAGCTAAATCGTTTCTGCTAAATAAAAAATTATTGGAATAAACAAAACCGGTAGGTGGTGAGATGGCCGAGAGGCTGAAGGCGCTCCCCTGCTAAGGGAGTATGTGGTGTTATATTCGCATCGAGGGTTCGAATCCCTCTCTCACCGCCAAGCCCTTGTCAATGCATCCGTAGCTCAGCTGGATAGAGCACTCGGCTACGAACTGAGAGGTCGGAGGTTCGAATCCTTCCGGATGCGCCATGGTTTCACACCGTAAATCTATTCAAGTTAACTATTTGTTAGTACTTATATCCATAGTGTGATTGGGTTGATCATCAACCTCATTTTAATAAAATATTATAGGAGAATTAAATTTGATCCCGGACGTATCAATGATACTTCCATGGCTTGAGACTCATGCTGATGTACTCATCAATGGTATCAAGCGCGGGCTTGAGCGCGAAACATTACGTGTCCAATTAAATGGTAATCTTGCCAACACGTTTCATCCATCAATGTTAGGTTGTGCCTTAACACATAAGTGGATTACAACCGATTTTGCTGAAGCACATTTAGAATTTATTACTCCAGTAGACAATGATCTTCATCATATGTTAACTTTTTTGCGAGATATCCACCGGCATGTTGCTCATCGTCTCGATAAAGAAAGGATGTGGCCTCTTAGTATGCCGGGGTTTATCAATCCCGAAGAAGAGATTATGTTAGCTCAATATGGCTCATCAAATTTGGGTAAAATGAAAACATTATATCGCCAAGGTTTAAAAACACGTTATGGTACAATGATGCAAATGATTTCTGGTGTGCACTATAATTTTTCATTACCATTAAAATTTTGGCAAGCCTGGGCAAACCGAGAGAAGACCGAACTAAGTAAAGAAGTAATTTCTTCAGGTTATTTGCGATTGATACGTAACTATTATCGTTTTGGATGGATATTACCGTATTTATTCGGTTCATCCCCAGCCATCTGCTCTTCTTTTATACCTAAAAAAAATCTTAGTATACCATTAAAGTATCATGATCATGACATGTTATACTTACCATTTGCAACATCGCTGCGTCTTAGCGATCTGGGTTATACTAGTAAAACACAAGATCTTCTAAAAATTAATTTAAATAGTTTAAAAAATTATGTTAGTTTTCTAAAATATGCAACTAAAACTCCATATGAAGAATATGTTCGCATCGGATTAAAAAAAAATGGTAGTTATCTTCAACTAAATACTAATATTTTACAAATTGAAAATGAGTTATATGCACCGATACGTCCTAAGCGTGTAACTTATGAAGGAGAATCACTTTCTGATGCATTATTGCGGGGTGGTATCGAATACGTTGAAGTACGTTCTCTAGATATTAATCCATTTTCCCCAATTGGAATAAATTTAGAACAACTTAGGTTTCTAGATCTATTTCTCATCTGGTGTTTACTAGCGGATGCAGTGGAGATTAATAAAAATGAATTAATTGGTATCCGCAAAAATTGGGATCAAGTTATTCTTGATGGACGTCGTCCAGGAAAAAAAATTCATATATACGGTAATATCATTAATATCCCACTTGCAAATGTTGGTAAAGCTTTATTCAGAGATCTGCGTTTTATGGCCGATATTATGGATAGTAAGAATGGAAATGATTATTATCAAGATACTTGTAATAAACTAGTTGCTTTGTTTGATTACCCTAAATTAACTTATTCAGCAAAAATTTTAAAATTAATGATGGAGCAAGGTATCCAAAAAACCGGTATGATATTATCTGAACAATATCATCAAATTTTGATTAATGAAGCATTTGAAATTATCACACCATATAAATTTGCTAAAGAAGTAACTTCATCATGTTTAAAACAAGCTCAAATTGAAGCTCAAGATACCATAAGCTTTGCTAATTTTTTAGCAAAAAAATAAATGTTACTTTTATTTCATTATTTATAAATGTAAAATTAAATATAGTTGTAACAGTTATTAATTAATAAGATATAATTATTCATTATCATTAAAATAGAGATAATCTCTTATGTTTGAAAATTTAACTGATAGGCTATGGCGTTCGCTGCGTAAGATTAGCGATCGGGGACGCCTCACTGAAGATAATATTAATCAAACCTTACGTGAGGTGCGGATTGCACTATTGGAAGCAGATGTTGCCCTTCCCGTAGTCCGGGAATTTATTAATCAAGTTAAATCCAGTGCGGTTGGTAAAAACATCAGCACAAGTCTAACACCAGGGCAGGAGTTCATCAAGATAGTAAAAAGACAGCTCATTCAAGTCATGGAAGCCGCCGATAACAAACTTAATTTATCAACTTCGCCTCCAGCGGTAATTTTAGTGACTGGACTGCAGGGTACTGGCAAAACTACTAGTCTTGTTAAGATTAGCAAATTTATTCGCGATCAATATAAAAAAAATAAAGTAATGTTAGTATCGGTCGATATCTATCGACCGGCCGCTTTAAATCAAATTAAAACCCTGGCGGATCAGGCAGGTATCTATTGCTATTCATCTGAGTTACATAATAATGCGGTTGATATTGCTCATTATGCACTGTTAGAAGCCAAGTTAAAATTTTATGATGTATTATTAGTTGACACGGCTGGTATTATGCATGTTGATACAGAAATGATGAAAGAGATTAAGCATATACATAGTATCTTAAAACCAGTAGAAACCTTGTTGGTAGTTGATGCTATGACTGGTCAAGATACCGTAAATTACGCAACGATTTTTAATAACGTATTACCGATAACTGGTGTAATTTTGACTAAAATTGATGGTGATGCGCGTGGAGGTGCAGCATTATCTATTCGTTATCTGACAGGTAAACCAATAAAATTTCTTGGTTTTGGTGAAAAAATTGATGCCCTGGAACCCTTTGACCCTAAACGTATTGCATCTCGCATATTGGGTATGGGTGATATGTTGTCTCTGATTGATGAAATAGAAAATACGATTGATCATCGTAAAGCAGAAAACCTAGTGAATCAAATGAAAACCGGTGCTAAATTTAACCTCAGTGATTTTTTAGAGCAGCTTAAAGAAATGCGTAATATAGGTGGAATTAATAAAATTATACAGAAAATTCCAGTAATGAATAGTTTACAAACTAATATGCATATCAATGAAAAAAAATTAATATACATGGAAGCTATCATTAATTCTATGACATTAGAAGAAAGAAGAAATCCAGATGTTGTAAAAGGTTCACGTAAACGTAGGATCGCACGTGGTTCAGGTGTACAAGTACAAGATGTGAATCGTTTATTAAAGCAGTTTGGAGAGATGCAAATCATGATGAAAAATATGAAGAGAGGCAATTTCAATAATTTAATACGCAATATGAAAGGTATGATAACCCAGTTTTCGTACCGATAAAATATGGTAGAAATTGAAATTAGTCCCAGTTATGTTTTAATGAATAGAGAGATTAATAAAAATGGTGAGAATTAGGTTATCACGTCATGGAGCTAAAAATCGCCCATTTTATCAGGTCATTGTCACTGATAAACGTAATGCACGTAACGGAAGATTTATTGAGCGAATTGGTTTTTTTAACCCTATTGCAAAAGGTCAAGATAAACGTCTCTATTTAAATTTAGACCGTCTTAAATACTGGATAAATCAAGGTGCTTTACTTTCATTAAGAGTTAATACTTTAAGAAAGCAATCTTTGACACTAGGCTAAAAAGATTCTATTAATGATTAAGCAATTATTACCTGTTAATTTAGTCAATCCCTTAATATTAGGAAATATTAAGGCTGCCTATGGGATATATGGTTGGCTAAAAATTGTGGCTTTTACTGATAAAGCACAAAGCATTTTTATGTATCAACCATGGTTTTTAAAAAAATATGATCAATGTTACCCAATTCAATTAGAAATCTGGAAACCGTATAAAAATAACTTTATTATTAAATTAAAAGGAATTAATAATCGTGATGTTGCCATGAAGCTTAAAAATAATAAAATTATTATAGAGTCCAGCCAGTTACCTATCCTGAACAAAGGAGAATATTACTGGAAGGATCTTTTAGGATGCAAGGTCAGTACAATCCAAGATTATAACTTAGGCAAAGTTGTTGATTTATTAGCTACCGGTTCAAATGATGTTATGGTTGTTGAAGCCGCTAAAAATGATATATATGGAGTTAATCACAGGTTAATTCCGTTTATTGAAAAGCAGGTAATTATTAATATTAATTTTTTTAACAGATGTATTAAAGTAATTTGGGATCCTAGTTATTTATAATTAAAATATTTATGTGGATTGGAATTATTAGCATTTTTCCAGAAATGTTTCAGGCAATTACTGAATTTGGAATAACTAGTAGAGCCTTGAAAAAATCTCTGCTCAGTATTAAAATTTGGAATCCCCGTAATTTTGCACTTAATCAATATGGTACGGTTGATAATCGTCCATATGGGGGTGGATCTGGAATGATTATGATGGTACAACCATTAATCGATGCTATCAAAGCCGCAAAAACTACTGCTGTTGATGCTACAGTAGTTTATCTTTCACCTCAGGGGAAAAGATTGGATCATCAAGGAGTTCATGAATTAGTGAATAGAAAAAAGCTAATTTTAGTATGTGGTCGATATGAAGGAATAGATGATCGTATAATTCAAACTGAAATTGATGAAGAATGGTCTGTAGGCGACTATATTTTGAGTGGAGGAGAATTACCCGCCATGATATTAATAGATACCATTACTAGATTTATTCCTGGTGCAATAGCTTCAGACTCTGTCGAAGAAGATTCTTTTTTTAATGGTTTATTAGAATATCCGCATTTTACTCGACCTCGAGTATTTGAAGGTAAAGAGGTTCCGAGAGTTTTATTATCAGGAAATCATTATGAAATCCAACGATGGCGACTGAAGCAATCATTGGGAAGAACATGGTTGAAAAGACCTGATCTACTAGAAAATATCACTCTCAATGATTATCAAGTAAGTTTATTAACTGAATTTAAGCAGGAATATAATGTCAATATGGAGAATAATAAATAGCTTGTTATGAACATTATAAAAAAAATCGAGCAAGAGCAAATGAAAAATAACATACCTAATTTACGTCCAGGTGATTCCGTGGAAATAAAAGTATGGGTTGTTGAAGGAGCAAAAAAACGCTTACAAAATTTTGAGGGAATCCTGATTGGAGTTCGTCACAGAGGATTAAATTCAGCATTTACTGTTCGTAAAATTTCTCATGGTGAAGGTGTAGAACGTGTATTTCAGACACATTCACCGGTAATTGATAGCGTTATCATCAAACGTAGAGGTGCTGTACGGAAAGCTAAATTATACTACTTACGTGAACGTGCTGGTAAAGCCGCTCGAATTAAAGAACGGCTCCCATAGTTTTGAGCCTGTATTTAATTTTTTTGATTAAAAAGCATTAATGGCAGTAACCAGTCTTTAGCATGATGAATAACTTTTTGTATACTAGATTCATCCATAGCACGAAATAAGCGTTTAAAATATGGATCCTTATTTTCACCTCTATTTTGATCACCCATCCATGTCTGTAATAATTTTTGTCGAGCTTTAATTTGTATATCTTTATCATAAGAAACCGATAAAGTTTTTTCATTAAAACAGGATTTTAACCATGCTCCACCAGTTTTTGGTAGTAGTAATAATGGAGTACATATTCCACTTTGATAACCTTGAATAAAATGTGTTAACCAAGCAGTTGCTTCTCTAGTAGAAAGAGACATAAAATGCCATTGTGTATTTTGCTTTCCAAACATTCTACTATTACCGGCGCCATTTATAAAACAGTAAATAAGATGTTCTAACCAAAGAACCAAGCCATCGTTAAAATTTAGCGGTGCAGGCCGCCAACGCACTAAGCCATCAGATTGTACATGCGATAATAAGCCATGTAATCTTACGCCGGCAATAGTAAAATTAATTTCCTGATTCACTCCAGGGCAATAATATTGCCTAATGCGTTGTGCTAATTCTTTCATGGCCACTTGTTGTTTGTGCCATAACAATTCTCCAAAAGCTCCTAATGGTAATTTTACTGATGATTTAGCTAAAAGAAGATGTCTAGTATCATTGCCTTTAATTAATAAATTAAGTAATTTTTTATTCATCTTATAATAATTAAAACAGTCAACTACAGGCTCAATATTAGGAATAATTGGTTTTATCCAATCAAATTTTACACCAAGACGCATATTAAAGAAGGCACGTGCTGGATGCTGCCAAAATTGCAGCAATTGTGAAATATTAATTTCATTAATAACTGATTTTATTTTAGTAGTTTTTAAATATTGAGTTTGATGAGCTTTTATCTTCTCATTTTTTTGAGAATATGAGATAAATCTTTCAATATCAAATATTGTATGTATACATTGTAAATGTTCCCTTACTAACTTAGCACTAGTATCAACATCAAATGTCTGAGTACCTTGTAAGCAATAATTTTGTGCAATATAATCTATAAGTTCACTAACAAGCATTGATGGTAAGATTTCTTTATTATCTTCAACAGAACGCCCAACATAACTAACATAAAATTGGTTCTGTGCAGAAAGCAATGTTTCAAGGAAGAAATAGCGATCCTCATCACGAGGATTACAATCGCCACATTGTGGTTGATGTCTCATTAAATTCAAAGCTCTTGGTATTAAGATACGTGGATATAGACTGTCATTCATACCTAATAGGCAAACTATCTTAACTGGTGGTATATAAAAACTCGATATTAATGAGCAAAAATGAATAGAACTTCTACTTATAGGTAGTAAATCAATTTGATCCAATTGATTTACTAGTTCATCAATTAATAAAGTAATAGGGATTTTATCTGGATAATAAGATATGCCATTTGAGAATAGATGCTGCCATTGAAGTTCAATAAAGTTAAGTACTACTTCAGTATCTGGATCTTCGCAACGTATGAAAAAATCATTCAGTAATTCTTGGCATAGAGGTTTCCATTCATTAAGCACACGGGATTTTTTAAGCAAAAGCTGCAATTTCTTTAATTTTAACAAAAATTGAATAATCTTGGTTCTGATTCCTACCGGAAGATTGCCAATCTTATCATCCTCTAATATCCATTGGTTACCAGATTCATACATACAATTACGGAGATAGCATAAGTCGTTTTCATTGACATTAAATTTTTTGGCAATTGATGGAACTTCCAGTATTAAGAGCATCTCTTCTGAGAAATAAGTGATTTCAGTAATCCTAAGTAAACTAAGAAATGCCTGTATTACCGGATGTGCATCACATGCCCCACGATCATAAATAGTGAATGGTAAATAATATTCTGAAGGTGGATTTCCAAATACCGCTTGAATAAATGGGGCGTAGATATTAATATCAGTAACCATTACGATAATATCACTTGGTGTTAAGCTAGAATCTCTAGCGATCATCTCTATTAATTGATCCTGTAATACTTCTAATTCCCGTTGTTTACTGTAACAAATATGAATTCTTACTGAATGATCCTTAGGATCTAGTAACCTCTTATTGTAACTATTACTTAAATTTTCTGGTGTTAACCCCAAGATAGTATGATCTTCCATTTCAAGGAGATCATGCTGAAGTTTATGTAATAAATTATTAGCTTCTATATCCACAAAAGCATCTATGTCCTGTGTTTCAATTTTAGATAATAGATAAAGATTATCACGTCCTAATTTACCCCATGATGCTAGTAGCATCTGGTTAGTGAATTGGTTTCCGTGTTGGGTTGCTATATTTGGCAAGCTGTAAACATCTTTAATTCGCAGGTTGTCTAAATATTTATGTTGAATATGACTCCAATAATAACGACAAGGATTAGTAAACATGAAATGAATATCCATATATTTACTCACTTCATATAATATATTAATATATATTGGTGGTAATATAGTCATTCCGCTGATAAATATACGCTTTGGCAGACCAGAAGGTAGTTTCTTAGTCTGTTGTAAAGTTTGGATCAGTTGATGATAAAGATTAGCTATATGCCATGTAGGTTGACCTATTTTTTCAGTATATTTAATAAGTGCATACCATAAGGGTGCTTGCCATTTTTGGGTCTTCCATGGAAGAGTATTTACCAATTTGTTTCTTTCCCATAATATTAGCCAATCAGGTCTATAAACTAAGTATTGATCGAAAATATTGGCAAGATTTTTGGCTAATTGGAAAAGCTTATATTTATCTTGATGGCTATCAAGATATCTTTTAAAAATTTCAAACTCTGGTTTATTTAGCATCTTAGGTAGGATTGCCATCAGCTTCCAGGTGATATGAGATTTATTAAAAAAATTCTCGGTTGGTAAAGTGGGTTGTAAAGTTAATAAAATCTCCCAAATAAAATTACTTGGTAACTTGAATTTGATATTAGCTACAATATCAAGCTGTTCTGCAAGTGCAATTTTCAACCATTGAGCCATCTTATTACTTGGTACCATTATATATTCTGAATACAAAGGATCACTCAATGGTATTTTTTTTATGTAATATGTTATTAGTTTTGTTAAGACATCTAACTGGTTAGAATGATAAACTGTAAACATAAAAGCTACTTTTTAAATATTTAGAGTTAGTTATATTGCCACTGGTGCACTGATGGCAGGATATGGATTATATCCAATAATTTCAAAATCCTTAAAACAATATTCAAAAATTGATGAGGGTTTGCGCTTAATTACTAGTTGTGGTAATGGTAAAGGTTTACGAATTAGTTGTAGTTTTGCCTGTTCAAGGTGGTTACAGTAAAGATGTATATCCCCCCCGGTCCATACAAAATCTCCTACCTGAAGATTACATTGTTGAGCAATCATGTAGATTAATAGTGCATAACTAGCAATATTAAATGGAAGTCCAATAAAAATATCACAAGAACGCTGATAAAGTTGACAAGAAAGTTTATCGTCTGCAATGTAAAACTGAAAAAGGATATGACAAGGGGGCAAAACCATCGCATTTAGCTCTCCTACATTCCAAGCTGAAACAATAATCCGTCTAGAATTAGGATCTTGCTTGATTTGTTGTAATATTCGGTGTATTTGATCTATGGACTTACCTGTATGAGTTTCCCAATTCCGCCACTGTTTACCATAAACTGGACCTAAATTACCATCTTTATCAGCCCATTTATCCCAAATTGATACCTTATGATTATTTAGCCAAGCTATGTTAGTGTCACCTTTTAAAAACCATAATAACTCGTGAATAATGGAACGAATATGGCATAACTTGGTAGTTATCAATGGAAAGCCATTTTCTAAATTAAAACGCATTTGATAACCAAAAATTGACAGGGTACCAATTCCAGTGCGATCCATTTTTATGGAACCTTCTGTCAACACTTTGTTCATTAATTTTAAATATTGTTTCATTTATAATCGATCCTATGATATGCCCAGATTATAATAATGAGCCCAATGAAGATCATTGGAATTGAGAGAATTTGTCCCATGCTTATACCCTTAAACAGTCCCAGTTGAGCATCTGGCTGACGGAAAAATTCTACTAATAAACGAAAAATGCCATAACTCATCAGAAATAGTCCAGAAATACTCCCCATGGGACGTGGTTTATAAATAAAAATATTTAAGATTATAAATAGTATTACCCCTTCTAGAAAAAATTCATAGAGTTGTGATGGATGTCGTGGCAGAGTATTCCAGTGATCAAATATTGGTTGTAATTTTGGATATTTATTTACCAAAATCAGATCCTCACTGTAAGATTTTGGAAACCTCATAGCCCAAGGAATATCAATCGCTATACGACCCCATAATTCACCGTTAATAAAATTTCCTAAACGACCAGTTCCTAATCCAAAAGGGATTAAAGGCGCAATGAAATCAGATACTTGTAAAAATGGGCGGTTAGTTCTACGTGAGAACCATAAAATGACTAAAATTACTCCTATTAAACCACCATGAAATGACATCCCACCATTCCATACTTTAAATAAATAAAGTGGCTCGTTTATCAATATTGGGAGATTATAAAATAATACATAACCAATACGGCCTCCCAATAAAACACCCCACAAACCCATAGATAATAAGATTTTTACCTCATCTGGATTGTATTCATTATTTTTAATGGCTCTTCTTAGTCCCAGCCACATAGCAAATATAAATCCTATGAGATACATAACACTATACCAATAAATAGACATAGGGCCTATCTTAACCATTACTGGATTAGTAGGTGCAAATACCATATAATTATTCATTTATAACAATTTTAAATATTTCAATAATATAACTATAAACAATAGATTTAATCTCTTACCTCTATAGATTTACCATTAATAAAAAAATTCTGGCGCGCCTTGCAGGATTCGAACCTGCGACTTACGGCTTAGAAGGCCGGTGCTCTATCCAGCTGAGCTAAAGGCGCTATTAGTAATGCTTGATAATAAAGCATCAAGGATCGTTGAATTTTATTAATAATACAGATAGATTCTATTGAGTCAACTTTTAGATTAATTTAAATTCACACTGAGGTTATTTAAACCATAATAAAATGATAGCCAAAATTATTGATGGTAAAATTGTTGCACAGCAAGATATTCTTAAAATTGCTCAAAAAGTTCGTAAAATAAAACTTGCCGGACAAAGGGTACCAGGACTTGCAGTAATTATGATTAATGAAAATCCTGCATCTCATATTTATGTAAAAAGGAAGCAGATTGCTTGTGATGCTGTAGGATTCAAATATTATTATTATAATTTACCTGTTACTACTTCTGAATCTGAAGTCCTCGCTATAATAGAAAACCTTAATAATGATAATTCAAAAGATGGCATTATAGTACAACTTCCTCTACCTGAAACTATTCATAAAATTAAAGTAGTAGAAAAGATTCTACCAGAAAAAGATGTAGATGGGTTTCATCCCTACAATATAGGACGTCTTTGTATACGTGCTCCAATCTTGAGACCGTGTACACCATATGGTATTATTCGACTACTTAAAAGCTATAAAATCGCTACAGCTGGGCTACATGCTGTAATCGTTGGAGCATCTAATATTGTTGGACGTCCCATGATTATGGAATTACTACTAGCAGGTTGTACTATCACTGTGACTCATCGTTTTACAAAAAATCTACGCCTCTATGTAGAACAGGCTGATCTGCTAATTGCCGCCGTAGGAAAGCCCAAATTTATTCCTGGGGAATGGATCAAACCAGGATCAATCGTAATTGATGTGGGTATCAACTATTTAGAGAATGGAAAAGTAACTGGAGACGTTGACTTTAAACAAGCTAGAGAGCGGGCGGCTTGGATTACCCCAGTTCCTGGTGGAGTAGGACCCATGACTGTAGCAACACTACTAAAAAATACATTACAAGCTTGTGAAAATCTTAGTAATAGATCATCTGCTTAATCGTCTCAATCATCTTATCAATTCCTTGCTTAGCTTCCATTATGGAGGAAGCTAACATGTAAGCTGGTGTAGTAACCACTTTATGCTCCCAATCTATTATTACTTCAAAAACCTTAGTAATTTCATGAACTCCACCAAGTTTTTCCACTATATTAATGATGCTTTGATCATTTCCAACTGTAAGACGGATACCAGGACCATACACTAAAGGTAACATCAGTGGAGCAATACAGATATATCCAGTAGGTTTATATTGATTTTTAAACTTTTTTAGAATTCTCAGTAGTGAGGGGTGAATTTCCATATTTTCACCCTTCAATGCAAAATTACATAAATTTTTAATAACCCCATAACCTCCAGGAATAATTAAACTAGCAAATTCATCTACCTCACATTTATCAAGAGATTTAATTTTACCACGAACTATTCTAGCTGATTCTATGAGAACATTTCTTTTTTCAGTTGTTTCCATGATATTAACATGATTTATTACATGAGTTTGCATTATATCTGGTGCAAAACATTGGTAGGATAACTGATTTTCTTCCAAAGAAAGCAACGTTAAAACTGCTTCATTGATTTCGGTGCCATCGTATACACCACATCCTGAAAGGATTACTGCTATTTTTTTATTTTTAATATGCTTCATTTATAGAACCTATCTAAGTAAAATAGATATTAGATATATCTTGGAACAATAGTTCTATCAAGATAATTTTGTATAAACATATCTTCTTAATTTTAGCAAAGTAGGAAATAGAATATTGCATATTGATATTAATAGTATGATATCTAAATACGGTTATTGGGCCATTTTTATGGGTTGTTTAACTGAAGGTGAAACTATAATTTTGCTTGGAGGCATTGCAGCTCAAAAAGGATTGTTGAATTATGGAGGTGTTGTTTTAGCCGCAATGCTGGGTGGTGCTCTTGGCGATCAGTTGCTATTTATTATAGGATGTTATTACAGTAGTAATATTTTGCAGCGGTTCAAAAAAAAGCGACCAATTATTCACTTTAATCAGATGATTTATAGAAGACCGCTATTTTTTACTATTATTGTGAGATTTATGTATGGGTTTCGCATTGCTGGACCAATTATTATTGGTGCAAGTCAGTTATCTTTTGGAAAATTTTTTATTTTTAATATCATTGGAGCACTGTTATGGTCATTAATATTTGTTAGCTTAGGTTATTTAGGTGGAGAAATGATTCTCCCTTGGTTACATAATTTTGATCAAGATATCAAGTATCTATTATGGCTAATTACAGCGATTTTTATCATATGGTTAGTACGTAAAATTTGGCGGTATAAACGTTAGATTAAAATGGATCTGCATTGTTGAATTGGTGGATAATAGTAAATTCCACTATTTTATCTTTAAGATAAAATAAAATTTCGCTGGTACTGCTAAAGTTAGTACTACTAAAATACTTAGTAATAAATGATCACCAATAATACGTGATAATAAAAATATTGTTATTATTACTGCCTCACAATAGTATGCTGTAGTTATATCATCTAGAAGCTCTGAAAGTTGACGCCAATGTGAATGGCGCTGTAAAAAGAGCATAGCCATAAATATAATATTATATAATATAACAAAAACACTACTAACATGCACCAAAACATGATATTTCCAGCCTAACACAAACGCCGTAATCAAGATTAAATTGATAAGAATATCTTCCAATTTTTGTCCTGTAATAATATGAATTTGGTTAGATAATTTCATTATTTTATCCTAGTTCATTGCCCATGCAGGCAATGCTGATATTTATGTTAGTGAAATGGTATTTTGACATCCATCAAATAATGATAAATTCACAGGGCAACTATCTGCCCTGTGAATGGATAGAGGGTAATTTTATAGATTAATATAGTAATTATCGTCGATTACTTAAGATGCGTAATAACATCAAAAAAAGATTGATAAAATCTAGATATAGTGTCAGGGCACCTCTAATCGCATATCGCCGCAAATTCTCTTGATCAGACTCATCAATCTGTTCTCCAAGTTTTTTTAAATGCTGTGTATGACAAGCTGTTAGAATAGTAAATATCAATACACCTACATAAGTAATCAACCACATTAATTGTGTACTTTTTAACCAAAGATTTACTATTGATGCTAACAAAAAGCCAACCAATACCATTAATAGTATGCTGCTCGTACCACTTAGATCGCGTTTTGTACTATAACTCCACAAACTCATGGAACCAAACATTCCACTAGTTACTATGAAACTATTAGCAATCGAAGAGTAAGTATAAAATATAAAAATACTAGATAACGTTATTCCTGTTAATATAGAATATAACATAAATAATCCGGTTGCCAGGATACCACTAATTTTATCTGTCATATTAGACACTATCGATACTATACCCAGCTGAATAATCATTAAACCCCAAACATTATATTTATTAGAATGAATAATAAATAATAGTGTTGAATTATTCGCTATATACCAAGCAACAAAAGCGGTTAAGAGTAGTCCGCAGGTCATCCATCCATACACCTGCATCATGTAGTTTTGTACTTTAGTACAACCTGATTGAATAATGGATCCTCCCTCGCGTGGATAATGAATCATGTCTTTTTCCTCTTGAAAATAATGAAAATAATACATTAACTTATACTAAATATAAATATTTTTATTATTTAACTTACCTTAATTTTAATAAAATTATTATAACCAAATAACCATTATTAATGACCTATTTCTACAAGTTTAACAAATAAAGGAGATAATAGCATGACTATCATAAAAATGGTTTTATTGCGTCATGGAGAAAGTCAATGGAATCAGGAAAACCGTTTTACCGGTTGGTATGATATTGATTTATCTAATCAAGGTCAAGCTGAAGCTAAAGCTGCCGGAAAATTGTTAAAAAAAGAAGGATTTATTTTTAATTATGCTTTTACGTCAGTATTAAAGCGTGCTATTCATACCTTATGGATATTACTAGATGAATTAGATCAAGCATGGCTACCAATTGAAAAATCGTGGAAACTAAATGAAAGGCATTACGGGAGATTACAAGGGATGAATAAATTGGAAATGATTAAAAAATATGGGATTGAAAAAGTTCAACAATGGCGTCGGGGATTTAGTATAAGTCCGCCGGCTTTGATAAGAAAAGATGAAAAATTTTCAGGTCACGATCTTCGTTATAATAATTTAACAATTAATAAATTCCCATTGACAGAAAGTTTATTATTAACTTCTAATAGAGTAATCACTTACTGGAAAGATGTAATCCAACCACTTATCCAACGTGGCGAGTGTATTCTAGTAGTTTCTCATGGTAATTCACTGCGGGCACTAATTAAATATCTAGATAAGATGAGCGAATCTGAGATTATGGACTTAAATATTCCTACTGGGGTTCCAATAGTTTATGAATTTGATATAAAGTGTAATCCTACCAAGCACTATTATATAGTTAATGATAGTACAACATTATAAAACTACCATAAAATTTAAATACTGACAAGATTTTTAATTAAAAATTAATGCTTGTATAGTAGATTTTAATTATTAAAATACTCCTTTTATATGTATCGTATTGAATAGTATAAATCGTGTTATCCACAGATTTAATAAGAAACGCTAAACATTAACATTAAGGATTTCCTATCAATTCACCTGATAGGCGCACATTATAGGTCAACTCAACATGAACCAAAGGTTGTTTGTTACTAAACGTGATGGTCGTAAAGAACGTATGAATTTAGATAAAATCCACCGAGTTATTTACTGGGCTATGCAAGGATTACAAAATATTTCGGTTTCTCAAATAGAAGAGAGTTGCCATACATATTTTTATAATGGCATGCAAACATCTGATATTCATCAAACTCTTATTAAAATTGCCGCTGATCTTATTTCAGACGAAAACTGTGATTATCAATATCTAGCCGCAAGACTAACTCTTTTTAATCTTCGCAAAAAGGCTTACGGTCAATTTGAGCCTCCTAAATTATACGATCAAGTACAGCGTATGGTTAAAATAGGAAAATATGATCCTAATTTATTGCGTGACTATACAAAAGAAGAATTTGAAAAAATGGATAAATTTATTGATCACGGGCGCGATATGACATTCTCATATGCAGCAATTAAACAATTAGAAGGAAAATATTTAGTTCAAAATCGGGTGAGTGGTCAAATATATGAAAGTGCTCAGTTTTTGTATATCTTAGTAGCCGCTTGTGTATTTTCCAGTTATCCGCGGCAAACTCGTTTAGATTATGTAAAACGTTTTTATAATGCCATTTCTACTTTTAAAATATCTTTGCCCACTCCAATTATGGCCGGCGTGCGTACGCCGATTCGTCAGTTCAGTTCCTGTGTATTAATAGAATGTGATGATAGTTTAGATTCTATTAATGCTACTGCAAGTGTGATTGTAAAATATGTTTCTCAAAGAGCAGGAATTGGTATAAATGTCGGTCGGATTCGCGCTCTAGGTAGTCCAATTAGAGATGGTGATGCATACCACACGGGGTGTATTCCTTTTTATAAATATTTTCAATCTGCGGTAAAGTCTTGTTCACAAGGTGGGGTGCGGGGAGGAGCCGCCACTTTATTTTATCCATTATGGCATTTAGAAATTGAAAATTTGATAGTACTCAAAAATAATCGTGGTACTGAGGTCAATCGGGTTCGCCATATTGATTATGCTGTACAAATTAACAAATTTCTGTATCAGCGTCTTCTTTTGAGAAAAATCATTAGTATTTTCAGTCCATCTGATGTTCCTGGCCTATATGAGGCTTTCTTTGCTGATCAAAAAGAATTTGAACGTTTATACATAATGTATGAAAATGATAATTCTATTAGAAAAAAAAGTGTACCAGCTGTGGAACTTTTTTCCTTAATAATGCAGGAAAGATTATCAACTGGAAGAATCTATATTCAAAATGTAGATCACTGTAATACACATAGTCCATTTGATCCTAAAGTAGCACCTGTGCGACAGTCTAATCTATGCTTAGAAGTAGTTTTACCAACTACTCCATTATCTGATGTACATGATGAGAGTGGTGAAATCGCTCTGTGCACTATTTCAGCTTTTAATTTAGGAACTATAAATAAACTTGAAGAATTGGAGGAACTAGCTGTACTAGTGGTCAGGGCACTGAATGCCCTTTTAGATTATCAAGACTATCCTATCATGGCTGCCAAGCGGGCCGCTATGGGACGTCGGGCTTTAGGAATTGGTGTTATTAATTTCGCTTATTATTTAGCGAAACATGGGGTACGTTATTCTGATGGCAGTGCTAATAATCTTACACATAGAACTTTTGAAGCCATACAATATTATTTACTGAAAGCATCAAACCAATTAGCACAGGAATTAGGAGCATGTCCATGGTTTGATCAAACTACCTATGCACAAGGTATACTGCCTATTGATACATATAAAAAAGAGCTAGATACTTTCGTTATGGAACCTTTACATTATGATTGGGAAAAATTAAGAAAAGATATTAAAAAATATGGTTTACGCAACTCGACTCTTTCGGCTTTAATGCCATCGGAAACTTCTTCGCAAATTTCTAATGCAACTAATGGTATTGAACCACCACGAGGTTATATCACGATTAAGGAATCTAAAGATGGTATTCTGCGTCAAGTAGTCCCAGAGTATCCGCTTCTTAAAGAAGCATATGATTTGCTATGGAATATGCCTAATAACCATGGTTATCTGCAATTAGTAGCCATTATGCAAAAATTTATAGATCAAGCTATATCTGCTAACACTAGTTATGACCCAACCCGTTTTCCTGAAGGAAAATTACCTATGCAGCAATTACTTCAAGATTTATTAACTGCCTGGAACTGGGGTATAAAAACTCTATATTACCAAAATACACGTGACTGTCTAGAAGACATACAGGACTATATGTTGCATTCAGATAGCTATAGCTATTGCGAGAGCGGTGCTTGTAAGATTTAAGGAACTAATAATATGACTTATACTACTTTCTCAAAAAAAAACGATCCCCTAAAGGAACCTATGTTTTTAGGTCAACCAGTGAATGTCGCTCGCTATGATCAACAAAAATATCATTTATTTGAAAAATTAATTGAAAAACAACTATCATTTTTCTGGCGTCCTGAAGAAATAGATGTCTCACAGGATCGTATTGATTTTCTCAGACTACCAGAACATGAAAAACATATTTTTCTTAGCAATATTAAATACCAGACTTTGCTAGATTCTATTCAGGGCCGTAGTCCTAATGTATCTTTACTACCATTAATATCATTACCAGAACTAGAAACTTGGATCGAAACTTGGTCGTTTTCTGAAACTATACATTCTCGTTCATACACTCATATTATTCGTAATATTATTAATGAACCAGGAAAAGTTTTTGATGATATTGTTACCAATGAACAAATCATAAGGAGAGCTCAGGATATTTCTATATACTATGATGAACTAATAAGAATGACTAGTTACTGGAATATTCTTGGAGATGGAACACATCGAGTTAATGATAATTATATCACTGTTAATAAACGTGCTATAAAAAAACAACTGTATCTTTGTCTAATGAGCGTGAATGCTTTGGAAGCAATTCGTTTTTACGTTAGTTTCGCTTGTTCTTTTGCTTTTGCGGAACGTGAAATGATGGAAGGTAATGCCAAAATTATTAAACTTATAGCACGTGATGAAGCTCTTCATTTGACTGGAACGCAGTATATGATTAATTTAATGCGTTCTGGAGAAGATGATCCAGAAATGGTAGAAATAACACAGGAATGTCAACAACAGTGTTATGATTTATTTTTAAAAGCAGTAAAACAAGAAAAAGAGTGGGCTGAATATTTATTCCAAGGTGGATCTATGATTGGATTAAATCAAGATATTATATTTCAATATATTGAATATATTACAAATATAAGAATGAAAGCAGTAAAGCTTGAAGTTCCATTTTCTAAAACATCAAATCCCATTCCATGGATTAATAATTGGTTAATTTCGGATCATGTCCAAGTAGCACCGCAGGAAGCAGAAGTAACGTCTTATTTAGTTGGTCAGATTGATGCCACAGTTAATACCAAGGATCTACAAACATATATTAATAATTAGATAGATCCCTTATCCCTAGGATAAGGGATTATTTTAATAGTAATTGTGGTTTAGCTAATTGTGTTATCCTAATCAAAGATTGTGGAAATATCCCCCAAAGTACAACTAAAATAGCTAATATGACTACAATGATACGTGTACTCTCACATAGAGTATTAATGTTTAATATACGTTTATGTGGAAACAAGTATAAATTAACAGTAAGACGTAAATAATAGTAAATACTCATGGCACTACCGATTACTATAGCAAAAATTAACCACCAATTTCTTGCGCTCACATTTAACCAAATAATCGCGAATTTACCAAAAAAACCTAAGGTTAGAGGAATTCCTGCAAGTGATAATATCATTATGGTCATAGCTGAGGTCAATATTGGATTACTCCAAAATAGACCACGATAATACGAGATATTATCTACCTGATAACTATCATTAGAATAATTACTAGAAATAATACTTATTATTCCAAATAATCCTAAACTACTAAGCAAGTAGCTAAATAAATAAAAATTAATGGTTTCTAAAAAAAACTGGTTAGTAGGTATAGCAATTAAAGCTGTAACCAAATAACCAAAATGAGCAATAGAAGAATAACCTAATAATCTTTTTATATTTATTTGATACATTGCCATCAAATTTCCACATAAAATGGATAAAAATGCCATTATACCAAGTACCGTACGTATTGCCATATTGTCCATTATTGATACTGATATCAAAAATCTAGTTAATGCACCGAACACAGCAATTTTGCTAGCAGTGGATAAAAAAGTAGTAACTGGAACTGGTGCTCCTTGGTAGACATCTGGGGTTCCAAGATGAAATGGAACCAATGAAATTTTAAAACCAAAACTTACTAAAAGTAGCCCAAAACCAACTAGAATGAGTGGTTCTGGTGATTCACTAGTAATACTTTTTTGAATTTCTAAAAAATTTAAATGACCATACTGTGCATATATTAGCGCAATACCAAAAATAAAAAATGATGAAGCAATAGCAGAGGGGATTGTATATTTTATACAGGCTTCTAAAGAGTATTTCTGGCTATAGGAATAACCAGATAACCCAAACAATGGAATCGAAATTAGTTCCATACCAATTAATAACGATGCTAAATTATTAGCACTAGAAAGTAAGATTCCACCCATAGTAGCTATAAGTACTAATAAATAAAATTCTTCTTTATTATCAACCTGATCACTTTCCAGCCATAAATAAGCGAAGATGCAGGTTGCTATTGCTGCCAATAATATCATTCCGCTGACAAATAAAGAATAACTATCTACAACTAATAAAGATGTAACAAATATGGCACCATTAAAAAAATACAATGACATCATAGCTAAGTTCATACCGCTAATGGCTATAATCACGCTATAAAAATGATTACGTTTCAATGCTATAAATAACATTACAATTATCGTCGTAAATCCAATAATCAGTAGCGGTAATAAAGCGATTACTAGTTTAATCATTGATGATAACTCCACTCCAATCCAATTCCCCTAAATTAACTTATAGTACTGGAGATATTTAACACTGGTTGTGGAATAAAACACAATAGTATTAATAATAATATCAGGAATAACATGCTAAATTTTTCACGTAAAGTCATTGCTTTTAATTGATGTGTAGGTTTTGTTGTCCCAAAATAAATCCGCTGTATCATAATCAGGGAATAAACTGTTGCAAAAACGATACTCAAAGTAGCTAGTATCGCAATGATTGGAGCAATCTGATAACTACCTAATAAAATTAGAAATTCTCCAATAAAATTACCGGTTCCTGGCATACCCATGGTTGCTAATGCAAAAAATAGTGCAAAAGCAGGCATATAGTTGATAGTAGCCCATAGTCCTTCAATTTGGCACATGTTACGAGTTTGTAATCTTTCGTAAAGCTGTCCACATAAAATAAACAAGCCCGCTGCTGAAATTCCATGAGCAATCATTTGAATGACTGCACCATGATAAGCTAACTGATTACCAGTATATATGGCAATTAATATAAAACCCATATGAGACATTGAGGTATAAGCAATAAAACGTTTCATATCGGTCTGACTAAAAGCCATCAAAGCTCCATAAAATATGTTAATAATACCAAACCACATAGCTATAGGTGCAAATTTCATTGAAGCGTTCGGAAATAATGGTATTCCGAAACGCAGTAATCCATAAGCTGCAGTTTTTAATACAATGCCAGCTAATTCTACCGAACCAGCTGTAGGTGATTGACTATGAGCATCTAGTAACCAACCATGCAATGGTACTATTGGAAATTTTACTGATAAGGCTATCAAAAACCCGAGCATTAATAGATATTCAGTAGTAGGTGACATATTTGTATGTAAGAGTTGTTGATAGCTAAATGTTAAAATTCCTGTATTAGAATAATGAATTAAAACTAATGATAGAATGGTTATGAGCATTATTAGTCCACTAGTTTGTGTATATATAAAAAATTTTATGGCAGCATTTATTCTACTATCTTCCAATGAACCTTTATGCCCCCATAAAGAAATCAAGAAATACATAGGAACTAACATAATTTCCCAAAATAAAAAAAATACAAAAAGATCTATAGCAATAAATATTCCAATCACTCCACATAAGATCCAAAGTAAATTAAGATGAAAAACCCCAGGAGATTCATTGATCTCAGTCCACGAACATAGAACTGCCATGATGCCCATAATTCCACTGAGTATTACCATGATGATTGATAATCCATCAATGGCTAAATGAAAATTTATACCTAACCCAGGTACCCAGGCAATAGAATATTCTGAGTACCACTGTGATAATGCTAAAGCCAAAGGTGTTAAATTGTAGTAATTACGTAACAATATTTGTAATGATAGTGTCAAAATTATTACTATAGCAATCAGTGCAATCCAACGTGGGAATTGTGCTCCTAACCGCTCGGACTGCCAGCATAACAGACCACTAATAAATGGGATAATTATTAGTAAAGGTAATAGCATTTATGAATCCTTTTTGATTAGAGAGGCTGATTTTATATCAAATAATACCTAATTTTTAGGATGATTTATCAGTAGTTATCAGAAAGTAAGGAAAAGAGGATATTATCCTTAAATTAGTTTAAAGCATAATCAGGAGTGTTAAAATAATCACTGCCCCAAAAATCATTGATCTAATATAGCAACGTAAATAACCATTATCAAATCTCAGTAAATTTCTTCCAGTAAAACTTGAAAATCTTAGCGGTAGGTTCATTAGCATATTTAAAGGATCACGGTGTAATAGGAAAGCAATTTTTAGATATGATTTTACGAATAATTTATTATATAACCAATCAAAACCCCAAGCATTAAACCACAAGTTTTTTAAAAACCTTCCTATTGTACTGTAGGCAATATAATGAATTAGAGAGTATCTACTGGACCAAAATACAGTAGATATTAAAATTCCTAAAATTACTATTCCACTTGTAATTAATTCTAAAAGAAATTTTTGCTCTTGGGGTGCAGCAATGGTCTTGATAGGAAATACATTATCTAACTGAGGAGTAATTTTATATCCAATAAAAGTTGAGAGAATCAAAAAAACTAATAGTGGTAACTGATATGTGATTACTTTATTAAATTTATTTATTTCTATCTGTTGTTTTCCATGAAAAACAATAAAAATCATTCTAAATGTGTAAATTGAAGTTATTAAAGTCCCTAATAATCCAGCAATGAATAAATTTATATGCCCACTATCAAAAACTCTAAATAAAATTTCTTCTTTACTGAAGAATCCAGCTGTAACTAATGGAAATGCCGCTAGCGAAGCTCCAGCGATCAAAAAGCAAATATAAATTTGCGGAATATCTCTCCTTAATCCTCCCATTTTAAAAATATTTTGTTCATTTTTGCATGCTACAATTAATACTCCAGAGGCCAAGAATAAAAGTGCTTTAAAAAAAGCATGTGTCATCAGATGAACAATAGCTGCATTCCAAGCTTGGACGCCCAGCGCTAAAAACATATAGCCAACTTGACTCATCGTAGAATAAGCTAACACCCGCTTGATATCTATCTGCGCTAAAGCTGCACAACCTGCAAATATTAATGTTATCGCACCAATAATTCCGACTAAATGTAATAATTCTGGTATCCGCAAGAATAAAATATGGGTACGAGCAATAAGATAAACTCCTGCTGTAACCATTGTTGCCGAATGGATTAAAGCCGAAACTGGAGCTGGTCCTACCATGGCATCTGCTAACCAGGTTTGCAATGGTAATTGTGCTGATTTACCTATAGCACCACATAATAATAGTAACGTAGCCCAATATAATACACTATAGGATGATAAAGGTGCAGATGCTAAAATATCTATGTCATGAAAGTTTAAAGAACCCAGTTCATTATAAATAATAAATAGCGAAATTACTAAACATATATCCCCAAAGCGAGTAATAATAAAAGCTTTTAAAGCTGCCGCTACATTATTAACATTCGTATAATAGAAACCAATAAGTAGATATGAGCAAAGACCAACTACCTCCCAACCTAAATACATTAATAGTAAATTATCTGCTAAAACTAATACGATCATACTTGCAATAAATAAATTAGTATAAGCGAAGTAACGAGAATATCCTTCTTCACCACGCATATACCACGAAGAAAATAAATTAACTAAAAAACCTACACCGGTTACTATTGATAACATAGTTAAAGATAGTCCATCTAACCGTAGATTGATATCTATCAATAAATTATCAATTTGCATCCAACTCCACAATTTTTGTTCAACTAACCTTTGGTCGTGGAAAAAAAAATCCAGATTTACAAAAATAGTAACTATAGTAGCCAAACCTACAGAAGTGGTACCTATGAAAGAAGAAACTCTTTCAGACCAACGGCCCGCAGAAAAGGCTAATAATAAAAAACCTAATAAAGGAAAAACAATTGATAAAAAAACTATCTTCATCCATGTATCTCGCTAACTGAATCAATATTCAGATTATGAGATTTTTTATGTAACTGAAGTAATAGTGCTAATCCAATACTTGCCTCGGCGGCGGCGATACTGATCGTGATGATATACATGATTTGACTATCAGCCTGTTTCCAAGTACTTCCAGCAGCTATAAAAGCTAAAGCCGCCGCGTTAATGGTAATTTCAATACCTATTAATATAAAGATTAAATTACGATGCATGAGGATGACGGTAATTCCCATAACAAATAAAATTGATGAGAGAGTTAAACTCTGCTCCAGAGGTATCATAATTATTTATCCTTTTAATGCTTTTAACGAGATTTATGTCCAATATGAAAGGCAACTATCATGGCTGCGAGTAATAGCATAGAGGCCAACTCCATTACCAGCATATAGGTACCGAATAGTAATATTCCCACATTTTTGGCATTAATAATATATCCTGAAACATAATTTCTTGGGATAGAGTGTATAATAGAATAAAGGAGCAATGAAGATAGTATGCAGGGAGCTAACCATAATAATGAAGGTTGAAGCAAGTACAGTTTTTTAGATTTAAGTTGATTTAAATTGAGCATTATCACTACTAAAACAAACAACACCATAATCGCACCTGCATATACAATCACCTCTAACGCACCAGCAAAAGCCGCACCAAGAGAAAAAAATACACCAGATAGCGCTAATACGAAGATAATTAGATACAGCAAAGCATGTACTATATTACTATGTGTAATTAGACGTAATATCGATACTACAGCAACCGTTCCACATATATAAAAAATAAATTTCATGAATCAATCCTTATTTATGGTAACAAACTCTTTACATCAACAGGTTTAGATTCATTTTGAGCAAATCCTTTATCTTTTCCCTTGATGGCCACTCCTGCTATGCGATAGAAGTTATATTCGGAATATTTACCGGGTCCTGAAATTAAGAGATCTTCTTTTTCATATACTAAATCCTGTCTTTTAAATTCCCCCATTTCGAAATCTGGCGTGAGTTGAATTGCAGTAGTGGGACATGCTTCTTCACATAAACCACAGAAAATGCAACGCGAAAAATTAATTCTAAAAAATTTTGGATACCAACGTCCATCTTTAGTTTCAGATTTCTGTAGTGAAATACATTCTACCGGACAAACTACTGCACATAGACTACATGCTACACAGCGTTCTTCTCCATCCGGATCCCGGGTAAGCACAATTCTACCTCGATACCGAGGTGGTAAATAAACACTCTGTTCAGGATACAGTTGCGTTTCACGTTTAGCAAAAGCATGTAATCCAATCAGATATAAACTGCGGAGTTGAGAAATGACCCCTAAGAAGATATTTTTGAGTAACCTCATCGGTGCGTGCATCCTTACGGAGAGTTGTAAATAGTTATGGCCGCCGTTGCTAATAAATTTAATAAGGTAAGTGGTAAACAAATTTTCCAGCCAAAAGAAATAAATTGATCATAGCGTGGACGTGGTAGCGATGCACGTATAAGAATAAATATTATGATAAAAATAAAAGTTTTTATGGTAAACCATAAAAATGATGGTAATAATGGACCATTCCATCCTCCCATAAATAGTGTTACTATCATGGCTGAAATAGTTAACATACCAATATATTCACCAACAAAAAATAAACCAAATTTCATACCAGAATATTCAATATGATAACCATCAGCTAATTCTTGTTCGGTTTCTGGTTGATCAAAAGGATGACGGTGACAAACTGCTAGACCAGCTATTAAAAAGCTAATAAAACCTAGAAATTGCGGAATGATATTCCATAAATATTTCTGATTATTAACGATATCAATCAGATTCAATGAACCTGCTCTTGCGACCACCCCCATCAAAGATAATCCCAGGAATACTTCATAACTCAGAGTTTGTGCCGCCGCCCGCATGGCACCTAGGAGAGAATATTTATTATTACTGGACCAACCCGCCAATAATACAGCATAAACTGATAAACTTGTCATCATTAAAAAATATAATAATCCAATGTCTAGATCTGATACTACCCAAGTAGCATTGATTGGAATAATTGCAAAAGCAAGCAATAAAGTATTAAATGCAATAGTAGGTGCTAAGATAAAAAGCCACCGATCAGAAAATGGTGGTACCCAATCCTCCTTAAATAACATTTTTATAATATCAGCTAATATTTGTAATGCACCACCCCAGCCTACTCTATTAGGACCATAGCGATTCTGAAATAATGCTAGAAGGCGCCGCTCCAAAAAACTCATGAAGGCACTGCATAATATAACTACTAAAAGTATTATGACAGTCTTTAATATTTCCATAATTGAGGTGATCCCATATCTTATGTAACCTTAATTAAATGGTCAATATTGATGCCATTAAAAAATAATGGAATACCTGGAAAACCCAATGGTAACCCTATCAATCCTGAAGGTAAATTATCAGAAATATGTACCGGTAATCTGATAATTTCATTCATAATACTTAATTCTACTACCATATCTACACTAACTCTAAGGTCAGTAGCATCTTCTTTATTTAACATAACATAGATGGGTGGCATAATTTTTTTGATGACAGTTGCACGTTGTGACATTTCATCACTACCAAAAATATGGTAGTAAGGTATCACACGCCATCTTCCCTTAGTTCTAAAAAATGCCGAAGGTATATTAGTAAACCATGACAATTTTTCTTTAACTGATTCAATGATTATAACTCCAGGATCCCCATAACGTAATGTTCCACCTACTTCACTTTGAAATTTATTCCAGGCTTGTGTTGAATTCCACCCGGGAAACCAAGCAAAAGACACATATTGTCTTTTATCTTGTATACGGTTAGTACCATCCATAGAAAAAGTAAACATTGAATCTCTATCTATTGGTGTAGATGGCTCATGTACATTAATATTGGCATTCATAGATGTACTACCACTATATGATTGTGGTTTCCTAGCTAACTTCTTTCCAAAAATGCTAAAACTAGAGTCTGGAGCAACATTTTTAATACCTGTGAATTGGGGAAAACTAGATATACAGGCATCAATTACGTGATCAATATTACTCCATTCAACCTTGCTGCGGTTTAATTTGCTTTTTAACCAATGTAACCATCGCCAGCTTGCATTAATTTCAATGCTCGAATTATAGTATGATGGATCATAAACTTGAAAAAAACGCTGTGCACGTCCCTCATAATTTACTACTGTACCATGGCTTTCTGCAAAACTTGCCGTAGAAAAAATAAAGTGAGCTTTTTCTAGCGTTTTAGTATGCTGATGATCAATGACAATAATATTTGAGGTATTATTTAAAATAATATCTAGTTTATTTTTAGGGACAAATCGATATAAGTCCATTTCCAGAATAATTACTGAATCAGCTGTTTCATGTGCTAGTTCATTTATAGCAGTTTCTAATGAATGACTTTCTATACCATTGAGCATCATACTTCCGATACTATTTACTTCAGCAGGAAGTAATATCAGACCCACTGGATGCCCAAGTCCATGTAATGATTTTGCTATATTAGTTGCTGCTTTAATCACTGCATCACTCCCGGCACCACTTCCTGAAATAATCAAAGGTTTTTTAGCATTTGCTAATGCGGTTGCGATAATATTTACTTTATTGATAAGATTTGAATCTAGAGAATGAACTTCTGGTGCCTTGTCGTCCAAAGCATGGGCTATTGCGAAGCCAAGTCTGGCTTGATCTTCTGCCGAAGCAAAATAGTTTAATATTGCAATATCATCAAGACGTGTCTGATCAATATTAGTAATAAATAATGGATATTGAGCTTGTTGTCCAATATTGACAATGGCAGCATGATGCCAATCAGATAATTTTTTGTGATTAGCTATTTCCCGTGATAGCCCCTTAACTGCTTGACGAACCGCCAAAGCTACTCTTGCATTAGTCTGAGTGATATCTTCCCCTAAAATTAATATAGCGTCATAACTTTCTATTTCACGTAAACTAGGCGTATAAATGTCACTATTACGCAATACCCTTAACATTAGTGCTAATCTTTTAGATTCAGCATCAGCAAGTCCTAAATAAAAATTTTTGGCACCTACTAACTCCATAAGAGCAAAATTACTTTCAATACTAGCACGTGAAGAACCAATACCAATGATCTTTTTAGCGTTTCGTAATACTGTTGCTACTTTATCCAAAATTTGATTCTTACTTAGAGTAATACATTTTCCATTCCGGCATTCCTTAGGGTATAATGGTCGATCGGATAAATTGACATATCCATAACCAAATCTTCCACGATCACATAAAAAATACTGATTAATAGCACCATGATAACGATTTTCAATACGCATTATCTTGCCATAACGTTCACCTGGACTAATATTACAACCCACACTACAATGTTGACAGATACTTGGTGCAAACTGCATATCCCATTTACGTATATAATGCTCCGAGTGAGTTTTATCGGTAAACACTCCAGTTGGGCAGATTTCTACTAAATTTCCAGCAAATTCACTTTCTAATATACCATCCTGAGTTCTACCAAAATAAATGTTCTCATGCGTCCCATAAACTCCTAGATCCTGACCATCAGCATAATCCTTGTAATATCGGATACAACGGTAACAAACAATACAACGATTCATTTCATGAGAAATTAATGGTCCCAAATATTGGTTAATATGCGTACGTTTTGTAAATCGATAACGTCGCAAGTAATGACCTGTCATAACTAACATATCCTGTAAATGACAGTTACCACCTTCTTCGCAAACTGGGCAATCATGAGGATGATTCATCATTAATAATTCCATAATAAATTTGCGAAATTCTTTAGCTTCTGGATCGATGATAGAAATGAAAGTTTGGTCTGCTGATACAGGTGTCATACAAGACATAACTAAATTGCCACAAATATCGTTAGCATTTTGATATTGTTTGACCGCACAAAGACGACAAGAACCTACGCTCCCTAAAGCCGGATGCCAACAAAAATAAGGAATATCCAAATTAAGTGATAGGCAAGTTTGCAAAATATTTTCACTACTCTTTACTGAATATATTTTACCATCTACATGGATTAAAGGCATAATGAAATAATTCCGTAATGCTTACCGCAATATTATTTAATGAGGCCGAGATATTTTATGTTATTTAACTAAAACTTACCAGCGCACTTTCAGTAAATTTTGTTGGATACCCTTAATAAGCTTTATATTATTACTACTTTCTTGCCAATTAATACCGGCTTCAAATTCATGACGAAAATATTTAAGGGCACTTTGTAATGGTTCAACTGCTCCAGGAGCATGATAGCAAAATGTTTTACCAGGACCTAATTGATTACATAATTGTTCAAGTATTTCGATATCACCTATCTTACCGCATCCTTGTTCAATAGAACGTAAAATTTTTACAATCCACGGTAATCCCTCACGGCATGGTGTACACCATCCACATGATTCACGTGCAAAAAATTCCTCTAAATTATAAGTCAGGGAAACCATATTTATTTGGTTATCTACTGCTATAGCTATAGCAGTACCTAAACGACTACCAGCTTTGCTAATACTATTAAAATCCATCGGCAAATCAAGGTGATCTTTTGTTAAAAAATCGGTACTCGCACCACCAGGAAGCCATGCTTTTAGTATAAAGCCCTTATGCATTCCTCCTGCATAGTCTTCAAGGATTTCTCGAGCAGAAATGCCAAATGGTAGTTCCCAGAGTCCTGGATTTTTAACTTTTCCTGAAAATCCCATTAATTTTGTACCTGTATCCTTGCTTTTAGACAGTCCTTGATACCAAGGGACGCCATTTTCTACAATATGAGGAACATTACATAGTGTTTCTACATTATTAACACATGTAGGTTTTCCCCACAAACCTACTAAAGCTGGAAAGGGTGGTTTGGCACGAGGATTAGCTCGTCTTCCTTCCAAGGAGTTTATTAATGCGGTTTCTTCTCCACAAATATATCTTCCGGCACCAGTATGTAAAAATAATTCAAAGTTAAATCCTGAATTAAAAATATTTTCACCTAAAAGACCAACTTCATTAGCTTGGCTAATTGCACAACGTAAATAAATCGCCGCATCAATATATTCACCTCGCAAAAAAATATAGCCACGATTAGCTTGTAAAGCAAATGCACTAATTATCATTCCCTCTATTAACATATGTGGCATTTGCTCAAGGAGAAAACGATCTTTATAGGTACCTGGTTCCATTTCATCTGCATTGCATAATAAATAACGAACTGCTATTTGCTCATTTTTAGGGATTAAACTCCATTTTAATCCGGTAGGAAAACCAGCACCTCCTCGGCCTTTAAGTCCAGATTTTTTAACAACCTCAATTACCTCTTCTGGTGTCATGGTTTGCAAAGCTTTTTTTGCACCAGCATAACCATTTTTACTGCAATATTCATCTAACCATACTGGTTTTCTATCCTGACGCATCCGCCAAGTTAGCGGATGCGTCTCAGCAGTAAGAATTTGCAATTTTTTCATGGATAATGCTCCAATATTTTAATAATGTCCTGATTTGTTATAGGACCGTAAGTATCTTCATTTATCATCAGAGTTGGACTTTTATCACAATTGCCAAGACAACAAGTTGGTAATAAGGTAAAACGGTTATCTGTTGTAGTTTGCCCAGGGTTGATATTAAGTTCCTTCTTAATAGTCGCTTGAATTGTTTCATAACCATTAATATAGCAGACGATACTATCACAATAACGAATTACATGACGCCCAACTGGTTTGCGAAATATCTGACTGTAAAAGGTAGCAACTTCTTCAACATCACTAGTTGAAATTTTTAATATTTCAGCGATTGCTGCAATGGCGCCTTCTGGAACCCAGCCTCGGGATTTTTGCACAATCTTTAGCGCTTCAATAGAAACTGAACGTGCAGTTTCATAATGTTTTTTTTCATGCTCAATAGCATTTTTTTCGATTAAACTAAGCATAAAACGATCAGTCTTACCATACATATTATCGATCTACATCTGACATAACAAAATCAATACTTCCTAAATAAACTACCAAATCAGATATTAAGCTACCTCTAATTACAGAAGGAATTTGTTGTAAATGTGTAAAACTTGGAGTACGCACTCTAGTGCGATAACTCATTGTATTACCATCGCTTGTTAAATAATAACTATTAATTCCTTTAGTAGCTTCTACCATTTGAAAAGATTCATTTGCAGGAATAATTGGACCCCAAGAAACCTGTAGAAAATGAGTTATTAGAGTTTCAATATGTTGCAATGTACGTTCTTTAGGTGGTGGGGTAGTAAGCGGATGATCAGCTTTAAATGGACCAATTGGCATATTATTTAAACATTGTTTTAGAATATGTAAACTCTGAATAATTTCTTCCACTTTGAGCATCACCCGATTATAACAATCACTTAGGCCATCGCCTACAGGTACTTCAAAATCAAAATCCTCATATCCAGAATAGGGACGCCATTTACGAACGTCAAAAGAAATACCAGTAGCACGTAATCCGGCACCAGTTATTCCCCAATCCATTGCCTCCTGTTTACCATAAGATGCTACACCTTTAGCGCGGGCGATGAGAATGGTGTTCTTAAGAGCAGATTTTATATATACCTCTAGACGCTTTGGCATCCAATGAAGAAATTCACTTAACAAATGCTCCCAACCTTGAGGCAAATCATTAGCTACTCCACCAATCCTAAACCAAGCTGGATGCATTCTACAACCAGTGATAGCTTCTATTAAATCATAAATTTTCTGACGATCAGTAAAAGCAAAAAATACCGGGGTCATCGCCCCTACATCCTGAATAAATGTAGAAACATAAAGTAGATGACTATTGATTCTGAATAATTCAGAAAGCATAACACGAATCACTCTAACACGTGAGGGAACTTCTATCCCAGCTAGTTTCTCTACTGCTAATACATAGGGCATTTCGTTAACACAACCTCCAAGATACTCAATGCGATCCGTATATGGTATATAGTTATGCCATGTTTGACGCTCTCCAATTTTTTCAGCACCACGATGATGGTAACCAATATCTGGCACACAATCGATAATTTCTTCGCCATCAAGTTGTAGAATAATCCGAAATGCTCCATGGGCTGAAGGATGATTAGGGCCAAAATTAAGAAACATGAAATCATGATGGTTACTACTGCGTTTCATACCCCAATCTTCTGGATTGAAAGTTAGAGCTTCCATTTCCAAATTCTCTTTTTCCTTATTTAGAGTATATGGCTCAAACTCAGTAGCACGAGCAGGATAATCTTTTCTTAATGGATGTCCAATCCATTTTGGTGGCATTAGAATTCTCGTCAGATGTGGATGCCCGATAAAAGTAATCCCAAACATATCCCAAGTCTCACGTTCATACCAGTTAGCATTAGGAAATAATTTGGTCAAAGAATCTACCTGTAAATCATTAGCTGATAATGCGACCTTAATCATAATATCGCAGTTACGTTCAATAGACAGTAAATGGTAAAATACAGAAAAATCTGCCATAGGTAAACCTTGACGGTATGTGCGTAATCTTTCATCCATACCGTGTAAATCATAAAGCATCAAATATGGCTGAGGTACACTACGTAAAAATTTTACAATATCTATAAGATGTTCACGTTTAATCCAAACTACGGGCATACCCATATAATTAGCATGCTGAATAGTAAAATTACTTGATCCAAAATTATTATGTAGATCAATAATTATTGGATCTTTTAGAGAAATTTCTGGTAACGGTAATTTTATCATATGATTAAATATTATCTGGTGTACGCAGATTACGTACCGCAATGCGTTCTTGGGATTTTCTCTGGCGTTCGGACGGTAAATTTATACGAGAAATCTCTTTACCTTTATCCTTAATTAGCCATGATAGAGGTCGACGCTCTTTACCAATAGCTTCCTGTAGTAATAATAATGCTTGTATATAAGCTTCAGGACGTGGTGGGCAACCAGGTATATATATATCTACCGGAATAAATTTATCAACCCCCTGAACCACAGAATAAATATCATACATTCCGCCAGAGTTAGCACACGATCCCATAGAGATAACCCACTTTGGTTCTAACATTTGATCGTAAAGACGTCGTATGATAGGTGCCATTTTTATAAAAGGAGTTCCCGCAATAACCATAAAATCTGCTTGGCGTGGCGAAGCGCGCAATACTTCTGAACCAAAACGAGCAATATCATGAACCGCAGTGAATGATGTAACCATTTCAACATAACAACATGAAAGACCAAAGTTAAAAGGCCAAAGAGAATTTTTGCGTCCCCAGTTAACCATTTTTTGAAGAATTATCTCAAGTTTTCCCATATAAATATTATGGTGCAGGTTATCGGTTACCTCTTGATTTGGCAATTGCAACGACGAATCGAGGTTGTTATCATTATCTTTTAACTGTATTCTGGTAAGTGTATAGTCCATATTAATATTCTGCGGTTTAAACCCGTGCCAAATTATAATGCCTTGAGACGCGTTAAGTAAATCAGACCCGATATCAGTACAAATATAAAAATGGAAGCTTCAGTAAAACCCAGCCAACCACTTTCGCGCACCGATATTGCCCATGCATATAAATATAGTGCTTCTACATCAAAAATAACGAAAAACATAGCTAATAAGTAAAATTTTACTGAAAATCTCAAACGAGCACTTCCAACTGAATTAATACCAGACTCAAAAGGAATAATTTTATTTCTATTAGATGCTTTTTCGCCTAATAACCATGATCCTAATAATATCAGACCACAAAGTAAAATACTGATACCAGTATACACTATAAATGCCCACTGAGAAGCTCTCATAATAAATACTGTGTCTCCTTGTCCTTGGTACTATTAATTTAATTAATCATATATTATTTATTGGAAATTATGAAAAAGATTTTATCTAACCCTTTAAAGCAATTCATCAATAAATTTCCGATTAACTAAAAAAATGAGATTATGGTGCTTTTATTCATCAACCACCTTGGGTAATTTTATGCCATCTACAACCTATATAAGATACAAATTACTGGAATCTATCATAAAAAATTGGTGATGCCTTGCTCAGTAAGCTAACCATCTGAGTAAATTAATTTTATCAATAATAAGTTCACTACCTGTGTTAGGTTATATTAATTGGAATATTGATATCATAGCAATTCGTGCCATTGAATTATGTCAAAATATAAATGCTCGTCGCATAATTAATAAAGGAGATATTGCTACACGACGTCTAAAATAAACAATGGCCGATCGTGATCTTCCATACATATTGGAAAGACTTGGATAACATCTGCAGACCATCCAGTAATCCTAGTAACGGCATGTTTAGCAGCACTTAACCTTAATATTGGGGGCAATTTTAATATCATTGGAAACTCCATCTAAATATATATAAGGTAAATTTTAAACCCAAGTTTTGTAACTTTATAAAAGAGGATCTCCCAGTTTTTTTATTTAATATCGTTCCAGCGCATGTATAAATCAGTAGGTAGTTTAATCGCAAATTGATCTAAGATTCTACTTATTGTTTGATCTACTAATTGTTGGATAGTTTTAGGTTGGTGATAAAATGCTGGAATTGGTGGCATAATGATTGCACCCATTTCAGCCGCCCTTGACATCAAACGTAAATGACCTAAGTGTAGTGGTGTTTCTCTTACACAAAGAACTAAAGTACGCCTTTCTTTCAAAACTACATCTGCTGCACGAATTAATAAATTGTCGGTATAACTGTATGCAATTCCGGAAAGTGTTTTCATAGAACATGGTAAAATCACCATCCCATCTGTAAGAAAAGAACCTGAAGAAATAGTTGCGGCTAGATTACGTACATCGTGCACAATATCCGCCAGTAATTTTATTTCATTTATAGTGTATTCAGTTTCTAAATTTAAAGTAAGACACGCTGCCATACTTATTACTAGGTGAGTTTCTACATTAGTTAGTTTTTGCAAAATCTGTAGAATTCGCACTCCATAAATCATGCCGCTTGCCCCAGAAATACCAATAATAAGTCGCTTCATAAATTTTATGATATCCATATTTAGCAAATAATATTTTATCCCTAAGAAAAATTTTCATCATGAAATATAAAATGTAATCAATTTTTACAGGGCAAGTTACTCAAGATATTACCTATAAGGTAGGTTATCAATAGTAAAATGATAACTAATTTGATTAGATCCATTTGACATAATACCATAATGTGAAAATTATTAATGAATGGATAATACCTCCGGTCCATAAGTATTTTGGATGGCTTTGATTACCTTTGCTACAGTTTGAAATGAACCACATACTAGTACAATATCATCGGGTTTAGCATCATGCATTGCTGCTTGCCATGCGTCACAAACGTTATTAAAAGCGTAATACGTGTTTGAAGATAAATATTGAGTCAAATGATCAACCCGTGTACCTCGATGTCCTTTGAGAGAAGCACAATACCAAAAATCTATTTGAGGTTTGAGATTAGCTATAGTACCAGCTATATCTTTATCACATAGCATACCAATTACAGCATATATATGTAGATTTCCTTTTGCTAATCGTTGTTCAGCTAATCTTAGCGATAAATAGGCAGCTGCATGAGGATTATGTGCTACATCAAGAATAACCTGCGGATTTAGTGCTATAGTTTGAAAACGTCCGGGTAAAGATGCCGTATGTAGGGAACTTAAAATTATATTTGTATCTATTTTTAGTGTAGAGGCACGTAAAGCTGCTAATGCGGTTGCAGCATTTTCTATAGGAATTTTAGGCAACTGAAGATGCTCGATTATACCTTGATCATCACGAAAAGTCCAACTTTTATTTTTCTTGAAGAATGTCCAGTTATAATCACGTATTAATAATCTCGCTGAAATCTTATTGGCTTCATCTACTATAATTTGTGGCAAATCTGAATCACCTACTACCGCAGGCTTATTGGCCCTAAAGATTCCGGCTTTCTCACGTCCAATGCTCTTTCGATCTTTTCCTAAAAATTCTGTATGATCCAAAGCAATAGAAGTGATAACAGCTACATCAGAATCCACCATATTAGTTGCGTCTAAACGACCACCCATACCTACTTCTAATATGACTACATCTAGTAAATTTTGTTTAAATAGATAAAGTGCTGATAAAGTATTAAATTCAAACCAAGATAGCTGTGTTTCACCACAGGCTTTTTCGATCGCTGCAAATGCCGCCGGATATGCCGTTTCTTCTAGCTCTTTGCCTTGTATGCGAACTCTTTCAGTATAACGTAGTAAGTGTGGTGAACTATAAACTCCAGTGCTATAACCGGCCGCTAAAAGTACAGTTTCTATAGCTCTACAAGTAGTTCCTTTGCCGTTAGTACCGCCAACGGTAAATATACTCTTCTTAGCTGGTTTAAGCAAATCTAGTTTCTTAGCAATATGTTGAATCTGATTTAATCCTAGTTTTATTTTATAACTGTGTCGCTGCTCAATAAAACGAAGCCATATTGATAATGAAGATGTAGTTTTAGGCATCTGATGATTCATGGATTCTATCTCAACAAGGAGGTTACTTCATATTTTTGGCTTTGGTGAGCCGGTTTATTCAAAAAAATTTGTTAATATTCTAGTTAACTTAAAGAGCATCTCTGCAAGATTGACAATCATATCAATAACTCCTTTTCAATTAATAACTCACTACGTTGAATTTTCTCGCATATTTTGCTCAATAATGCGAGGTCCTGCGAAACAAATCAAAGCTTTAGGTTTTGCCATTTGCATTAGTGAGATAACTGCTTATTGCATGCGGGCACCACAACTAGCAGAAAAACATATTAATGGGCAATGTAATGCTTGTTCTACAGCTTTAACAAAACGAGCTCCTACTTGCTCCCATGGAGCATGACATAAGTATCATTTGATACCTTTGTGTTTCAATTGAGTAATACTTTTAATGATTCATCAAACCTATATTTGTACTTTTTCTTCAGTAATTTCACTGGCAACTTGTTTAGTACTAGGAAATAAAAACCAACCTCCTAACGGTATTTTTGGTAAATAAAAATTTACTGGATAATCAATCGAAACTAAATAGAGACCTTGAGCCTTAGCTTGATTTGCTGCCAATTGCCGATTTTTTGCTGTCAGTAGTTCTGCTATCCAGTGTTCTTGTTGATTTCCACAACCAACTTCTATCAAACATCCCACGATATTTCTAACCATATGACTTAAAAAAGCATTAGCTTTAATATCTACGATAATATAGTCATCAATTCTGGCAACGTTTAGATGTATAATTTTACGCCATGGATTTTTTGATTGACATTGTCCTGATCTGAACGAAGTATAATCATTTTCCCCTAGTAAATATTGTCCAGCAAGCTGCATACGTTGATCATCTAATGGGAGATGATAATGCATTACCCTTCTATTTAATAAAGCAGGTTTCAATCGGTGATTATAAATTACATAAAAATAGCGGCGTGCTAAAGCACTAAATCTAGCATGAAAATCATCTGGTACTATATTGATCCAGCGTACAGCAATATCGTTTGGTAAATTGGTATTGACACCTCTTGTCCAAGCTTCCATTTGGCGCCAGGTATGAGTTTCAAAATGAACTATTTGCCCAATACTATGAACTCCTGCATCTGTGCGTCCTGCACAGTAAGTTGTGACTGAATGATTAGCTATTTTTGACAAAGCATATTCTAAACAAGCTTGTATGCTTGGCACTTTTGCTTGTCGTTGCCAACCATAATATTTACTTCCGTCATATTCAACACATAGTGCAAATTTATTTCTGGATTTCATATAGCGTAGTCTCATAGACACTTTGCTCATGATAATAAATATCAATTCGTAATAATTTTATTATTATCATTCATTATTAATAAGCGGAAAACTATTCCATATTTTGATGACTACTAGCTTTCATAAAATGCATTAAAACCTAGATTTTTAAGTATCGATGCAGTATTAGCGTTATTACATTGTATATATAATGAAGACCATTCTCTTCTTTCACGATAATTTTTTCTTAAAAGATCAAATCCTTCTTGATTTTGTACAGTTTTACGTAATAGTGCATCGTCATAACGTATATCGTACACTAAGTGCACTAATCTTGTTAAACTTACTTGATTGAATTTTCCATTCAATCTAACATAATTGATTTTAGCTATAGGTAGTAATTTTTTCAATGCTACTAATGGTTGTGGCTGTCCTAAAAATTGTCTTAAAGCTGCCAAGATTTGTATTGTACCACGCATTCTTCCCTCTAAGGTATAACCAGCAATATGTGCGGTACCGATATCTACTTTATCTAATAGAGATAATGATAAGGCGGGCTCATTTTCCCAAACATCTAGTACTATACTTAAATCATTTCGCTTATTCAATAATTCCAGCAAAGCTAAATTTTCAACCACTGGTCCTCTACTGGCATTAATTAAAATTGAGTTAGGTTTCAGACTACTTAAAAGTGTACTATTAAATAAATATCGGGTTTTCCACGGTCCTTTTGTTAATAATGGTGTATGTAAAGTTAAAATATCTGCTTGACAAACTACTTCCTTTAGTGAACTAAAGATACCTTGTTCTCCTCTGGCCGCTCGTGGTGGATCACATAATATTGTTCTAACACCTAATGCTAGTAATTTTTTATGTAAGCAATAACCAACATGGCCTACTCCAATAATTCCTATAATGCGATCTTTGATGGAAAAATTATCACGTTCTGCTAACGTTAAAATCGCAGAAATTACATATTCTGCTACAGCGATTGCATTACAACCTGGTGCGGCTGCAAAAAAAATTCCATGGTTTATCAAAAATTTTTCATCGATATGATCAGTACCAGCTGTAGTGGTACCAACAAATTTAATGTTTTTACCTTCTAATAAAGTTGCATCAACTTTGGTAACCGAACGCACTAATAAGGCATCTGCTATGTATAACAGATCTTTAGGGATTTTTCTTCCAGAAATAAAAATCACTTTTCCTGTTTTACTAAAAAGCTTATAGGCATGTGGAATATTTTCATCAACAAGAATTTTCAAGATATCTCACTTCTATATTTTAGAAACCACGTTATATTAACATTAAAATTAATCATTATATATTGATATAATAGCGTTACATAAAAAATCCATATTATGGTATGTCATACTTGCTATATTCAGGCGCCCTGAATTTAATACATAAATTCCAAATTCTTCGCGCAATCGAATCACTTGCTTCTTAGTAAGATCACTGTAAGAAAACATACCATTTTGAGTATTTATAAAGCTTAAATCTTTTTTCAGACCTTTTTTTAGCAAAGTACTAACGAATAATTGACGCATCTGGCGAATCCTGCGGCGCATCATGGTAATTTCATGATGCCAGATTGTTCTAAGTTCTTCATTGCTAAGAATAGTAGTTACAATAGCGGCACCATGAAAAGGTGGATTAGAGTAATTAGTACGAATGGTGGCTTTAATATGACTGAAAACTTTATCAGCTATCATGGTGGTTTGAGCAATTATTGTTAGTGCTCCTACCCGTTCATTATATAGTCCCATATTTTTTGAATAGGAACTAGCCACGATCATTTCTTGATTATATTTAGAGAAAATACGCAATCCTTGTGCATCTTTTTCCAAATCATTAGCAAAACCCTGATAAGCAAAATCAAATAGAGGTAGCCAATGGTTGATTTTAGATAATGTAGCGAGTTTTTTCCATTGTTCAATAGTTGGGTCAACCCCAGTTGGATTATGGCAACAACTATGAAATAGTACTATATCGCCTGCTTTAACTTGCGACTGTAAAGAGGATAACAAATTATCAAAGTCAAGAGAATGATTTTCTGAGTTATACCAAGGATATTCATATACATTTAACCCAGCTGCTAAAAAGATGTTTCTATGATTTGGCCAGCTGGGATTACTGATCCACACGCGTTTCGTATTATTATTTTGGTTAGCAAAGAAATCTGCTGCTATGCGTAAGGCTCCAGTTCCACCTGGTGTTTGGGCGGTGCGGGCTAAATTGTTATGAATAATATTACTGGATTCTCCAAATAATAAAATTTGAGTATAATGAGCAAATTCTGCGATTCCTTCAATACTTAAGTAATTTTTTGTTTTTTCATTTTTTATTAAAAATTTTTCAGCTTTCTTTACACTATTTAATATTGGTGTACTTCCAGTATCATCGGTGTAAACACCAATTCCGAGATTAATTTTATTAGAACGCGAATCATTATAAAACTGTTCGGTCAGACCTAAAATTGCATCGTCTGGAGCCGCTGATATTGTTTCAAACATAGTGAATTCCATAGTTGATTAATAAACCTAAAATTTAGGTTATCGTCCTAATTAGCAATTTTCTATTAGTTGCATTGAAAAATCAACTTTGATAGCATAAGTATGGAAATCTTGATGGTTCTCTCGCAAGGCTAACTCTTTAAACGGTCAGGTCCGGGAGGAAGCAGCCGAAAAGTGTAACGCCGGTGCCGAGATGTAGCTACCAGGGTTTCCTTTAGCTAAGTAAACCTAATCAAACCATATTAAATTGCTAGCGATTCGATTAATCAAATATTTGAGGTAATAGATGTTATGTAATGCTTGATTATCTCACCTTATAATTAAAAATGAGATTTTTATCATTAATAATTTAATTATCATGATTATAATATCGCAACAATTGGAATTCATAAAAAAACAGCATTAGAAGTGTTCCTAATTATTCAAAGCCTGGGATTATTTTTCGAGATATTACTAATTTACTGAAAACTCCAAAAGCATTTGCTTATTGCATTGAAATATTAGTAGCACATTATCAAAATAATAAAATTACGAAAGTAGTTGGAATAGAATATCGCGGTTTTTTATTTGGTGCACCAGTGGCATTAGGTCTATTAGTTGGTTTTATGCCACTACCATGTAATACTTTCTCTGAAAGTTATATAGTATGGTAATAATATGCTTGAGTTGCATCAAGATGCAATTATACCTAATGATATAATATTAATTGTTGATGATCTTTTAGCTACCGGAGGAACTATTGAAGTGACCATTAAGCTTATTCATCATGCCGCCTTCATTATCACCTTATGTGGATGTCCTGGTGCGCAACGTTTAAATGCAGTTGGTATTGAAAATTATAGCTTAATTTATTTTCCTGTAAGCTAAATTAGCTTAAATAAAATATGTAAACTTTATTGTATTTTTAATCCGTATGCAGTATTATTTTTAATATCAAATCATCTTAAAATAATTAATTATGGCTTTAAGAATTACAGACTATTGTGTTAATTGTGAAATGTGCGAACCAGAATGTCCAAATCATGCGATTTTAATGATCGATGGTACTTATCATATCAACCAGGATTTATGTACTGAATGTATAGGATTTTACGAAAAACCAAATTGCCAAATAGTATGTCCTATTAATAATGCAATAATGAGAGATTAATATCTGATTATTAGTTTTCTATAATAACTAGCGCATATACGTAATCTTTTTCATCAGTTAATGTAAGATGAATGCGTATTACTCCTATATTTTCTGAGATCAGAGCCGCATTTTGCCAACATCGCAAATATGGTTTACCATATTTATCTTTAAAAACTTCAAAATTTTTAAAAGTAAGATTACTACCAATACCTGTACCAAAAGCTTTGGCAGCGGCTTCTTTAACTGCGAAAATTTTTGCCAAAAAACGAATTGGATATCTATCAAGCAAATATTTTTCCAATTCTAGGTTACATAAGATGCGTTTGGCAAATTTATCCCCAAAACGGCAGATTACCTTTTCAATACGGCTGATGTTAACAATATCAGCCCCTAAGCCTAATATAGTCATCTACGTGATTTTTGTATAATATGTTTCATGTCAGCGACTGCACTAGCTAAACCATTTAAAGTTGCACGACTAATTATTGCATGACCAATATTAAGTTCAGTTATTTGTGTTAAAGCTGCAATTGATTGGACATTATGATAGTTTAAACCATGACCAGCGTTAATTATCAAACCTTTATTAGCAGCATATTTTACCGCATGAATGATGCGTGATAATGCTTTATTTTTTTCGGTTGAGGATTTTGCTAACGCATAAATACCTGTGTGTATTTCTATACCTAAAGTTTCACTTGCAATTGCGGCATCAATCTGCCGTTCATCAGCGTTGATAAACAATGAAACGAAAATGCCGGCTAACTTTAGACGTTTAATAGCATGCACAATTTTAGATTGTTGTTCAATAACGTCTAAGCCTCCTTCAGTAGTAATTTCTTTTCTCTGTTCCGGTACTAAACAGCAACTCCATGGACGGATACTACACGCAATTTCTAACATTTCATCAGTTACTGCCATTTCTAGGTTCATTCTGGTCTGAATAGTTTGCCGCAAAATTTGTATATCACGATCATTAATATGACGACGATCTTCTCTCAAATGTACTGTAATACTATCTGCACCAGCTTGCTCAGCAATAAATGCTGCTTGTACTGGATCTGGATAATTACAACCTCGTGCATTACGAATTGTAGCAATATGATCAATATTAACACCTAACAGTAATTCCGCCATGATAAAAACCTCTATACTTATGAAATTTAGGTAGTTTAGTTGTTCTAGCCTTATAGAATAGGATCATTATCCCAATTAATTTTCATCTTAACCCATAATTTAAGATGTACTTTGGTTTTTAACATCATTTGTATATCTTTTCTTGATTTAATACAAATATCTCTAATTTTACTGCCTTTGCTACCAATCACTATTTTTTTATGAGCTAAACGTTTAACTAATATCAAAACGTCAATATTATACTGACCAAGTTTATTAAAAGTCATTTTTTCAATTTTAACTTTCACGAAATAAGGTAGTTCAGCTCCAAGAAGACTAATTAATTTTTCTCTAATAATTTCCGATACTCTAAATTGTTCAGATTTATCAGTAACCCTCAATTTAGGGAATTGATGTGCTTTTAAGGGTAAATATTTATGAATCAGATTTACGATAACATCAAGATTATATCCCTTCTTTGCAGAGGTTGGTATAATATCTATAAATTCCATTTTATTCATTAAAAATTTTATATGAGGTAATAATTTACTTTTATTAGCTAGAGTATCAACCTTATTGATTATTAAGATTACTGGAACTGCATTATTACGTAGTACATTCAATATAATTTCATCATCTTTAGTCCAAGATGTACCTGCTACCAGAAATAGCACGAGTGCAACATTATTAATATAACTACTTCTAAAAGTCATAAACTGGTGGAAATTTTTTATAGATTTTGTAGAAAAACCCGGAGTATCAATATAAATAGCCTGAAGATTTCCTTTAGTATGTATTCCTAGAATAGGATCAATAGTAGTATGTGGTTTACGTGAAGTAATTGATATTTTGTCTCCTATGAGTTGATTCAGTAAACTAGATTTACCTACATTGGTTTTACCAAATATTGTAATATAGCCGCAATAGGTTTGAAGTGCGTTATTCAATTATCAATTCCTAACTTAATCAACATTTGCTCAGCTGCTACCTGCTCGGCTTTTCTACGACTCCTACCCATTCCAATAACCATTTCCGCTCTACCGCTGATTTGACATCTAATAGTAAAAATTTGATCATGTGCTTCTCCGTGAACTTTAACTACTAAATAGGTAGGAAGTGGTAATTTCTGACTTTGTAGAAATTCCTGGAGACGAGTTTTAGGATCTTTTTGCTTCTCTCCCGGAGTAAGATGTGAAATACGAGATTGATACCATATTAAGATTAAATTTTCTACCGTATAAATATTACTATCTATAAAAATCCCACCAATAATAGCTTCAATTGTATCAGCTAAAATAGATTCTCGATACGACCCACCGTTTTTAATTTCTCCGGATCCCAAACGCAAATAGCTACCTATATTGAACTCGCGTGCGATTTCAGCTAAAGTATATTCACGCACTAATGTAGAACGCATTCTACTCATATTACCTTCATTAACCTGTGGAAACAGATGATAAAGCGCATTAGTTATAACATAACTTAAGATAGAATCGCCCAAAAACTCTAGTCGTTCATTGTGTTTACTACTGGCACTTCTATGAGTTAATGCTTGCTGTAGTAATAAAGATTGTTGAAAAGTATATCCTATGTTTTTCTGAAGTAGTTGGAGCATAATAAAGTTCACTTAATAAGTACTGGCAATAAAATTTATTAGTATAACCACCCAACACGATTTAATCTAATACCTGTAGGTAATTGGTTTTCTTGTTTATTAAAACTCATCCAGATAAATATAGCTTTTCCAACTAAATTCTTTTCCGGAACAAATCCCCAGTAACGACTATCAGCACTGTTATCACGGTTATCTCCCATCATAAAATAATATCCTGTAGGAACTAACCAACTAGCCTTGGGTTGACCAGGTTGGAGATAATATAGATCTGTAATACTAGGTACATTAGGGATTAGCAAAATGCGATGATTAATTTTACCAAGAAATTCTTGGCGTTCTAAAAGACGTAAGCCATTGTCAGGTAAAAATTTTTGTGACATCTGAGAGTAAGTCTTGCTTACCTCTTTTATGCCGTTAAAATCCTGGATAAAATTGCTATCTTTCATTGGAGAATAATTAATATTGAAAGTCTTACATAACTTAGGAATATCATTACATGAAGGTTTTATAGTTAATTTCTTGAGTATCGGATCATATTGAATTAAATCTCCAGGTAATCCAATGACACGTTTAATATAATCTAGATGGGGATTTGGTGGATATTTAAAAACTACAATATCTCCTCTATGGGGATGTCCAGTTTTTATCAATGTATTTTGTGTTATAGGGTTTTTAATACCATAAGCAAATTTTTCAACCATAATAAAATCTCCAATAAGCAGTGTAGGTATCATTGAACCGGATGGAATTTGAAATGGTTCTAACATAAAAGATCGCACTAAAAAAACCATTAAGAATACTGGAAATAGGTCAACTATCGTTTTCATCCATTTGTTAGTTGTATTATTAAGATATCCATTGTTCGATGGGGATTTCAATTTATCGATAGCCCACATTAGCCCGGTTATCAATGTTCCGATTGCTAAGATTAAAGCCAATGTATGCGCCATAAATTTTCCTTTATTAATTTAATTTATCAACATGCAAAATAGTTAAAAAAGCTTCCGGTGGAATTTCAATTTTTCCTAAAATTTTTAAACGTTTCTTACCTTGTTTTTGTTTTGTCAGTAACTTTTTCTTCCTGCTAACATCGCCACCACCATGACATTTTACCAGGACATTTTTTCGCAATTGCTTTATAGTTGATCTTGCGATAATCCGATTTCCTATCGCTGCCTGAATATTAATATCAAATTGCTGACGTGGAATAATATTTTTAATTTTTTCTAGTATTTTATTGGCACGTTGTTGTGCATGAGTCCGATGAGTAATCATTGATAGTGCGTCCACGCTGTGTTTATTCATTAAGATATCTACTCTTACCAAATCTGATACTTGATACCGCTTGAAATTATAATCTAAGGTTGCATATCCACTAGATACAGATTTCAATCTATCGAAAAAATTAATAAATATTTCAGCCATGGGAATTTCATATATTAACTCAACTTGATTACGGTGGTAAAACATATTCACTGGAACTCCACGCTTTTCTATACATAAGGTAATGACATTTCCTAAATAATATTGAGGTAAAAATATCCGACATTCTGCAATAGGTTCACGTAATACAATCATCTGATTATAAGGTGGAAGACGAGATGGACTATCGATATATATAATTTCACCTTTTTTGGTTTCTAACTGATAGATTACGGTTGGCAAAGTAGTTACCAATTCAATATTATACTCTCTTCTTAAGCGTTCTTGAATAATGTCCATGTGTAATAAACCTAAAAATCCACAGCGAAAGCCAAAACCTAAGGTACTTGATTTTTCAGGTTCATAATATAAGGATGCATCATTAAGACTAAGCTTACTTAGTGCATTACGAAATACTTCATAGTCTTCATTATTAATTGGAAATAACCCGGCATATGTCTGAGGTTTAACTTTTTTAAAACCTGGAAGAGCTTGACTCGAGGAATTGTCAGCAAGTGTTATGGTATCTCCTACTGGAACCCGCGTAATATCTTTAATAGCACAGGCTAACCAACCTACTTCGCCACAATGTAATATATTACTATCAATTGGTTTAGGTGTGAAAATCCCTAGCCGTTCTACATAATAAAATTGTTTACTATTAATTAGTTTTATTTTATCTCCTTTACGAAGGTTACCATTTTTAATTCTTATTAACGAAACCACACCAAGGTAATCATCGAACCATGAGTCAATAATAAGTGCTTGTAATGGAGCATGTTCTTCACCATCTGGTGAAGGTATATCACGTATTAAGCGTTCAAGTACTTCAACTACTCCGACACCGGTTTTTGCCGAGCAGTATACAGTATCAGCGGCTTTGATACCAAGAATTTCTTCGATTTCCTGAGCAACCCTATGAGGATCAGCAATAGGCAAATCGATTTTATTGATAATAGGTACAATCCTTAGATCCATTTCTAGTGCAGTAGAGTAATTAGATAAAGTTTGTGCTTCAATTCCTTGTCCAGCATCAACTACTAATAATGCCCCTTCACATGCCGCCAGGGATCTGGAAACTTCATAAGAAAAATCAACATGACCAGGAGTATCAATTAAATTTAATAAGTAAGTGTTGCCATTTTTTGCATGATAATGAAGTGTCACACTTCTTGCTTTTATTGTAATGCCACGTTCACGCTCCAAATCCATAGAATCTAGAACTCTATTAGTAATTTTGCGATTAGACAATCCACCACCTAATTCAATTAATCTATCAGATAATGTTGATTTACCATGATCAATATGGGCTATAATTGAGAAATTTCTTATATGATTAATTGCACACATGTGTTCAAATATTTTACTTTACCATTATTGATTGAATGATTAGTATTAACTAATCTTTTTCCAATATTACAAATTTAGATGATTACCTCACGCATAAATCATAAATTTTGTTTAATTTTATCGATAAGCTATGAAATACTAATATTTTCTAATAATCGATGTATAATTTCACGATTACTTCGATTTTTCATAAATTTTTGGATATTTATTGCAACATTTAGACCAATATTTTCAACTTGAATTAAAGTTTCAATCTCAGCAGTCATCAAAGCACTAAAGTTACCGAAATAATTCGCTAAATTTAACGACATTACTTCTCCTACTTTAATAATTCCTAATGAATATATAAAGCGTGATAAGGTGGTTTTTTTAGCTTTAGTTATAGCATTAATAATACGGTTTGCTGTTTTAGTTCCTATATGATCTAAATTAACTAGTTGATCAGTAGTCAGCTTAAATAAATCTGCGAAAGTGTAAACATATTGCTGATCAACTAGTTGATTAATAATTTTATTTCCTAGCCCCTTGATATTTAGTGCCCTACGTGATACAAAATGTTTTAAAGATTCTTTAAGTTGGGCAGAACAACTCATGTTTCCAGTACAGCGTGCTACTCTTTGCCACCGCGAAATTTTCGAATGACAAACTGGACAATATTCTGGCAAAACTACTTTACTGGCATTTAATGGCCTCTGTGATTTTATCACCTTAATTATCTGCGGGATTACTTCCCCGGCACGACGAATCAATACTCTATCGCCAATATGTAAGTCTAAATGCTCAATCTCTGTAAAATTATGTAAGGTAGCATTGCTTATTATAACGCCACTAATCCTGATTGGTTCAAGTCGTGCTACCGGTGTGATAACACCTGTACGTCCTACCTGGAATTTAATTTCACGTAAATAAGTTAAATGTTCTTGTACTGGAAATTTAAATGCTAGAGCCCATCGCGGAGCACGTGCCCCGCAACCTAACTGCTTCTGTAAAATTTGTGAATCTACTTTAATTACTATACCATCAATATCAAAGTCTAATTTTGAGCGTCCTGCTTGAATTTTATTATATAAATAGAGAACTTCTTCAGCTGTTTTGCAAAGATAACTGTCATCGCATATAGGGAAACCCCATTTTTTTAATTGCATTAATGTCTGCCAATGGCTGCTGGGGATCTCTCCACCTTCCCATGAACCAATACCATATGTATAAAATGAAAGTTTACGTTGGGCAGTAATCCTTGGATCTGCTTGACGTAGAGATCCAACAGCTGCATTGCGAGAATTAGCAAAAATTCTTTGTCCAGATTGCCGAGCCGTTCTCTTAAGTTTTTTTAAAATATTTTTTTTCATAAAAACTTCACCACGGATCTCTATACTATGAGGGAGATTCTTATTTCTAATAATTCGTGGTATTTCCGCAATAGTATATACATTCTTAGTAATATTTTCACCAGTCCTTCCATCTCCACGTGTTGATCCTTGTATTAGCACTCCATTTTCATATAGTAAGTTAACTGCTAGCCCATCTAGCTTCAGTTCACAGCAAAAATTTATCATGGTATTTAATTTTAGACGTTCCTGAATTTGTCTAACAAATTTCCAATAACCTGTTTCGTCGAAAACATTATTCAATGATAGCATAGGCGTTTTATGTTGAACTGTATCAAAATTAGTGAGTAATAAAGAACCTACTCGCTGTGTTGGAGAATTCGGGGTGATTAATTCAGGATAATTATTTTCTAAATCATACAACTTCAACATAAGTTTATCATATTCAGCATCAGTTAATTGTGGTTTACCTAACGTATGATATTGATATTCATGATATAGCAATAATGTGCGTAACTTAATAAGTTGTTCTTTTATAGATGCCATAAGCATAATATTATCGTTATCTAGTAAAATTTCTACAAAAATAAAATAACTAGCAAGAGATTATCATCTTCAAATAGATTTATATAATTTTATACTTGCGCTAACCTCATACATGAGATTTTTATTTAAGGTAATAAATTTTAGTGGTATTGAAAATTCTACTCTTTTAATTATTTGCGAAAGCTTCCATCATGACTATATAAATTTGTTTATCACTTTCAACTTTTATGAATGTAATTTCTATAGCAATAATTAATGTCTAGCAAAGAATTAGCTTAAATTTACCTGGAATCTCCAAAAAAAACTGGAATTGTTAAAGTATTCGCATTTAATTTTAATGAGAAAAGTTCTGTGATTTTACTCAAGTAGTAGTCACATTATATTTGAGCATTCAAAACATTTTATGAGCCTATGCTGCATAACTATTAAATTAACATTGAAAGCAGATAATATACTGGTTATTTAACCATTGTTGTAATATACTAACCTCTGTAACAATAATAATAAAAATTATTGTTGAATTTTATCTTCAAAGTGCGATAAAATATTATCTACATCTTTATGTTATTTACTAGTATTATACTATGTATAATACTAAATTACTTAATAAAATAGAATAATTGATGAATATAAATATTGTCAAACTATTAAGTGAAAATTATGTACTTCTGTTATTTGTGATTCTTACATTAGGTCTATGTATGGGAAAATTGCGCATAGGCACACTTCAATTGGGAAATTCAATTGGCATTCTCTTAGTTTCGCTAATTATAGGACAACAACAATTTATTGTCAATACAGAAACTTTTAATCTCGGATTTATCCTATTTATATTTTGTGTAGGTATTGAAGCTGGACCCAATTTTTTCTCGATTTTTTTTAGAGATGGTAAGAATTACTTATTACTTACTTTAATAATGATTACTAGTGCCCTATTAACTCTTTTTGGATTAGGATCTATATTTCACTGGGATATGGGTCTCGCTGCTGGAATATTAGCAGGATCGATTACATCTACTCCTGTCCTTGTAGGAGCAGATGATACCTTACGTCAGACGTTAATGGAGACTGATGCACTTCGAATTGCACAGAATCACCTAAGTTTAGGCTATGCTTTAACATATCTTTTAGGATTGGTAAGTCTAATCATTGGAGCACGCTATTTACCAAAATTACAACAACATGATTTATCTACTAGTGCACAACAAATTGCCAGAGAACGTGGATTAGATACCGGACGTAAAGTATGGTTACCTGTAATTAGAGCTTATCGAGTTGGTTCAGAATTAGTAGCGTGGGCAGGTGGTAAAAACTTACGTGAACTGGGAATTTACCTTCAGACAGGTTGTTATATTGAGCGCATCCGACGTAACGGCATTCTAGCTAATCCAGATGGTGATGCTGTACTTCAGGTTGGAGACGAAATATCTCTAGTAGGTTATCCAGAAGCACATGCCCGATTAGACCCAAGTTTTCGCAATGGAAAAGAGGTATTTGATCGTGATTTACTAGATATGCGCATCGTTACTGAGGAGATTGTTGTAAAAAATCATAATGTTGTTAATAAGCGTTTGAGTCAATTAAAATTAACCGATCATGGTTGTTTTTTAAATCATGTAATCCGCAGTCAAATTGAAATGCCACTTGATGATAATATTATTCTGAATAAAGGTGATGTCTTACAAATTAGTGGTGAAGCCCGACGTGTAAAAACTGTTGCAGATCGCATTGGTTTTATCTCTATACATAGTCAAGTAACTGATTTGTTAGCTTTTTGTAGTTTTTTTGTTATTGGATTAATCATTGGAATGATTACTTTTCAAGTTAATCATTTTACTTTTAGTATAGGTAATGCAGCCGGACTACTATTTGCAGGAATTATGCTCGGTTTTTTACGTGCCAATCACCCAACTTTTGGTTATATACCTCAAGGGGCACTAACTATGGTGAAGGAATTTGGTCTAATAATATTTATGGCAGGAGTTGGATTAAATGCCGGAAATAGCATTATGCATGGTGTAGGTAGTATAGGACTAGAAATGTTAATTTCTGGCTTATTAGTAAGCTTACTACCAGTTATGATCTGTTTTTTCTTTGGGGCCTGGATTTTACATATGAATCGTGCACTTTTATTTGGTGCCATAATGGGAGCACGTACCTGTGCGCCTGCGATGGAAATTATCAATGAAGCATCCCATAGTAATATACCTGCCCTTGGGTATGCAGGTACCTACGCAATTGCCAATGTTCTTCTTACTTTAGCAGGTACATTGGTTGTGATCCTTTGGCCTATTCTTATAGATAGTTAAATTTTAACAACCATATTATCGGATATTGACCTGAGATTTGATACAACAGAGATGTTGGAACGGCTGAACCAAACTATCTTTAGTTGGGTTAATGCTACTCCTCATTCACTACATTTCCTTATTATTTTAGCTACATACTTAGCGCAATATTTAATATTGGTGATTCCATTAATATTTAGTATTCTATGGTTTTGGGGTTCTAAAAATTGCATTACTGTACAGCGAAAATTAGTATTAAAAACAGTTATTGCCATAATTATTAGTTTATTAATTTCTTATAGTATAAGGAAATTATTTCCTCATGAACGTCCTTTTACTATTGGATTAGGTTATGTATTCTTGAAACATAGTAAAAGCAATTCTTTTCCTAGTAATCATGGAACGATCATTTTTGCTTGTGCTATTGCTTTTAGTTTTTGGCATCGAATATGGTCAGGAATAATCATTTTTTTTATAGGTATAGTTATTGCTTGGTCTAGAATTTACCTAGGATTACACTGGCCATTAGATATGCTTAGTGCTTTACTATCTAGTAGTATAGGGTGTATAAGTTCGCAATATATCTGGTATATATGTGGAAAAAAAATCTTCCAGTTATTTTCTTATATTTATCGTTATTGCTTTGCTTTTCCGATACGTAAAGGTTGGATTAGATATTAAATATGCTTCAAAATTTTTTGAATATTATGATCTCAAGGTGTTTGAATAGCAGATTCTATGAAATGGTTAGGCTGTAGTGTAGGATTTACTTCACCAAGTGAAAGAAATCTTTTTTTTATTCCCAGGGAAGATTTTTTTCAAATAACCTGTTAGAATTATTGGGATGAAATATTAAATCTTTTTTTATAAAAGACATTACATCAGAGCATAAAGACTGAATTCCTTCTCTAGAATTAGCTGAGATCAAGTAACATTTTTCTTTCCATCCTAATGTTTGAGTGATTGATTCAGCATATCCTTGAGTTTCTTTTTTTTTACTTTTACATAGATCTATTTTATTAAAAACTAACCAGCATGGCATTTGGGCTAATTGTTTACTATATTTCTCAAGTTCCTTAAGAATAATGCGTATATTATTTAATGGATCTGAGCCATCCATTGGCTCTATATCGATTATATGTAATAACATTCGACAACGTTCTAGATGTTTTAGAAAACGAACTCCTAATCCTTCTCCATTAGATGCTCCTTTAATTATACCTGGTATATCAGCAATAACAAAACTTTGCTTTTGATCAATTCTAACTACACTAATACTAGGTACTAATGTAGTAAATGGGTAAGCTGCTACTTTAGGTTTTGCAGTGGAAACCGCTCTAATAAAAGTAGATTTACCAGCATTTGGTAATCCTACTACTCCAACATCTGCAATAAGCATTAGTTCTAATTTTAACTCACGTTTGTCTCCTAATTCTCCAGAACTATTTTGAAATGGAGTACGGTTAATTGAAGATTTAAATCTGGTATTACCTAAACCATGGTAACCTCCTGTAGCAACTAAAATTTTTTGTTCATTTTTTACTAAATCACCTAGAATTTGATGTGTATTTTTATCAATCACTCGGGTACCCAGCGGAACTTTTATAATAACATGTTTTCCATTTTTTCCAGTACTATTGCGACTTTGTCCTTTTTTACCGTCACCTGCCCGAAAGATTCTCTCAAAATTAAAGTCAACAAGTGTATTTAAATTGACATCACCTGCTATATAAACGTTACCACCATTGCCACCATCACCGCCATCTGGTCCACCTTTTGGAATATATTTTTCACGTCGGAAGCTTACACAACCACTTCCTCCATTTCCTGCAATAACCGTAATTAAGGCTTCATCAATGAATTTCATATTTATTTCATTTCTCCGTATTAAACGGGATATTGTAGTTTGACACCTCTATTAAATTTGAGATAATTATATTACATTAATATATTGGCGTTTTTTCGATCCTTTGAATGATATTTTTACCTTACCGGATCTCAAGGCAAATAAAGTATGATCACGTCCACAACCTACATTCATACCGGCATGAAATTTTGTACCACGTTGACGAATAATGATACTACCAGATTCCACTAACTCACTACCGTAACGTTTCATACCAAGACGCTTAGCTTTAGAATCTCGGCCATTGCGAGTTGAACCGCCTGCTTTTTTATGTGCCATTTATCAAAATCCTCTATTAAAAACTAATATTATTAATTTTTACGGTGGTAAACCATTGACGATGACCTTGTTTTTTGCGGTAATGTTTACGTCTACGAAATTTAATGATCTTAATTTTTTTTCCGCGATCATGATCAATTATATCAGCACTAACTCTACCTCCTTTTACTAAAGGAGCCCCAATATTAATATTATTACCATTTACAATCATTAATACCTGATCAAAATCAATGGTTTTTCCCTTTACGATATTAAGCTTTTCTAGACGAATTATTTGACCAGTTTTTACTCGATATTGTTTACCACCAGTTTGGAAAACTGCATACATATTAGACTCCATTACTATCATTCATTATATACTGATACTATTATATTCATTCAGAATTTACTGGATATTAATATTTATAGCTAAGGATCATAATTATGATTACACTAAATATTGTAATTTGAACGTACCCGCTTAATTTTAGCACCCAACATGGTCAATTTATTCTCAATGTTTTCATATCCTCGATCTATATAATCGATACGATCAATGATGGTCGTACCATAAGCGATGCATCCTGCTATAATTAAACAGGCGGCGGCCCGTAAATCTGAGGCAATTACTTTAGCAGCCAACAACCTTTTTACACCATAACAAATAATATTATTATTATCTAATTGAGCACTGGCTCCCATTCTAATTAATTCCGGTACATGCTTAAAACGATTTTCGAAAATTTTTTCAGTAATCACACCACTACCATAAGAAATAATATTTAACAGAGAAAATTGTGCTTGCATATCAGTTGGAAATCCAGGATATGGTGCCGTGCAAATATTAACCGCATGCGGCCGCTTTCCGTACATGTTAAGTTTGATCCAGTCATTACCAATAATGATTTCAGCTCCAGCTTCACGTAATTTAGCTAATACAGCATCTAAGGTATGTGGCTGTGTATTCCGACATAATATACTTCCACCAGAAACCGCTGCCGCTACCAGAAAAGTACCTGTTTCTATCCGGTCAGGAATAATACTATAACTCCCACCTCCAAGACGTTTGACACCTGTGATAGTGATGCGATCTCCTCCTACTCCCCTAATTTTAGCGCCTAGGCAATTTAAGAATCTAGCAGTATCCACTACTTCAGGTTCTTTGGCGGCATTTTCAATAATAGTTTCACCAATTGCCAATGTAGCAGCACACATAATAGTTACCGTAGCCCCGACACTAACTCTATCCATAAAAATATAAGTGCCTTTTAACCGTCCATTGACAATACCATTAAGCTCACTACCTTCTAAGGTGATCTTAGCTCCTAATTGTTTTAAACCAGAAATATGTAGATCAACTGGACGTGCGCCAATGGTACATCCTCCTGGAAGTGATATTCTACCCTTTCCGAAACGAGCTAGTAGTGATCCTAGAGCCCAAATAGATGCTCGCATAGTTTTTACTAATTCGTAAGGAGCACAATATGTACTAATATTACTAGCATCAATCAATACTCGGTTATTATTAAATACCTGTTTAACTCCTAAATAACTAAGTAGTTTTATTGTAGTATTAATATCTATAAGTTTTGGAATATTTTGTATCTCTACGGGTTCTTCGGCTAATAACGTAGCAAACATGATAGGTAATGCAGCGTTTTTAGCACCTGAAATCTTAATTTCACCATTGAGCTGAGTTGGTCCATGCACATAAAATTTATCCATCTTAATTATTTATAGATTATCATCAATCTACCGGTTGATTCAATTCATACCATTCTTTAGTGGTATAAGTTTTAATAACAAGCGCATGGATGCTATTATTTGCAATATATTCCATCAGAGGTTTATAAATAAATTGTTGTTTGGTCAATCTGCTCATTTCTGAAAATTTATCATCTACAGCAATAATTTTAAAATGATTACCATTACCGGTAACATATACTTTCTGTATAGATAAAGTATTCATGAGTATGTTTTTAATTTCAATATTTTCCATGATCTTTAATATAATTAAATTATCTAAATAAATGATGAATAATATAAAATAATTTAAACAGCTAAACTTATCATTATGTAACCAGTTATATCTTATATAAATAAAATCTACCATAAAAGCATAATAAATAAAATTTTATATTAATAAACATCATTGAGATTTTAAACCTATTAAATTAGACTAATAAGGTGAAATGAAATCAATAGCATAAATCCATTATTAAGCTTTGAATAATCAGGTTATATTTAATTAAATTCAGATAATGGTTGGTGATAAATAGATCATTTAAAATATTTGCGGCATTTCACGTTCAGCTTCAGTTAGAGAAGCTCGAAACGCTTTTCTTTCAAAAAGTCTTTTCATATATTCATTAAATTCTTTTGTACTTGCACTATATAAATTAATACCTAATTTAGGTAAGCGCCAGAGTAATGGAGCTAAGTAACAATCCACGAGACTAAATGCTTCACTCATAAAGTACGGTGTTTGATCAAAAATTCGAGCTATCGCTAGTAGCTCTTCACGCAACTGTATTCTAGCAGCGTCAGCTCGCGGAACTATATCAGTTTCAATAATATTTTTTAAACTATATAAATCTTGTTCTACACGATGCATCATTAATCGATTAGTACCACGTGCCACTGGATAAACTGGCATCAGGGGAGGATGAGGAAATCTTTCTTCTAGATATTCCATAATAATACGAGAATGATAAAGAGTAACTTCACGATCTACTAGTGTAGGCAGAGTACCATACGGATTAAGTTGAATTAAATCTTGTGGAAGTATATCTGATTCAACTTGTTTGATTTCTACATTGACTGCTTTTTCAGCCAAAACCAGGCGCACCTGATGACTAAAAATATCCGTAGTACCAGAAAATAACGTCATTACAGAACGTTTTTTGGCCTGGACAGCCATATAAATAAATCCTCTTAATTAATATTCAATAATCATGCGGTGCTAATTAATTTTTAATGACTATAAATTGTAGCATGGAGTGGTATGATGATATCGACATATTTAGTGATATGTGTATCATTAAATGGTATTAATTTAAACTGCGTGAATAGATGTTAGGTTTGATTTAGCGCTTGGAATATTGTGGACTCCGCCGGGCTTTACGTAGGCCAATTTTTTTTCGTTCTACCTGGCGTGCATCGCGTGTAACGAAACCAGCTTTACGTAAAAGCGGACGCAAAGAAGCATCGTAATTTATTAATGCACGAGTTATTCCATGACGAATAGCACCTGCTTGACCTGAAACTCCTCCTCCTTTAACAGTAATAAAAATATCTAATTTACCTAACATATTTACTAACTCAAGTGGTTGACACACAATCATGCGAGCGGTTTTTCGCCCAAAATATTGTTCAATTTTACGTTGATTGATAATTATATTACCCTTACCAAGTTTCATAAAAACTCTGGCTGAAGAACTTTTACGACGTCCCGTACCGTAATGTTGAGATTCTCTCATAGAAAACCCTAATTAAATTTCCAGAATTTGCGGCTTTTGTGCTATATGATAATGTTGGTTACCCGCATATATTTTAAGTTTGCGGAACATAATACGTCCTAATGGACCTTTCGGCAACATCCCTTTAACTGCTTTTTCAATAACTTTCTCGGGATGATTAAAAATCATATCTTTAAAAGAAGTTTTTTTTAGATTACCAATATAGCCAGTATGATGATAGTAAAACTTATTATAGTATTTCTTACCAGTAACAATAACTTTATTTGCATTAATAACAATGAGATAATCACCTGTATCGATGTGTGGGGTATATTCAACTCGGTGCTTACCTCGCAGACGTAATGCCAATTCTGTTGCTAAACGTCCTAACTTTTTTCTATTAGCATCAATCAAATACCAATTTCTAACTATATCTGCTGATTTAACTGTAAAAGTTTTCATATACATGATCCTCAATTAATTACTATTATTAATAGTAACATTCTTTCACTATTTTTACTTGATAATTATTTATTAATATATGTATAGTATATACAAAATTTAATATGATTGATTATTGTATACCTTATAATTAAACATGTTGTTTAACAAATTCTTTACCTATCTTAATATCTTTTTGTAATGTTTCTAACATTTTTTCTAAAATATTTTTTTCCAAATCACTTAATGGACCAATAGGTTTCAATTCAGCCACACCTTGTTTACCTAAGAGCACCGGCTGAGCAAAAAATTTTGCATATTTACCATCACCTTCAACATAAGCACATTCCACGATATTTTTAGCACCCTGTAATGCCATCACCATAGAAATTATAAAATTTGTTGCGGCATATCCCATTGATAATGTGGCTGATCCATGACCAGCTTTGGCCTTTACTACTTCTGTACCTGCATTTTGAATCTTTTTAGTAATCATATCAATCTCATTTGCTGTAAAAATTAGATCTGGTATTTGTGACAATAATGGTAAAATAGTTAATCCAGAATGACCTCCAATAACATTAATCTTAAAATCATTGATTTTTTTTCCTGTAATTTCAGTAACCAAAATATTGGCTCGATTAACATCTAATGTTGTAATACCAAATAGTTTATTTTTATTATAAACGCCAGCTGCTTTGAGAACTTCAGCTGCAATAGAAACTGTACTATTTATGGGATTAGTAATCATCCCAATAAGTGAGTTAGGACAAATATTTGAAATCTGTTTACATAATTTATATACAATTTCAGCATTAACGTTAAATAAATCACAACGTTTCATACCAGGTTTGCGAGCAACACCAGCACACATTATAACTATATCAGCACCATGCAATGCTTCTTTAATATCTCTAAATCCTTGTACTTTAACATCTGTTGGGATATGGCTTAAATCAGCAGCTATGCCCATAATCACCGGTAAAATATCATATAGATAGAGTTTCGAGCCGCTTGGTAAATTTATTTTTAGAAGCAAGGCTAGCGCCTGTCCTATTCCACCTGCGGCACCTATAACTGCAATTTTCATGATTTATCCTTTTCTTTCTTCATGAAATATTGGTTTTTTTAACCACCAAAAATTAAAGATAATATATTAATGGTTTATTCATTCCTTTTTTATTCTTCAATGGCTTTTCGCAATTTACTCATAGCATTTTTTTCTAGTTGTCTTACTCTTTCCGCCGAAACTCCATATTTTTCTGCTAAATTCTGTAATGTGCTTCTATGGTTTTCTTCATTAAGCCAACGTGAACGAATAATATGCTGACTACGCTTATCTAGCAGTTTTATTGCATCATTTAATTTGCTAGTAGCATGATTTTCCCAATCGTTTTGTTCAATATTATCGGCAAAAGCTGAATTTTTATCCTGCAGATATAATAGAGGTATAGGCTGAAATTTATTTTCATCAGATGTATCATTTCTACTATGCTCAATATTCGTATCTTGTGCTGCCATACGTGATTCCATTTCACGCACATCCTTACTTGAAACTCCCAATTCTCTAGCAACCAGATCAACTTCATATTGGTTAAACCAGCCTAGCCTTTGCTTAGTTTTACGCAAATTGAAAAAAAGTTTTCTTTGTGCTTTAGTTGTGGCAACTTTTACAATCCGCCAGTTACGTAATACATATTCGTGTATTTCCGCTTTAATCCAGTGTACAGCGAAAGATACGAGACGTACCCCTACTTGAGGATTAAAACGTCTTACCGCCTTCATTAAACCAATATTACCTTCTTGAATCAGATCTGACTGAGATAATCCATATCCTGAATAATTCCTTGCTATATGAACTACAAAGCGCAAGTGAGATAAGATCAGTCTTTTAGCAGCTTCTAGATCACCATGATAATATAATTTTTTAGCAAGTAGCTTTTCTTCATCTGCTGACAATATTGGCCAACAATTAGCTGTTCTAATATAGGATTCTAAGTTACCTAATGCTGCTACTGCTAAAATCTGCATATTTATGCTCATTCTAAATCCTCTCATTAATATTAAATTCATATTTTATCGCTGAAATTAATATTTATTGATTTTGTTAATAACAGCTCTAAAATCGCATAATCAAAATCCCCTTAATTTATTCATCTTTATAAAAGATTGCTTCTATAAATTCCTCGTAATTAAATGGACGTAAATCATCCATACTTTCTCCAATACCAAGATATCTAATTGGAATATTAAATTGATTTGCTATAGAAAAAATTACACCTCCTTTAGCTGTACCATCTAATTTAGTTAGAGTAATTCCAGTAACTCCAATCATTTCATGAAATAATTTCGTTTGGTTGATTGCATTATGACCTGTAGTCGCATCAAGAATTAGCATTATTTCATGTGGAGCGCTGTTATCAATTTTTTTGATTGTACGAACGATTTTATTTAATTCATCCATAAGATGCAATTTGTTCTGTAATCTTCCTGCGGTATCAGCAATGATAACATCAATTCCACGAGATTTAGCAGATTTAATTGCATCAAATATAACTGAAGCAGAATCTGATCCGGGATGTTGAGAAATCACTGAAACACCATTGCATTCCCCCCAAAATTGTAGTTGTTCAATGGCGGCTGCTCTGAAGGTATCACCTGCTGCTAATATTACTGATTTTCCTAAAGTATGTAATTCTTTTGCTAGTTTACCAATCGTCGTAGTTTTACCGGTACCATTTACTCCTATTACCAATATAATAAAGGGAATTCTCTTATTATCAATTTGCAATGGTTTATCAATATCTTTTAAAATTTTTGCTAACTCTACTTTTAGAAGATCATAAATAATTTGTGTATTATATAATGCATTTTTATTTAGCTTATTTTTAAGATTACTAATAATACAAGACACTAAATCTATACTAAGATCTGCTAAAATTAGTTGTTCTTCTATATTATCAAATAAATGTTCATCTATTTTATTGCTATTTAATAAATTAGCTAATCCCGTACCTATGTTATGACGTGTTTTAATTAATTGGCGCTTTAATTTTTCGAATAAATTATTATTATCTAAATGATCTTTTATTTTTGATTGCTTATCTTTCACTAAAAGAATACTCTTTATGATTAAAATTAATTTTTATTTTAAATATAATTTAAGTATAAGGTACATTAATCTCTTAGATTAAGAGAATCTTCTACAATCTATTTTATACAAATGAAAATAAAATGTAATGTTAATTATCATGCTAATATTAGGATTATTGGTGGTCAATGGGGTGGTCGTAAGTTGCCAATTTCTCTAAACCGCAATTTACGACCTACTACACATCGAGTGCGAGAAACCCTATTTAACTGGTTATCCTATGATATCCCGCAAGCACATTGTCTTGACTGTTATGCTGGTAGTGGTGCCCTATCAATTGAAGCATTATCTCGTAATGCAGTTTCTGCAACATTATTAGAATTAGAACGTCATATCGTTTTTCAAATTAAAAAAAATTTAGTACTACTCGGTGCTACCAAAGCTAAAGTAATACATACTAATACATTAAGTTGGTTGGCAAACCAAGGAGCGCCATTTAATTTAGTTTTCTTAGATCCACCATTTAATCGCAATTTTTTAGAATTAACTATACCATTATTAGAAAACCATGGCTGGTTAGCAGATGAAGCGTGGATTTATGTTGAAAGCAATGCCAAAATCCACCAATCATTACTAGTACCTGAAAATTGGGAACTTTATAGGATGAATAAAGCAGGTCAAGTTTATTATAATTTATACTGGCGTCAGAAAAAAAATCCACATTACTAATGTAATTTTTGTTTAAAATTATTTATTTTTTTTGCTGGCACATAATGGGAAAGTAGCAATATTATCTCCAATTTTATTAATAATTTTCCTATCCTTGGTTTTTACTTTATCAATGCGAATCACCGATTGTACTGGTATATAACTTTTAGTAACATTTTGAAATTCCATTTGTAATTTTTCAGTACTAGGATCTATTAAAACGCTAGACGGTGTAGTGAAGATAAAATCGCCAATTTCTATAAATCCGAATAGACTACTGTTCGATATTTCACGAACATACAGTTGATAATTTTTACTATTGTTTATAAATTGTATCCGGTACATAATTCGATCACTGCTCATTGAGTATCTCTATATAGATTTATTTAATAAAAAGTATTCTATCTAGATAAAATACAACTATATGCTACATAATAAATTTCTAATTTAAACTTAATTAGAAATTCTTTTAATATTGAACTTTCCTAGCTGTTAACTTTGATATTACCTCTAATTTTTAAACTATAGGGTTCTTATTAGCCCTTATTGATTTAGCAATTTTCGCAGATATTTTACTGCTGATCAAGCCATAATGGCGAGCTGTTATTTGAAGGGGTACTTCAGCTTAGTAAAAGCATTCAATAGTACCAAGTAAATTTTAATAACAGTATATTAGCAATTGATTAAAAAAAAACAATATAATTCTTATGAGTTCTCTGGTGTTCCTTTCAGCTTTTTTATTATAAAATAAAATGGTACATTTAACGTTGATTGCTCTAAAAGTTCATGATCCATAAATTGACAAAATAGAGGAATATCTCTAATAGCAGCTGGATCATCGGTAATGATCAGTAGTGTCTCATCATTGAGCATCAGGCGTACAGTTTTACGTACTATCATTAATAGTTCTGGACAGCGTATACCTAGTGTATTTATCCTATGAGTAGGAGTAATAGAAAATTTATACATATTTCATAATAGCTAGTAGCTCCCTCCATATAATTTCTACTATTAAAAAGGTAATTTTACACTAAAAGCGGCTACTAAGAATAATAAAAGTAACATTTTACTTTGACTGATAATTAGTATTACTGATAATAATCTACGCTGATAGATAATCAATGGCGTGGTTTTAGTTATGTTAAATGTTTTTGCAAGTCTTGAATATCAAACTCTATTACTACTCGCACTTGCATTAGCTTTTGTTTTATCATATGAAATGATAAACGGTTTTCATGATACAGCAACTGCTGTGGTAACAGTTATTTATACCCGTGCTCTGCATAGTTCAATAGCAGTATTGATGGCCGGATTATTGAATTTTTTAGGAGTTATATTAGGTGGATTAAGTGTTGCCTATGCAATAGTTCATCTACTGCCTACAGATTTATTGATCAATGTTAGCTCTGGTCATGGATTAGATATGATATTTTCTATGCTTTTGGCAGCTATCATTTGTAATTTAGTTACTTGGTATCTAAAATTACCATCTTCAAGTTCACATACTCTCATTGGTTCTATCATTGGAATAGGTATAACTAATGCATGGATCAAGGGTTTACCTGTCATTAAAGCGCTAAATTTATCTCAAATTAGTAAAATTTTAATCTCACTAATAATCTCGCCTGTTATAGGGATACTAGTTGCGGGTCAATTAATTTATTTATTAAGATGGTACGGTAAGAGTCATCGTATCCATATGACCCCTGTCGAATTTGAAAATACTACTGGAAAAAAAAAACCACCATTTTGGATACGCATCATCCTAATTTTATCAGCTGCTGGAATAAGCTATTCACATGGTGCTAATGATGGTCAAAAAGGAGTAGGACTAATTATGTTAGTACTAATAAGTATTGCTCCTACCGGTTTTGTTATTGATTTAAATGCATCTGATTATAATATTGTACGCACACGCGAGGCGGTAAATCATTTAGAGTATTTTTATAAAAAATCGCCTCAAAAAATTCGTATTGCAGATGAATTTTGTAAAAATCATCCGGTTCTTCAATCAGTCCAAGATGCCAAGGATATTTTGTTTAATATTAAGAATTATAAGCAAATCAATGTTAATCATCGGATCCAAATCCGTCGTTTATTAATGTGTTTATCCGATACGGCTAATAATTTGGCAAAATTACCTTCAACTAATTATAAAGATAAACATTTTCTGAATGTAATTCAAATTGACCTTCTAAAAACAATCGAATATGCTCCCATGTGGATTGTTATGGTAGTAGCTTTAGCATTATCACTAGGAACTATAATAGGTTGGCAACGGATTACTCTTACTATAGGTGAAAAACTTTGTAAAAATAGTATGACTTATGCTCAAGGTATCGCTGCACAATTAACTGCTGCAGTATCCATTGGGATTGCTAGTTATACCGGAATGCCAGTTTCAACTACACATGTTCTCTCTTCATCTATAGTAGGAGCTCAACTGTTTGATGGTGGTGGTGTGCAAATTAAAACTATTAAAAATATTTTTTTAGTTTGGATTTTTACTTTTCCAATAACAATGTTATTATCAGCATTAATATATTTAATATCAATTTATTCTATCTAAAATACAATCACAATAATTATTTAATGCCATAATTATTTAACATTGCTTCAATTTGAGGTTCGCGTCCCATAAATTTCTTAAATAATCTTATTGGTTCTTCTGAACCGCCTTTTTCAAGAATATGTTTTAAAAAAGATTTACCTGTTGTGCGATTAAAAATACCTTCTTCTTGAAATTTCGAGTAAGCATCTGCGGCTAATACATTAGCCCACAAATAACTATAATATCCTGCCTCATATCCGTGGCTAAAAATATGAATAAAAGAATGTGAAAATCGATACCAATCAGGGTAAGGAACTACGGAAATAGTTTTTTTTATTTCTTTAAGTAGAGATAAAAGTTTGGTACCTTCTTGAGGATTAAAATCGGTATGCAGACGTAAATCAAATAAACTTAATTCCAACTGACGAAGCAGAAATAAACCGGCTTGATAATTTTTAGCTGCTAATAATTTTTTTAATAGTTTTTCGGATAATAAATCCCCAGTTTTATAATGAGCTGAAATTAATAATAATGCTTTGGGTTCCCAACACCAGTTTTCCATAAATTGACTTGGAAATTCAACAGCATCATATGGAATACCATATATGCCAGATACACCAAGAGTTTCAATACGGCTTACAAGGTGATGTATAACATGACCAAATTCATGAAATAAAGTAATAATTTCACTATGAGTTAATAATGCGGGATTATTATTAACAGGAGGACTAAAATTAGTCGTTAGATAAACTATTGGTTTTTGCAATTGATTATGACGTCTAATAAAATCTAGACATATATCCATCCATGCACCACTGATTTTATTTTCACGAGTATATAGATCTAAGTAAAAACTACCACAAAGTTCATGATTTTCATTAAATAAATCAAAAAATCGAACATTTTGATGCCAAACTTCAATATTGTTTCGTTCTTTAATAGTTATACCATAAATAAGTTTTACTATTTCGAACATCCCATTTAAAACTTTTTCTACTGGAAAGTAAGCACGAAAATGTTCTTCATTAATACCATATAGATGTTGTTTTTGTTTTTCACTATAAAAAGCAATATCCCAAGCATTTAATTGTTTAATATTATACATTTTTTTAGCAAATTGTTTTAATTGTGCCATTTCTTTCTCGGCTTGGGGGTGTATTCTTTCTAATAGGTTTTCTAAGAATTTTTTAACTTTTATTGGACTTTCCGCCATTTTAGTGACCATTGATTGATCGGCATAAGAAGCAAAACCTAAGAGCTGCGCCAATTCATAACGTAAAAGTAACTGTTCTTCTATTATAACACTATTATCCCATTTACCAGCATTTGGACCTTGGTCAGAAGCCCGCGTATTATACGCATAATATATTTCTTCACGTAGTGCTTGATTCTCACACCATGTTATTATAGCTAGATATGTAGGAGCATTTAAATTTATCAACCATCCCTGTAATCCTTGATTTTTAGCTTGATTATAGGCACTAGTTAAAGTTAATTCTGGAATTCCCTCTAGATCATTTTTATTTATGATAAGTTTATGCCACCCATTTGTAGCATCCATAACATTATTACTGTATTGAAAGCTAAGCTGTGAAAGACGTGAAATTATTTCCGCATAGCGTTTTTTTTGCGTTTTATTTAATTCAATACCAGATAATATAAAATCCCGTAAGGTATTATTTATCGTCTTTTTTTTTGCAGAATCCAAAGATAGATATTGATTGCTTTCTTTTAAATTGCGCCAAGCATTATATAGTTCCTCATGCTGTCCTATCCAAGTTTGATATTCGGATAATAGATAAAGACAACTTTCGTAAGAGTGTCGTAATGCTACACTATTTTTTACTGCATTTAAATGACGAATAGGTGAATAAATCCTATTTAAATCTGATGATAATTCTTCCAAGGGTTGACATAGACTTTCCCACGTATAAGGAGCTCCTTTAGCAAGAATTTTCTTTACTTTTATACGGCAATCTTCTAAAAAATTTTTAACTGCTGGAACCATATGTTCTGGAAGAATAGATGAAAAAGGTGGATACTTAAAATTGTTTAATAATGGATTAGTCATAACTATTTTCTTATTTATTAGATTAACATTAATACCGTCATTTTATGAAATAAAATCTAATTATCAGGTTGAATCATTGGATTTTTATTATCCACAATATTAAACTATATCTGATAGAAGTCAAACTAACTAAATTTAATAGTAATTTTTATAATATGAGACGAATGATTTTTTGTAAATTTTTGCAGCGTGAAGCTGAAGGCCAAGAATATCAGATTTATCCAGGAAAATTAGGGATCATGATTTATAATCATATATCTAAAGAAGCTTGGTCGCAATGGTTAACTAAACAAACTATTATTATTAATGAAAATAATTTAAATATGTTGAATATTGAAGATCGTAAATTACTTGAAGATAAAATGATCCAATTTCTTTTTAAGAGAAAACACTAATTTAAGTAAATAATCCATAAAATAGTTAACCTAACTATCAGTTAGGTTATTGGTACATGATTCATTCATGTACAAATATAATGACGATATATCATTTAAAAGCTTATGAATTAATGCGCATAAATGCTGCTAGTAAATCTTCAATTAAATCATCTACATTTTCAAGTCCTACATGTAGACGGATTATAGTACCGCTATAACTTAAATTATTTATAGGACGAATTTTGGCAATAAATTCTGGTTGATTAGCAAGTATTAAAGATTCATATCCTCCCCAAGAATAAGCCATCTTAAAATACTTGAAATGATTGAGATAATCTTTAAGCTTTTCATCAGATAGTCTCTTTTTTAAAATAAAAGAAAACAGCCCACTACTTCCAGAAAAATCTCGTTTCCAAAATTGATGTCCTGGACACTGATTAATAGCCGGATGGTTAACTTGATAAACTTCTGGACGCTCTGTTAACCATTGAGCGATTTTGATGCTATTTTTATGATGCTGTTTTAAACGTACCGCTAACGTTCGTAATCCCCTAATTGCCATATACGCCGTATCAGCATCAATCATCTGTCCCATTAGATATGAAGTCTCCCGCAATTGGTTCCAACAGCGTTCATTAGAAACAGCTGTACCAATCATATAATCAGAATGACCAATTAAGTATTTAGTGCCGGCCTGAAGAGATACATCTACACCAAAATTAAGAGCATTAAATAAAACTCCGGCCGCCCAAGTATTATCAAGTATAATAACTGCATTAGGTATCCTTTGCCGCACAACTTTTACAATATTGGGTACATCTTGAACTTCCATCGTGAATGAACCAGGAGATTCAATAAATACAACCTTGGTATTGGGTTTTAATTGTTCAGCAATATCATTTCCTATAAACCAAGTGACTGAGATTTGCATTTTATTAAGAATTTGATTGCAAAATTCTTGAGTAGTTTCATAAGCGGTACTACTTACTAGTATATTCTCACCTGGAGAAAGAAATGCGATAATACAATGTGCTACTGCCGCTGCACCGCAAGGATAAAGCATACATCCTGCACCATTTTCTAAATCCGCTATAGCATCCTGCAATGAGAAATGCGTTAGAGTACCTCGTCTGCCATAAAATAATTCACCTTGAAACCTACCTGTAGTCGCATGTTCTTTTTCTGCTATACTATCAAAAATGAACGAAGAAGCTCTCTGAATGACCGGATTCACTGAACCTTGAGTATAACGTTTATTACGACCCACTGTTACTAACTTAGTTTCTAATTTTTTTAAAATCATAATTCATACTCAGTTATTTATATAAATACTATTAGCTCTAATCTAAATTAGATAATTTAGTAATATCTAAAAACCATTTACCAGATTATCGTAATGAGTTTTTATTTGAGCATGCATTTCTTGTAAAGAGGTTACTTTTTCTGTTGGATCAATTTGTAAAGTCATCATAATGGCAAAACTACTATTCAATGTTGTATCATAGGGTATATTATATTGGATAGCACTGCTGCGAATAATCTTTGAATTTTCAATGGCTTGCCGTCCGGCAACCGTATTAACAATATAATCATATTCACCATTTTTTAATTTATTTTGAAGATACATTTGATCTTCACTTACTTTGTTAACTACACTAGATTTGATTCCAGCCTGCTCTAGTGCTTGAGCTGTACGATAAGTAGCATCTAATGTAAATCCATGCTTTTGCAATTGTATTACCAACTTAACCACCCGATTTGTGTCCTCTTCACGAACAGAAAGTAAAACTCTTCCAGATTTTTTTATTTGATAGTTACTACCTAACATTGCTTTAGCAAAAGCTTCAGAAAAGTTGCTGCCTACTCCCATCACTTCCCCTGTTGAACGCATTTCTAGTCCTAAAATTGGATCAACTCCGACGAATTTATTAAATGGAAATACCACTTCTTTTACCGCAAAATATGGAGGAATAATCTCCTGTGTAACACCCTGCTCGATTAGTTTTTTTCCTACCATGACCCTGGCAGCAACTTTTGCTAATGGAATTCCCGTAGCTTTAGAAACAAAAGGTACTGTGCGCGCGGCTCTAGGATTAACTTCTATTATAAATACCACCTCATTCTTCACTGCAAATTGAATATTGATTAAACCACAAATCTCTAATTCCAAAGATATTTTTTCAACCTGTTGACGTATAATATTTTGTATATCAGTATTTAAGCTATAAGCTGGTAATGAGCAAGCAGAGTCTCCAGAATGGATTCCTGCTTGCTCAATATGTTCCATAATTCCACCAATCAATACATTTTTACCATCACTAATAGCATCGACATCAACTTCAACTGCATCTTCAAGAAAATGCTCTATTAGAAGAGGAGCATTGTTAGAAACATTCAGTGCTTTCTGGAAATAGAGCTTTAAATCCGATTCATCATAAATAATTTCCATGGCACGACCTCCTAATACGTAAGAAGGACGAACTACTAACGGATAACCAATGTTGATAGCGGTTTGAATAGCCTTTTCTATGGTGTAAACGGTAGCATTAGCAGGTTGTTTTAGTCCTAACTTTATTAGCATATTTTGGAAACGTGCCCTATTTTCAGCACGATCAATTGAATCCGGATTAGTTCCTATAATAGGAACACCAGCTGATTTTAATGCAGTTGCTAATTTTAAAGGAGTTTGACCACCATATTGAATAATAACACCTGTAGGCTTTTCTATGCGAACTATTTCTAATATATCTTCTAAGGTTACTGATTCAAAATATAATTTATCAGATATATCATAATCAGTTGAAACGGTTTCTGGATTACAATTTACTATAATAATTTCAAATCCCTCTTGCCGCAGCGCTAAAGCGGCATGTACACAACAGTAATCAAATTCAATTCCTTGTCCAATTCTATTGGGACCTCCTCCTAAGATTAAGATCTTTTGATTAAAACTCGCAGGATCAGCTTCACATTCATCTTCATAAGTAGAATATAAATAAGCCGTATTAGTAGGAAATTCAGCAGAACAAGTATCAACTCGTTTATAAACCGGAAAGATCTTATATTGTTCACGCATTTCACGAATGTTACTTTCTTGGAGTTTAGTCAATACTGCTAATCGCGAATCTGAAAAACCTTTACGTTTTAAGGTACGTAAAAAATTGCTATTTAATCCAGTTCTACCCTGTTGTATGACTTGTTCTTCTAATTTAACTAATTCTTCTATCTGTATTAGAAACCAGTAATCAATACCAGTTAAGTTAAATACCTCCCTTAATGACATGCCTAATCTAAAAGCATCTGCAATATATAAAATTCTATCCGCTCCAGCATTTATTAACTCATGTTTAATATTAAAATTTTTAGTATGAATTTTTTCATCTAAACCATGTATACCTATTTCAAGACCCCGTAATGCTTTCTGTAATGATTCCTGAAAAGTGCGACCGATTGCCATTACTTCACCTACTGATTTCATTTGTGTAGTTAGACGATCATTAGATCCAACAAATTTTTCAAAATTAAAGCGCGGAATTTTAGTAACAACATAGTCAATTGTTGGTTCAAATGATGCTGGAGTACATCCACCAGTAATTTCATTCATTAATTCATCAAGAGTATAACCTACCGCTAGACGAGCCGCTATTCTTGCGATAGGAAAACCAGTAGCTTTGGAAGCGAGAGCTGACGATCTAGATATCCGTGGATTCATTTCTACAACAATTAAATTACCATTTTTCGGATTAATAGCAAATTGAACATTTGCACCACCATTTTCTACACCTATTTCACGTAGTACCGATAACGAAACATTACGCATAATTTGATATTCTTTATCACTCAAAGTTTGCGCGGGAGCTATGGTAATTGAATCTCCAGTATGAATCCCCATAGGATCCATATTTTCAATTGAACAAACAATAATACAATTATCATTTTTATCACGTAGTAGCTCTAATTCATATTCTTTCCAACCAATTAATGATTCGTCTATTACTATCTCATGTACTGGTGATAAATCTAATCCTCGTTTACAATATTCTATGAATTGATTTTTATTAGACGCAACACCGCCACCGCTTCCACCCATAGTAAAAGATGGTCTAATAATACATGGAAATCCAATTTTTTCTGATCCTTTTAATGCTTCTTCAATAGTATGAGCAATATAATAACGGGCGGTTTGAAGACCAAGTTTTTTCATTGCTTGATTAAAGTGTTTACGATCTTCTGCTTGATCAATTGTTTTGATATTAGTTCCTATCATAGTTATACCAAATGCATCTAGAACGCCGTGGCGTTCCAAATCTAGCGCACAATTTAGAGCAGTTTGCCCCCCCATCGTAGGCAAGATCGCATCAGGACGTTCTTTTTCTATAATGGTGCGTACTACTTTCCAGTGAACAGGTTCAATATAAGTCGCATCTGCCATATCAGGATCAGTCATAATAGTAGCTGGATTAGAATTAATTAAAATGACACGATATCCCTCTTCACTCAAAGCTTTACATGCTTGAGCTCCCGAATAATCAAATTCACATGCTTGTCCAATAATAATTGGACCAGCTCCAATTATTAGGATACTTTTAATATCAGTACGTTTTGGCATATTTTGATCCTATTGTAGGATTTTTAAACGATCTTTTGAAATAAGAGCAATAAACTCATCTAAAATAGTGGTGGCATCTTGTGGTCCGGGGCTTGCTTCCGGATGACCTTGAAAACTAAATGCTGGCTTATCAGTATGTTGGATTCCTTGAATACTACCATCAAATAGAGATTTATGTGTAATCCGCAGATTAGCAGGTAGGGTATTTTCATCAACAGTAAAAACATGGTTTTGTGTAGTAATGAGAATTTTACCATTATCAAGATTTTTAACCGGATGATTACATCCATGATGACCAAATTTCATTTTTTTTGTTTTAGCACCATTGGCAAGAGCAAGTAATTGATGTCCTAGACAAATCCCAAATAAAGGAATTTTAAAATTTAAGAAGATTTTTATAGCTTCAATGGCATAACGACATGATGCTGGATCTCCAGGACCATTAGATAAAAAGATTCCATCAGGTTGAAGTTTTAATGTTTTCTGTGCTGGAGTCTGAGCTGGAACTACTGTAAGATGACAACCCCTATCAACTAGTAAACGTAATATGTTTATTTTAACTCCAAAATCATATACTACTACGTGAAATGGTAAAGGATGTATAATCTTATTATGATTGAATAAATTATTAATTTTAAAGGTTCCTTTAGTCCAAGTATATATTTTTGATGTTGAAACTAATTTGGCTAAATCCATACCTTTTAATTTCGGAAAATTACGAGCTTTTTTTAAAGCTTGCTGTGCTACACATATCTTATTAATATTCTTTCCAATAACAATACATCCATTTTGAACTCCATTGATACGTAATAAACGAGTTAATTTTCTCGTGTCAATCTCTGCAAGTGCAATAATACTATGATATTTTAAATAATCCGATAAATTTACTTCATTACGATAATTACTTGTGATAAATGATAAATTACGTATAATAAGACCTCTTGCATGTATTTTTGAAGATTCTGCATCTATGGTATTAGTTCCAACATTGCCAATATGTGGAGTAGTTAAGGTTACTATTTGGTGAGAATAAGATGGATCAGTAAGAATTTCTTGATAACCGGTCATTGAGGTATTAAAAACTACTTCACCTACTGTAATTCCCTCTATACCTATAGAATGACCGTAGAACTCAGTACCATCTTCTAGAACCAATAATCCTGGCGTAATCACATTCTTCTCCTAATTAAAGAGAATCTCTAGAAATTTACCCGCAAACCATAAAATAACTAAAAATAGTCCTAATCAAACTGGTGATTGTGCCTCTAAGTTAATAAATGTATTCAAAATATATGCAGAGATTTATTTACTATTAATTTTTGATTTCTTAAAAAATTTTAAGAAATCTTTGCTAGAGCTAAAATTTAGCACATCATGCATACTATAAAATCCATGGAATTTATCATTTATCCATTTAGCTGCATGTATAGCTCCATAAGCAAAAATTATTCGATTGGAGGCTTTATGACTAATTTCCAGTCGCTCACCACCAATATCTGCAAAAATCACGGTGTGTTCACCTACAATATTTCCAGCCCGCACGCTAGAAAAACTAATTTTTTTTGCACCGTGCTCATTTTTTTTTTCTTTTCCATCTACTGCACCTTGATTTAAATTGTCACCTAGATTTTCGGTAATCACTTCTCCTATAGCCAAGGCAGTACCAGAAGGAGCATCCTTTTTATTACGATGATGCATTTCAATAATTTCAATATCATTGGTTTTTCCTAGAACTTGCGTAGTTAGTTCTACTAACATTAACATTACATTAATACCTATACTAAAATTCATAGCAAAGACAATAGCAATATCCGAAGCCGCTTTTTTAATGACACTTTTGGTATTTTCATCCCATCCTGTCGTTCCAATGATCATATTTTTTTTTAATTGGCGACAAATTTTTAAATAATTTAAGGTTGCTTCTGGTTGTGTAAAATCAATTAATACATCAAATTTATCAGCGCTAATTTCTAATCTATCAGTTAATTTTACCCCTAAATTACCTATTCCAGCTAGATTTCCCGCATCTCTACCTATTAAAGGAGAATCTTTTTTCTCCAAAGCAACATTCAGAGATACTCCTGGTATTTTTCTGGTTGCTTGAATAAGCTTACGTCCCATACGTCCACCTGCTCCTGCAATAGCAATTCGCACCAATCTATCATTCATCAGTTTTCCTAATTGTTAATTTAGATCACCTTAGTAAATTAAAATTTAATTACCATTTTAAATAAGTAACTCTTTTGGTAATGAAAATCTCATATTTTCTTTATTTCCATTTAATTCTTCTGTACTTTCAATAAAAAAGTTATTTTTTAAATATTGTACTACTTCATTTACTAGAACGTCGGGTGTAGATGCTCCGGCTGTTATACCAACCGAAGAGATATTTTTTAACCATTGATTTTGGATCTCTATAGCTGAGTCGATTAAATAAACATTTTTACAATTACGATGAGCTATTTCAAATAATCTAGTAGCATTAGATGAATTTCTAGAACCGATCACTAAAATCATATCCGCCTTCATAGATAAATTCAGCACTGCTTTTTGTCGGTTAGTTGTAGCATAACATATATCATTTTTTCGCGGTCCTGTAATTTTTGGAAATCTTTTTTGCAATAAATTGATAATATGATTAGTATCTTCTAAAGATAGAGTAGTTTGTGTCATGAAACATAAATTATTTTCTTTTTTAACATGCAAATCATAAACTTCAAGGGGAGATTGTACCAGATACATACCTGCCGCTGAATTATTATATTGACCTAAAGTACCCTGTACTTCTGGATGGCCAGCATGTCCTATGAGAATGGCTTCAATACCTTGTTGGCTAGCACGCGCCACTTTCATATGTACTTTTTTTACTAATGGACAAGTGGCATCTAATATAATTAAATTACGATTTTTTGCTTGTTGACGTACTTTATTAGATACTCCATGAGCTGAAAAAATTAGTATAGCTTTATCAGGTACCTCAGATAAATTTTCAATAAAAATGGCTCCAAGTTCGCCTAAACTTCTAACTACATAACTGTTATGTACTATTTGATGATACACATATACAGGAATTCCCCAGATTTCTAAGGCTCTTTTAACAATAGTTATAGCTCTTTTAACTCCAGCACAAAATCCTCGAGGATTAGCTAATAAAATTCGCATACAATACTATCTACTGTCTTTAGAAGATAAAAATTTTGTCAAATATAATCAATATTATACCTATAAAGATGGCCAGATCCGCAATATTAAACGTTGGTAAATGCCAATTTTTGATAGAAAAATCGATAAAATCTATGACAAAACCATACGCAATCCTATCTAACAAGTTACTTAGCGTACCACCAAGAATTAATGCCAATGCTAGATTATCAATATTGTTGATATTTTTTGAATTATACATCATTTTAATAAAAAAAAATCCGGCTAGGATCGAAATACTAATCAAAAACCAACGTTGCCATCCGCTTTGATCTGCAAGTAAATTAAAAGCAGCTCCAAGATTATGAACATAATAAAAATTTAAATGTAAAAATGCTAGTGTGGGGTGAACTTCCCCCAAAATTAAGTAATTAATTGCCAATTTTTTACTAATAAAATCCATAATTATTATTATAACTGTTATCCATAACCAACTCAGTCCATTTGATAATTGAGTCTTACTCATACATAATGACGTTCTTCGCCATTTCCCACTAGATTCATGACACACCGACCACAAATATCCGGATAATCCATAAATTTACCTATATCTGTACAATAATGCCAGCAACGTGAACATTTTTCACCATCTGCTTTATACAATATAAATTTTAAATTATCTACTGTGGAACTTTTTTGTGCTTCTTTAGGTGCTAATGCATAGTTAACCACTTTTGCAGTTGATGTCAATAATACAAATTTAAGTTCTGCACCGAGACTCTTTAATTTATCTGCTATTGAACCTCTAGCATATAATGTCACTGCTCCTTCTAGTGATCCTTTAATTTTTTTATTAGCACGCGCTAGTTCAATAGCTTTATTGATTTCACGACGCACTTTTAAAAGGTCATTCCAAAAAGCATCATTCATTAATTCATCTGATTGGATATCAAATAATCCATCAAACCATTCCTCAGTAAATATATAAGGAGAACGATCTCCTGGTATAAATCTCCAGATTTCATCAGCAGTAAAAGATATAATAGGTGCTATCCATCTAACCATAGCTTCTATAATATAGAACATAACAGTTTGACAACTACGATGAGCTAAACTTTTAATTTTTAAGGTATACTGACGATCTTTGATAATATCAAGATAAAATGAACCCATTTCTACTGAACAAAATTCCATGATATTTTTAATCACTGTATGAAAATCACATTTTTCATAAGCAATAATAATATTTTTCTGTCTGTATTTAGTTCTTCCTAATGCCCAACGATCAATTACTATCATCTCTTCGGGAGTGACTAGGTCAATTTTAGGATTAAAACCTTTTAAATTAGCAAGTAAAAATCTTGCCGTATTGCGAATGCGGCGATACATATCTACCGAACGATTCATAATTTCTTCTGAGACCGTTATTTCTCGTGAGTAATCGGTAGAAGCAATCCATAAACGCAAAATATCACTACCATATTTTTCCATAATATCCTGAGGACTAATAGCATTACCAATCGATTTAGACATTTTTCTTCCATAATTATCCACGGTGAAACCATGTGTTAATATTTTTCTACAAGGAGCTTTATCTTGTAAAACTACTGAAAGAATTAGAGATGACATAAACCAACCACGATGTTGATCTGAACCTTCTAAAAACATATCAATACTATGTTTTCTCAACTCTGAAGGCATATTCATTATAGAATAAATAGGTGTACAACCCGCATCAAACCACACATCTAATGTATCAAGTACCTTGACATATTTTTCAGATTCTTCGATGATAAAATTCTTTAGCTTTAAATCCCACCATGCTTGAATTCCATATAATTCTACACGTTTTGCAACTTCTTCCATAAGCCACAAAGTATTGGGATGTAAATCTCCATTATCTTTATGAATAAAAAGGGACATTGGGACACCCCAGGTACGTTGTCTAGATACACACCAGTCTGGTCTGTTGGCTACCATATTAGTAATCCTTTTTTTTCCCCAATCTGGAATCCATTGAATTTTATTAATTTCTTCAATTAATTTATGACGTAATTTTTTATGATCCATATTAATAAACCATTGTTTAGTAGTATGGAAGATGATTGGTGTTTTATGTCTCCAACAGTGCGGATAATTATGCTCTATATAGTCTAAATGTAGAAGCGTACCACTTTTCTTTAAAAGATTAATTATCACTTTATTGGCTGTTTCAAAAATTTTTATTCCATCTAAGTATGGAGAAATACCAGATTTATAATAACCATTCGCTTCAATAACATTAGCTATTTTAATATCATACTTTTTGCATACGATATAATCTTCTATACCATGAGCTGGAGCCGTGTGCACAGCTCCAGTACCTGTATCAAGTGTAACATGTTCTCCAAGTATTATGGGAATTTCTAAATTCAGAAACGGATGATGAAATTTTAAGAATTCCAGAGATTCTCCTAAAACTTCTCCTAGTATAGTCCAAGAAGTAATTCCTATGCGATTCATAACAGTTGTGATTAAATCTTTAGCTATAATAAACGCTTGATCTTCAATTTGTACTAGCTGATAATTTATTTGAGCATTTATAGCAATTGCTTTATTTGCAGGTAAGGTCCATGGTGTTGTAGTCCATATTAATACTGATATTGGACCATGCACATATCGCGATCTAAATTTACTTTTAACTTCATTGAAATTTACGGCATGAAAAGCAACATCAATCGATAAGGAATGTTTGTTAAAATGTTCTACTTCTGCATCTGATAATGCGGAACAACAATTTATACACCAGTATACTGGTTTATAACCTTGAATTAAATATCCATTAGCAATAATATGACTTAATACACGTATTATGTTTGCTTCAGTATGAAAATTCATAGTTAAATAAGGATTATCCCAATCACCTAAAACTCCCATACGTATAAAGTCTTTTTTCTGAAGTATAATTTGTTGAGTGGCATAATGACGACAAGCTTTTCTAAAAGCTGTATGGCTAATTTTGCTTCCTGGTTTTCCTAGTTGTTGTTCTACTTTTAATTCAATTGGCAAACCATGGCAATCCCAACCAGGAATATAAGGAGAATCAAATCCCGCCATTCCTTTAGATTTAATAATGATATCTTTTAGGACTTTATTAACTGCATGACCAATATGTAATAAGCCATTAGCATAAGGTGGTCCATCATGAAGAATAAATAACTTTTTACCTTTTTTAATATTACGAATAATGCTATATAGATTATCGTTATACCAACGTTTTAATGTTTTTGGCTCGTTTTTTACCAGATCCCCCCGCATTTGAAACTTAGTTTCCGGTAAATTCAAGGTTATTTTATAATCTTTCATTAATTTTTGATCTCATATTACTATATGTAAATATCGATATTTGATTTTATCAAGTATGATAAATCCTGTCTCTTTTATGAAGAGAAAATTCTTGACAAATATACAAAATAGATAACAATAAATAATTAATATTATATTAAGGAGCCGTAAAATTTTGGCTAAAATTAGTTCTGCTAAGAAACGCTTTTTAAAATCTGAAAAGCATCGCAAGCTTAATGCTAGTAAACGTTCAATGATACGCACTTTTATCAAAAAAGTACATGTAGCTGTTCAAAATGGTGATAAAACCACTGCTGAAAATGCTTTTAAGGTTATGCAACCTATTATTGATCGCCAAGCTTCAAAAGGTTTAATACATAAAAATAAAGCCGCTCGACATAAATCGAAATTGATAAAAAAAATCAATAAAATGTAAATAATATGTTAAATTATGAATGGTCTAATTAGTTAGATTATCAAAAAACTTTTTAACTCCATCAAAGAAACGTTTTGAACGTGGACTATTTTTATGTCCAGATAATCCACTGAAACTTTTTTCTAAATCTCTAAGTAGATTTTTTTGTCTGTCGTTAAGATTTACTGGAGTTTCTACTACTATTCGACATAATAAGTCTCCTTGATTTCCGGTACGTAAAGATTTTATACCCATGCCACGCATGCGAAACAACTTACCTGTTTGGGTTTCCTCCGGAACTTTAATTTTAATTCTACCGCCTAGTGTAGGTACTTCAATTTCTCCACCTAGTGCAGCCATAATAAAACTTATAGGTACTTCACAATAAAGATTATTCTCTTCTCGGTTAAAGATGGGATGTTTTTTTACTTCAATTTGAACGTACAAATCTCCTGAAACTGCTCCACGTTCACCAGCTTCTCCTTCTCCTGAAAGGCGGATTCGATCACCATTATCTACACCAGCCGGAATTTTAACTGATAAAGTTTTATTTTTATTTACTCTGCCATTTCCTCTACAAGTAACACAAGGATCTTTAATTATAGATCCACGTCCATGACAGTATGGACATGTTTGTTGTACCGTAAAAAATCCTTGACGTAACTGGATTTGACCAGAACCTTGACAATTTGGACATCTTATAGGTGAAGTTCCTAATTTGGTACCTTTGCCGTGACATTTAGTACATTTTTCAAATGTAGTAAGGCTAATTTCTTTAGTAACCCCGCGCACCGCTTCTTCAAGAGTTAGAATAATATTATAACGTAAATCATTCCCTCTAGGAGAATGGGATTTACCACGATTTAGTCCTCCCCCAAATATATCACCAAATACGTCACCAAATATATCACTAAAGTCGGATTCCGATGTCCCAAAACGATTTCCATGTTCGAAGGCTGTATGACCATATTGATCATAAGCCGCTCGTTTTTGTGGATCACTTAAAATTTCATATGCTTCTTTAATTTCTTTAAATTTATTCTCAGCTTGTTTATCACCAGGATTACGATCTGGATGATATTTCATAGCTAAGCGTTTATAGGCTTTTTTTATATCGCGTTCTTCAGCAGATTTCAAAATACCTAAAATATCATAATAATCTGTTTTCGCCATTCTGATAGTCCTGTACTTAACATCCATAATGTACGAAAGAGATAAAAATTATAATTATAGGCTATCCAAAAAAAATAAATAGCCATAACCGTGTGGTTTAATTATCACATGATTATTTTTTATCTTCTTTTACCTCTTCGAACTCAGCATCAACTATATCGTTTTCCGTTTCTCTTTTAGAAGGATTTTCTTTCTTTACTGAGTCTTCTGGCGAATTTTTTTTATAAAATTCCATTAATTTCCCTGAAACTTTAATTAGTGCCTGCATTTTAGATTCAATTAAAGATTTATCCTCACTTTGTGATGCAGTATTTAACTCATTTAAGGCATTTTCAATAGTTTTTTTGTCATCATGAGGGAAATTGATACCGACATCTTGAAGTTGTTTACGTGTGCTATGTGATAAATGATCTGCCTGATTGCGTAATTGTACTAATTCTTCAAATTTTCGATCAGACTCAGCATGTGCTTCTGCATCTCTTACCATTTTTTCAATTTCGGTTTCATTTAAACCTGAGGAAGCCTTAATAGTGATTTTTTGCTCTTTACCGCTATTCTTATCTTTCGCAGATACATGTAAAATACCATCGGCATCAATATCGAAGGTCACTTCAATTTGCGGGATTCCTCTTGGAGCCGGATGTATACCATCAAGATTAAACTGTCCTAAAGATTTATTATTACTGGCTTGTTTACGTTCACCTTGTAATACATGAATAGTAACTGCAGATTGATTATCTTCGGCTGTTGAGAACACCTGACTATGTTTAGTTGGAATAGTAGTGTTTTTAGCAATTAATGAAGTCATTACTCCACCCATGGTTTCTATTCCTAATGATAATGGTGTAACATCTAATAAGAGAACATCTTTAACATCACCAGATAATACTCCTCCTTGAACTGCAGCACCTACAGCAACTGCTTCATCTGGATTAACATCTTTACGAGGTTCTTTACCAAAAAAATCTGCTACTTTTGTCTGAACCATTGGCATTCGTGTTTGTCCACCTACTAAAATGACATCATCAATATTAGATACAGACAATCCAGCATCCTGTAATGCTATTTTTAAGGGCTCAATCGAGCGATTTACTAGATCTTCTACTAATGATTCTAATTTTGCCCGAGTAACTTTAATATTTAAGTGTTTAGGACCATTGGCATCGGCAGTTATATATGGTAAATTAACATCAGTTTGCTGTGCAGAAGATAATTCTATTTTAGCCTTCTCTGCTGACTCTTTGAGGCGTTGCATTGCCAAAGGATCATGATGTAAATCAATTCCCTGATCCTTCTTAAATTCTGTTACTAAATAATTAATTAGACGGCTATCAAAATCTTCACCACCAAGATGAGTATCACCATTAGTAGCTAAAACTTCAAAGGTTTTCTCTCCATCAACATCATCAATTTCAATGATTGAGATATCAAAAGTACCTCCACCTAAATCATATACTGCAATAGTGCGATTACCTTTACTTTTGTCAAGTCCATAGGCTAAAGCGGCCGCAGTAGGTTCATTAATTATACGTTTCACTTCAAGACCAGCGATCCTGCCAGCATCTTTAGTTGCTTGACGTTGAGCATCATTAAAGTAAGCAGGTACTGTAATAACTGCTTCATTAATTGATTCTCCCAGGTAATCTTCAGCAGTTTTTTTCATTTTTTTTAATACTTCTGCAGATATCTGAGGAGGTGCCATTTTTTTACCTTTAACTTCTAGCCATGCATCTCCATTATCAGCAGCAACAATTTTATATGGCATAATATTAACATCGCGTTGAACTTCTTTATCTTTAAAACGTCGTCCAATTAAGCGTTTAATTGCAAAAAGTGTATTCTTGGGATTAGTGATAGCCTGACGTTTAGCAGGCTGTCCTACTAGAGTTTCTCCATCCTGTGTGAAAGCAATGACCGAAGGAGTAGTGCGATCTCCTTCAGCATTTTCTAAAACTCTCGGTTTATTACCATCCATAATTGCAACACAAGAATTTGTGGTGCCTAAATCAATACCAATAATTTTACCCATTTAAACGTCTCCACTAAAAATTTCGTCGTTAATCTGGTTTTGAACCTTTAATAAGGGCAAATTATTGTACTTCCAGCGCCCATTATATATAAATATATAGGTTCATTAGTTCTAACTAAATGGGGTTAGTTTTCACCTGATCAAGGGTTGAATAATAAAAAAATTTAATAGGTAAATTTAATCTCAAGTAAGATACTTGCAAACCTGGCGTAATTACTTTATGATCTCAAAAAAAATACGCTATCAGGATTTTTATTGATCTTCCTTCTAGGAAGAGTAAACATATTAGATATAAACTTATTATATTGCTTTTAAGATTTCATTATATAAATTTATAAATCACTGACGATGCTCTAAAATAAGGATAAAAAATGGCTGAGTACCTTTTTACTTCCGAATCAGTATCAGAAGGACATCCGGATAAAATTGCTGATCAAATATCTGATGCTATATTAGATGCCATCTTACAACAAGATTTTAAAGCACGTGTTGCCTGTGAAACTTATATTAAAACTGGTATGGTTTTGGTTGGTGGTGAAATATCTACCAGTGCTTGGGTGGATATTGAAGATATTGTACGAAACACCGTACGCGATATTGGATACATAAATTCAAATATGGGTTTTGATGCTAATTCATGTGCAGTAATTAATGCAATTGGTAAGCAATCTTCTGATATTAAACAAGGAATTAATCGTTCTATTTTATTAGAACAAGGTGCTGGTGATCAAGGATTAATGTTTGGATATGCTACTAACGAAACCGATGTTTTGATGCCCGCTCCTTTAACTTATGCTCATAGATTGGTACAGCGACAATCTGCAGTACGTAAAAATGGAATACTTCCATGGCTACGTCCGGATGCGAAAAGTCAAGTAACCTTAAGGTACGATGGAGGAAAAATTCTTAATGTGGATACTGTAGTGCTTTCTACTCAGCATAGTGAAGAGATTACTCAAAAATTTTTACATGAAGCAGTTATGGAAGAAATCATTAAACCAGTATTACCAGCAAAATGGTTAAATAATCAAACAAAATATTTCATTAATCCAACAGGAAGATTCGTGATTGGTGGTCCTCTTGGTGATTGTGGACTTACTGGACGCAAGATCATTGTGGATACTTATGGTGGAATGGCACGTCATGGAGGAGGCGCCTTTTCTGGTAAAGATCCTTCTAAAGTAGATCGTTCGGCAGCTTATGCCGCACGTTATGTAGCAAAAAACATTGTCGCGGCTGGTCTAGCAGACCGTTGTGAAATTCAATTATCATATGCAATTGGGGTTGCTGAACCCACTTCTATTATGGTTGAAACCTTTGGCACTGGTAAAATATCTAATGAAAAACTTATTTTAATAGTTAGTAAAATTTTTGATCTTCGTCCATATAGCATAATTAATATGCTAGATTTATTACATCCAATTTATAGAGAAACAGCAACCTATGGTCATTTTGGACGTTCTAATTTTCCGTGGGAAAAAACTGATAAGATTACATTATTACACGAAGTATTAAATCTATAATTTTTTAATCTTGATTAACTCTATAAAATAGATATTTTTAGTAAAATCAAAAATACTATGCTTCTACCTCGTATTTATTTTCCTCAAAAAATTCAAAATCATGATGAAATCATGATTAATAGTAAAATAACCCATTATGTACATAACATATTAAGAATGAATAATGGTGATCTAGTACAATTATTTAATAATACCAATCTTGTTTTTAATGCTAAGATTATTAAAATTTATAAAGCATCTGCATTATTAAAAATTCTTTCTCTCCAAGAGGAAAATAGAGAATCATCTTTACATATTCATTTGGGCCAAGTTATAACCCGTGGTTATCGAATAAAATTTGCTATTCAAAAATCTGTAGAGCTAGGAGTAAACATTATTACTCCATTATTTTCTGAACGTTGTGGAGTCAAAATAAATCAACCAGAGCTAGAAAAAAAAATCCAATATTGGAAGCAAATCGCTATTGCTACCTGTACACAATGTGGTCGAAATCTAATTCCTAAAATTAGATTTCCCATGGAGCTAGAACCATGGTGCGCTGAATCGACATCTGATTTTAAAATCAATTTTTCTCCAAATTCTAGTAAAAAACTAAGTTGTTTGCCTAAAAAAATACAACAATTGCGTTTGCTTATTGGTCCCGAAGGAGGTCTATCAGAAGATGAAATTACTACAACGGCTAAATATGGTTTTACTAATATTTCACTTGGGCCACGTATTTTACGTACCGAAACGGCAAGCATTACGGTAATTGCTATATTACAGGCTTATTTCGGTGATCTTACTTAACGATGGTGAATTGTATGATCAAATTAGGCATTATTATGGATCCTATTTCTAATATTAATCTTAATAAAGATAGTAGTTTTGCTATCTTATTAGAAGCTCAAAGACGCAAATATGAAATTCATTACATGGAACTGAAAGATTTATTTCTACAAAAAGGTAGAGCATGCGCGCGTACCAGAATTTTAAATGTAAAAAATAATCAATATAAATGGTATTCATTTTCTAATGAATATGTTATTGGTTTACATGAACTGAATGTAATTTTTATGCGTAAAGATCCACCATTAGACCAAGAATTTATTTATGCTACCTATATGCTTGAACATGCAGAAAATCAAGGAACCATTATAATCAACAAACCACAAAGCTTACGGGATTGTAATGAGAAAATTTTTACTACTTGGTTTCCAGATTTAATCCCAGATACTTTAGTAACTAGAAATCAATCCCAAATATTGAATTTCTGGCGTAAACATAGTGATATTATTTTAAAACCACTGGATGGTATGGGTGGTTCCTCTGTCTTTCGCATTAAACCAGATGATGTAAATGTGTCAGTTATAATTGAAAATTTAACTGCTCATGGTAAATGTTACTGTATGGCACAAGAATTTATTGCTGAAATTATAAAGGGCGATAAACGTGTCTTCATAGTAGATGGAGAGCCGATTCCTTATTGTTTAGCAAGAAAAGCTCAATGTGGAGAAACACGTAGTAATCTCGCAGTAGGTGGTATCGGAGAAGTACAATCTTTATCTGTAATAGACATGCAAATTGTCAGACGGATTACTCCAATTTTACAACAGAAAGGTTTACTATTTGTAGGATTAGATATTATTGGTGATAAACTTACTGAAATTAATGTCACTAGTCCAACTTGTATTAGAGAAATTGAGGCAGCATCATCATATTCTATAACTAGCAAGTTAATGAACATGATCGAAAAACGTTTGTGATCTTAATAATTAAGATTATTAATTTTGAAAATGGAAAATATATCATGACAATATTAGCTTTTGATTTTGGTATTAAAAGTATTGGTGTAGCTATTGGACAAACTATTACTAAAACTGCTAATCCTTTACCGGCAGTTCCAGCAAGATCTGGTAATCCTAATTGGTTGAAAATTAAAGCACTTATTTCCGAATGGCATCCTGATAAAATCATTGTTGGTTTACCAATTAATATGGATGGTTCGGAACAGTGGGTTACTAAGAGTAGCCGAATCTTTGCTCACGGTATATCTAAACGTTTTAATATAGATACTCAGTTACATGATGAACGAATGACTACTATAGAAGCACGGGATATACTATTTAGAATTGGGGGATTTCGCGCCTTAAAAAAAATATATATAGATTCAATGGCGGCGGTTCTTATATTAGAAAGTTGTTTTCAGATAAAAATTAATCAGTAATATCACGAAGATTACCAAGAGGATTAATAAATAATAAATATGAATAAAATTCATAAAAATTTATTAAATGTACGTCATAAAATCTATACTACTGCTGTAAACAATAACAGGAATCCAAAGGAAATTACATTGATTGCTGTTAGCAAACAGCAATCTTATCATAATATACAGGAGGCTATTGCTGCAGGGCAACTTAATTTTGGTGAAAACTATGTCCAAGAAGCTATCAATAAAATTAAATCAATTAGTTGCCAACAGAAATTATGTTGGCATTTTATTGGTCAATTACAATCTAATAAAAGCCGGATAGTAGCAGAGAATTTTAGCTGGTGTCATACCATTGATCGATTACGCATAGCACAGCGTCTTAGTGAGCAACGTCCCACCTCTTTACCACCTATTAATGTATTAATTCAAATTAATATTAGTGAAGAAGAGAGTAAATCTGGTATTAAGTTAAGCGAATTAACCAAATTAGCCCAAGCAATTGTATTAATGCCTAAGTTGTCCTTACGTGGAATCATGGCTCTTCCTTCATTAGAAAATTCAACTAATTTATCCGTTTATCATCGCATAGCAACGGTTTTCCAACAGTTAAAAAACAAATATTCTACAGTGGATACTTTATCTTTAGGAACCAGTAATGATATAGAAGCAGCCATTTTAGCTGGAAGTACCATGATACGTATTGGCAGCGCAATTTTTGGTGCACGTAATATTTAAAACTATCATCAACTTATATATCATCGTACTACTATTATTTACTTAGATGCAATTTATTAAATGTGATTTCAATCATCCTTTTATTCAATTTAAATTGAAAATTACTCAGCCATTTTTAGATACTTTTAAATCTATAATTATAGATAATGTTCCAGCGGAAGTTACTTCGTTTTTTTTGCAAGCTTTGTTGTTTACCAGTATAAAACACCCAATTGCTACTTTACTAAAATTTGAAACCTTTCCTCTTCGTTTTAATTATACAGACATTCTGATCATTGGAATAATAACTTTAAAAAACTCTTTCGGGTATCTAGTTTTATGAATGATAATTATTGGTTATATAATTTTTTTCATTTAACACGGAACTCATCCTACTGTTCATATAGTTTCTGAACTAACAAAAGTAATCATAGTTCCAATTAGGAATTTCTTTACAATAAAATTTCGCATTGATATTTATTATCTTTTTTTAATTTTATATATGTTTAGTTATATGGGTATAATTTTATTACCATAAATTTGGCGTAAACTATAATGTTTAATTAACATAATATCTAAAATATCAAAATTTTTGATACATGATATCTCTAACTATATAACCCAAAGCTATACCACGATTTTCAAATTTTGTTAAAGGACGTGTGATAGGACGAGGTATATAATTTTTTTCTTCTGATAGATTTTTATAACCAGAAATATTATTCATAAGTTTAATAATATCTTCAGCATATGGTGTCCAATCAGTAACTATATGAAAAATTCCTGTGGATTGTAACTTACTGAGTACTAATTGAGCAAAAGATAATTTAATAATACGACGTTTATGATGACGTCTTTTTGGCCACGGATCTGGAAAAAACAGTTGTACACGATAAATCGAATTATCTGGCAACATTTCTGTAAATACATCTATCGCATCATGATAAATCAGTCTCAAATTACACAACTTTGCTTGATGAGCTAGACCTAAACAAGATCCTAGTCCTGGTAAATAAACTTCAATACCAATAAAATTATTTTGGGGATTATTAATAGCTTGTTCAATTAAGCTGTATCCCATTCCAAAACCAATATCGATTACTAACGGAGCTTCTTTAACAAATAAGCTACTAATATTTAGTTTCTGGTTATTATAAAGGACACCTATAGTTTGCCAATGCTCATTTATAGCACGACGTTGATTTTTAGTAAGACGTCCTTGACGACATGCAAAACTGCGAATTTCAGCCGTTAAATTATTTAACATAAATTTTTAGTATTTAAATTCAATAATTGGCTTCAAGATGCCATAATATTTATCATACATATCGATTACTAGATAACATCTCATATGTTCTGCAATATAGAATGACGATTAAATCATCATATTTTAAAGAGGTAATTGTGAATAATTATAAGATCAATCAAATGTTATATAAATCTAATATATGTTACTGGGGTAACAATTATTTTAATATTAATGAATTAGGGCATATTATGGTATGTCCTACTCCTAATGAAGGAAAAGCAGTTCAAGTTAATTTAACACAACTTCTACAGAAAACCACTTGCAATGGTCTGCAATTGCCAGCTTTATTTTGTTTCCCACAGATATTGCAACATAGATTGCGCTCTATAAATGCTGCTTTTAGAACAGCTCGCAATACCTATGGTTATCAAGGTGATTATTTTTTAGTATATCCTATTAAAGTAAATCAGCATTATCGTGTAATAGAATATTTAATTAATTCTGGAGAGAATTTGGGTTTAGAGGCAGGATCTAAAGCAGAATTAATGGTGGTTTTAGCACATGCGGGCCTAAAAAATATGGTAATCGTGTGTAATGGCTATAAAGATAATGAATATATTCGTCTTGCTCTAATAGGATCCAAATTGGGGCATAAGATTTATTTAGTTATTGAAAAATTAACCGAGTTAATTGCGGTGTTAAAGATTGCAGAACACCTTAAGGTAACTCCTATGTTAGGGGTACGCATACGTTTAGCATCACAAGCCTCTGGAAAATGGCAATCTACTGGTGGAGATCAATCTAAATTTGGATTAGCAACTCTACAAATTTTACAACTAGTAGAAATACTTAAAAAAGCCAATATGCTTCATAGTTTACAACTACTACATTTTCATATGGGATCGCAATTAGCTAATCTGCGCGATATTGTCTGTGGAATTCGTGAATCCGCACGTTTTTACGTAGAACTTCATAAACTTGGAGTACAAATTAAATGTTTTGATGTTGGTGGTGGATTAGGGGTAGATTATGAAGGTACTAAATCTCATTCAGATTTTTCAGTTAATTACAGTCTGAATGAGTACGCTAAAAATGTAATTTTGGGTATTGGTGAAATATGTAAAGAATATTGTTTACCTCATCCAATCGTGATCACTGAATCTGGCCGGGCCATAACTGCTCATCATACTGTATTAGTATCTAATATAATTAATGTAGAAATGAAGGAATTTAATCTTCCAGAACCACCTAGTAACCAGGCCCCTAAACCATTAATTAATCTCTGGCATACTTGGCAAAAAATCCAAGTAAGTCATGAAATTCGATATTTAATCAAGTGGTTATCTGATAGTAAGATGGATTTAAAAGATATTAATACAGGTTATATACATGGAAGTTATGATTTAAAACAACGAGCGTTGGCTGAAGAATTTTACCTTAATATTTGTAATAAAATTAAAAATTCCTTAGATATTGATAATATTGATCATCGTCCTATTATTGATGAAATTCAGAAACGCCTAGCTGATAAATTATATGTTAATTTATCCCTATTTAATTCTATGTTAGATGTATGGGGCATCAATCAATTATTTCCTGTACTTCCCCTTGAAGGCTTAAATCAGCCGGCAGAAAGACGTGCTATTGTATTTGATATCACTTGTGATTCAGATGGAGCAATTAATCATTATATTGATGGTCATAATATTGCAACAACTATGCCAATGCCACATTATGACAAAGAACATCCACCACTCCTAGGATTTTTTATGTTAGGTGCTTATCAAGAAATTCTTGGAAACATGCATAATCTTTTTGGAAAAACAAAAACCGTGAATGTATATATCTCATCTAACGGAAAATATGAATTAGAATGTTATTCTAATGGGAATAATATTGCTGACATGTTACTTTATGTAGGATTACATCCGGATAAATTGCTAGATAATTTTATTAATCAGATAAAAAGTACTAATTTGGATGATAAGTGGCAAAAGAAATTTTTAGATGAATTTGAAACTCTATTATATCGATCTCCTTACTTACAACCAAATTAAAATCATTTAATGTTATCTAGTAGAGTTGGAGTTAAATAATGAAGATTTTACCGTATCAATTAGACAAATCATTAGTATCTAATGCTTTCGGATTTATGCGTTTTCCACTGAATTTTACTCCTTATAATTGTCCTGAAATAGAATGGGTCATCACTGGAATTCCATTTGATATGACAACTTCAGGACGTGCTGGAAGTAGGCATGCACCAGGAGCCATTAGACATATTTCGGTAAATTTAGCATGGGAACAAAACCGTTGGCCTTGGTGGTTTGATATTAGAAAAATTTTAAATATAGTTGATTGTGGTGATTTAATATATAATTTTGGTGATGTTCAAGACATGAGTGTTAAATTACAAAGACATACAGAAAAATTATTAACAAATGGTAAAAGATTGTTATCAATCGGTGGTGATCATTTTATCACTTTACCAATACTTCGCGCTCATGTTAAGTTTTTCGGTAAAATAATATTATTACATTTTGATGCTCATTCCGATTGTTATCATAATAGTAATCTATATGATCATGGCACAATATTTTATCATGCGATTAAGGAAAATTTAATTGATTCTAAAAATTCTATACAGATAGGAATTCGTACAGAATATAATATCAAAACAGATTTTACTATTTTTAATGCTGCACAAGTAAATGACGGTGATCTAAATCAGATATTAATATCAATAAAAAGAATCTTGGGCAGTAGACCAGTATATCTAACATTTGATATTGATTGTTTAGATCCCGCATTTGCTCCAGGTACAGGAACTCCTGTAGTAGGAGGGTTAACTACTGATAATGCTCTGAAATTAATTCGTGGCCTCAAAGGAATTAATATTGTAGGTATGGATGTAGTAGAAGTCTCTCCCCCATTTGATCATAGTGAAATTACCAGTTTAGCCGCGGCAACCTTAGCATTAGAAATGTTACATGTACAAGCTGCGACTAAATTAGCAACTAATATCAATTAAATTTCGCATATAGATTTAAAAAAACGTGATGTGTATCTAAAATAGATGATATCAATTTAGTATAAAATCATTAATTAAAGATCTTATAGAAAGCTCAAGATAAATGGAGTAGAAAATGCCTTCTCGCAAAGAGCTTGCTAATGCTATTCGTGTTCTAAGTATAGATGCCATACAAAAAGCAAAATCTGGACATCCTGGTGCCCCAATGGGAATGGCTGATATTGCTGAAGTTTTATGGCGTGAATTTTTCAATCATAATCCTCTCAATCCAGAGTGGTTTAACCGCGACCGTTTTGTACTTTCTAATGGTCATGGTTCAATGCTAATTTATAGTCTTTTACATCTAAGTGGTTATAATTTACCAATGAGTGAAATCAAAAAATTCCGCCAGTTGTGTTCTAAAACACCTGGACATCCTGAATTTGGAAATACTATTGGTGTTGAAACTACTACTGGACCTCTAGGACAAGGACTAGCTAATGCTGTAGGTATGGCTATAGCAGAACGCACTTTAGCGGCGCAATTTAATCGACCAGGACATAATATAATAGATCATTATACTTATGTATTTATGGGAGATGGTTGTCTGATGGAAGGTATTTCGCATGAAGTATGTTCATTAGCGGGAACATTAAAACTCGGAAAATTGATAACATTTTACGATAATAATGGTATATCTATTGATGGTAAAATTACAGGATGGTTTACTGATAATACAGCCAAACGTTTTGAATCCTATGGTTGGCATATTATACCTGATGTTGATGGTCATAATCATGAATCGATTAGTAATGCTATCAAAAAAGCAATCAGTGTCATTGATAAACCATCCATTATAATATGCAAAACTATCATCGGATTTGGATCTCCAAATAAAGCTGGTAAAAATGATATTCATGGTGCTCCATTAGGTGAGTCTGAAATAGCAGCTACTCGTAAATTTTTAAATTGGAATCACCCGCCATTTGTTATTCCCAAAGAAATTTATTTAAGATGGGATGCAAGAGAAACCGGTTTGGAAAAAGAAACTGTATGGAATAATAAATTTTCTAATTATCAAAGAATTTTCCCTCAATTAGCCTCTGAATTAATACGCCGCATAAATAACCAATTAGCTGAAGATTGGGATAAAAAAACTAAAAAAATTATTGAAAAGTTACAAAGCAATCCGGATAATATAGCTGGTCGCAAAGCTTCACAAAATATATTAGAATGCTTTAGTCCATTATTGCCGGAGTATTTAGGTGGATCGGCGGATTTAAGTCCAAGTAATCTAACTATGTGGTCGGGTTCGAGATCTATTGATAAAGATACCGCAGGTAATTATATCCATTATGGAGTGCGTGAATTTGGGATGACTGCTATAGCTAATGGAATAGCTTTGCATAGAGGATTCTTAGCTTATACAGCTACGTTTTTAACTTTTGTAGAATATGCGCGTAATGCCGTACGGATGGCTGCTTTAATGAAGATTCGCCAGGTGATGATTTACACTCATGACTCTATTGGTTTAGGTGAAGATGGCCCAACACATCAACCAATAGAACAGTTAGCTAATTTGCGCCTTACTCCTAATCTTAGTACCTGGCGCCCTTGTGACCAAGTTGAGTGTGCGGTCGCATGGAAATATGCTATTGAACGTTTGGATGGTCCTACTGCATTAATATTTTCTCGTCAAATTTTACCACAACAATACAGATCAATGAAACAATTAAGTAATGTAGTGCGGGGTGGCTATATATTAAAATCATGCATTGGACAACCAGATATTATTATAATGGCTACAGGTTCTGAAGTAAATTTGGCAGTGACTGCGCATCTTAAACTCAGTGCAGAAGGTCATAAGATTCGTGTGGTTTCGATGCCATCTCCTGATGTTTTTGATCTTCAAGATGAAGTTTATCGTGAAACCGTCTTACCTAAAACGGTAAAAAATAGAGTTGCTATTGAAGCTGGTATTGCAGACTTTTGGTATAAATATGTTGGTTTGAATGGAGCAATTATTGGAATGCATACCTTTGGTGAATCAGCACCAGCTGAGATACTTTTTAATTATTTTGGTTTTAATTTAGAAAATGTTATTAAGATAGTAAGAAAATTATTAAAAAATAATAACATACCATAATGGTTTAATTGATAGTTAAGCCACTTAAAAGATAAAAATTGCTGATAATTATGACTATTCGTATAGCTATTAATGGATTTGGACGCATTGGCCGCAGCGTATTGCGGGCTTTATACGAAACTGGAAGACGTAAAAATTTTATAGTAGTTGCAATTAATGAGTTAGCAGATGTATCAGGAATGGTCTATCTTTTAAAATATGATACTATTCATGGACGTTTTGCTTGGAATGTATATAAAGATAGAGAAAGGATATGGATTGGCAAAGATCTCCTATATATATTTCATTATAGTGATATATATATGTTACCTTGGGCAGATCTCAAAGTAGATATTGTACTAGATTGTACTGGTATATACGGAAGTAGGTTGGATGGAGAAGCCCATTTGAGATCAGGAGCTAAAAAAGTACTTTTTTCACACCCAGGTGATGTAGATCTTGATGCAACAGTGATATTTGGTGTAAATGATACTACTTTAAAAAGTAGTGATAGGATTGTATCTAATGCTTCATGTACTACCAATTGTGTAATACCTGTAATAAAATTACTTAATGATGCATTAAATATCCAATCCGGTATGATTACATCAATACATTCTGCTATGCAGAATCAGCAGATTACTGATACTTATAGCACTGATTTCCGAATGGGCCGAGCGGCTAGCCAATCTATTATTCCAGTAAATACTGGTATAACTATGTGTCTTACACGCATTTTACCGGAATTTAGCAATAGGTTTGAAGCTATATCTCTTAGAGTACCTACGATTAATGGTATAGCTATCGATCTTAACATAAATGTAGAAAAATCAGTTACTGTAAAACAAGTTAATGCAATAATAAAAGAAGCAAGCCATGGTAAATTCAATGGTATAGTTGATTATACTGAATTACCATTAGTTTCAATAGATTTTAATCATGATCCACATAGCACCATTGTAGATGCTACACAAACTAGAGTTTGTAGTCATCATTTAATTAAAACTCTACTGTGGTGTGATAATGAATGGGGTTTTGCAAATAGAATGTTAGATACAGCTATGGCAATGGCTAATATTAGTTTTTAGACTTGTCTATAGATAATAATCTCTTATAAACTCTGAGGACACATCATGTCTATAATGAAGATGACAGATTTAGATTTAGCAGATAAACGAGTTTTAATAAGAGCAGATTTAAATGTACCCATGAAAAATGGCAAAGTAACATGTGAAAGAAGAATTAGTGCTTTTTTACCCACTCTTGAAATTGCTAGAAAAAAAGGCGCTAGAATCATGGTTATTTCTCATCTAGGAAGGCCAACTGAAGGGAAATATGATGTAAATTTTTCTCTGTTACCGGTATTTAAAATTATAAGAGATAAAATTAGTTGTCCAATTAAATTTATAGCAGATTATCTCAATGGTGTAGAGATAGCAAAAGGTGAAGTTGTTATCTTGGAAAATGTTAGATTTAATAAAGGTGAAACCAAAAATGACGATATATTATCTCAAAAATATGCATCATTATGCGATATATTTGTAATGGATGCTTTTGGAAGCGCTCATCGGACTCAAGCTTCAACTCATGGAGTAATCAAATTTTCACCAATAGCATGTGCTGGCCCTCTATTGGCTGCGGAATGTGAAGCGTTAACTCAAGTAATGAGAAATCCTAGAAGACCGATGGTTGCAATATTAGGTGGATCTAAAATATCTACAAAATTTAATATTTTGAATTCTTTAGCAAAATTAGCAGATCAAGTTATGGTAGGAGGAGGGATTGCTAACACTTTCGTGGCAATTGATAATAAAGTTGGTCAATCTTTATATGAACCAGATTTTGTTGAATCTGCGAAATTTCTAAGAAATACTTATGGTATTCCAATCCCAACAGATGTACGTGTTGGTAAACAATTTTCTGATAAGGTTAAAGCTATCATTAAGCCAGTAACAGAAATTAACGACGATGAAAAAATTATGGATTTAGGTGATAATACTGCTATAAGAATGGCTAAAATATTAAAAAAAGCCAAAACCATTATTTGGAATGGACCTGTAGGGGTATTCGAATTTCCTAATTTTAGCCATGGTACGAAAACTGTTGCTAATGCTATAGCTGAAAGTAATGCATTTTCTATTATTGGTGGAGGTGATACAATAGCTGCTATTGATTTATTTAGAATTGAAGATAAGATCTCTTATATTTCTACAGGAGGAGGATCGTTTTTAGCATTTATAGAAGGAAAAAAATTATCAGTAGTTGCTCTTTTAGAAGAACGTGCTAAACAAGATAAATAGGACACTAGTTATATGTCTCAAATTTTGAATTTTTTAAAGCCAGGTGTTATTACAGGAATTAATGTACAGAAAATATTTAAGGTAGCTAAATTAAATAATTTTGCCTTACCAGCAGTCAATTGTATAGGTACAGATTCAATGAATGCGGTTCTTGAAACCGCGGCTAAAGTTAAAGCTCCAGTAATTATACAATTTTCTAATACGGGTTCAACATTTATTGCAGGTAAAGGTTTAATGAATAATAAATCACAAAGTGCCGCAATTCATGGTGCAATTTCTGGAGCTCAACATGTACATCAAATAGCTAAATATTATGGTGTACCAGTTATATTACATACTGATCACTGTAATAAAAATTTATTACCATGGCTCGATGGTCTATTAGACGCAAATGAAGAGTATCTTGATACCACTGGAAAACTGCTATTTTCCTCTCATATGGTTGATCTTTCTGAAGAATCATTAGAAGATAATATTGAAATAAGTAGCCATTATCTTTATCGCATGTCAAAAATGGGTATGACGCTGGAAATTGAATTAGGTTGTACGGGTGGAGAGGAAGATGGTGTAGATAATAGCAATATTTTAAGTTCTGCTTTATATACACAACCAGAAGATGTCGGTTATTGCTACGATAAACTTAGCCCTATTAGTACAAATTTTACTATAGCTGCGGCTTTTGGTAATGTACATGGAGTTTATAAACCGGGCAATGTTCAATTAATTCCCAAAATTCTAAAAAAATCACAAGACTATATAAGTAATAAACACGGGTTGCCTGAGAATACTCTTAATTTTGTATTTCACGGAGGATCAGGAACTCCAATTAGTAAAATAAAAGAAGCTATTAGTTATGGTGTAGTGAAGATGAATATTGATACAGATACACAATGGGCAACTTGGAAAGGTATTTTACAATATTATAAAGATAATGAAGTATATTTACAAAGCCAATTAGGTAACCCTAAAGGTAATTACTTACCAAATAAAAAATTCTACGATCCACGTAACTGGTTACGGGCTGGTCAGTTAAGTATGATCATGAGGTTAGAAAAGGCATTTTTAGAGTTAAACGCAGTAAATCTACTTTAATAATAATAATACTATACTAGTGTACAATAAAATTTATGGGTCGTGCAAGTCTAATTTTAATTAATAGCATGAAACATGCTGGCTATTGGCTAATAAATAATCAGACATTACTTATAAATTATACAGTAAATGTTATCGTAGCCATATTTATTATATGTATAGGAATGACGATAGCCAATTATATTGCTAAAAATCTTAATATAGTATTTTTAGCACGTCATATTGATATTACAATAGCTAATTTTATTTCAATTTTATTACGGTATAGTATTATAACTTTTGCAGTTACTGCTGCTTTAAATCGTGTTGGCGTACAAACTGCATCAATTATTGCAATTTTAGGTGCTGCTGGATTAGCTGTAGGATTAGCTTTACAAGGTTCTCTTTCTAATTTTGCAGCCGGGGTTTTATTAGTAAGCTGTAGACCATTACGTGTAGGAGAATATGTAGATTTGGGAGGAGTCAGTGGTATAGTACAGCAAATCCAAATTTTTTCTACTACACTTTTATCTGATGATGGTAAAACCATTATTATGCCTAATGGTAAGGTGATTTCAGCTAATATTGTTAATTATTCTCGTGAACCCATCAGACGTAATGAAATTATATTAAGAGTAGATACTGATGCAGATATTAATAAGATTAAAGAGATTATACATAAAATTGTATATACAGATACAAGAATTATGAAAGAACGGGAAATTATTATTAGATTACATGAAATTGGAACGAACTATCTTAATTTTATTGTAAGATGGTGGAGTAAAGGTAGTGATTTGCAAAATGTTTATTGGGATATATTAGAGCGTTTTAAACAAGCTATCGATAAAAACCATGATTAGGTTAATTTTATGACACTAGATAATTTAAAAAGAACGGTTGCGTGGGCGGCATTAGATTATATTCCTAAGGGTTCTATTATCGGAGTTGGTTCTGGATCAACCGTCACACATTTTATTAATGCTCTAGGAACACTCAAATCACAAATTGATGGAGTAGTATCTAGTTCAAATCAGTCAAGTGTACAATTGAAGAATTTAGGTATTCCTGTGATCAATTGTAACGATGTAGAATCCCTTCCTATTTATATAGATGGAACTGATGAAATTAATGATCAATTACAACTCATAAAAGGCGGAGGAGCGGCTCTTACTAAAGAAAAAGTAATCGCCGCAATATCTAGAAAATTTATATGTATTGCTGATGAATCTAAGCATGTGTCCTTATTAGGAAAATTTCCATTACCTTTAGAAGTGATACCGATGGCACGATCTTATGTTGCAAGAGAAATATTAAAATTAGGATTAGGAGGCATGCCTACATATCGTCGTGGTGTGGTTACAGAAAATGGTAATGTTATTCTTGATATTCATCATATCAAAATTAATAATCCAATTCATCTTGAAAAAGCTATTAAGATGATTGCTGGTGTAGTAACCGTTGGATTATTTGCAATCCGCAGTGCTGATATTGCATTAATTAGTACATTTAATGGTGTGAAATATTTAAATAAGATATAATTCATGCATTTAAATTAATTTAATTTAATAATTTCTCTAGTTCCATTGCAAAATTTTCGATGGAGTAATTAATGCCTTTAAAGGTACATCCCATGTAGTGATCGGAATAGCTGCTACTTGTTGGAAGTCATGTGCTAAGCCTATACATAAAAATTTATAGAAATCTCTATTTTGTAATAGACGATCATAATATCCTCCTCCCATACCTAAACGGTTACCCAGAGCATCAAAAGCAACTAATGGAACAAAAATAATATCAAGAGTTTCTAAAGGTAAAATTTTACTAAAATCGAATAATGGTTCTGGAATATTAAATCTATTTAAAATCATTAAGCTTACAGACGTATATTGCATAAATAATATCTGATTAACGTTGTTTATTACTGGAAGACCAACTTTTTTATTAAGTTTCCAGAGTTGTTTTATTAATGGATCAGTATCGATTTCACCATCAAACGAAGCAAATATAGCTATATTTTTTGCCTGAAAAACTGGCCTAAAATTAATAGCTATTTGAGAAATTTGGACAGCAGATTTTTGCTGATCTAACAATGATAAGTTTTGTCTCAGATGTCTTATATGTTGGCGTATTAATTTTCTTTTATATAAGATTGAATTATCTTTCATATGAATTAGTTTAGCTTAAAATTATATCATCAGGATTCAGAATTTTATGAGTACTTAATAATGTTAAAGATACAAGATTTTATAGATCGACGTAATAAATTATTAGCTAAAATGAAACCATATAGTATTGCTTTAATTTTTGCCGCTCCTAAAGTGATGCGTAATAATGGTAATGAATATCCTTATCGTCAAAATAGTGATTTTTTATATTTAACCGGATTATCTTATTCAGAATCTTTATTAATACTACTTAAAAAAGAATCACATAACAATCATAGTATCTTATTTCTTCCTGAAAATGATAAAAATATGGAAGTATGGGTTGGCCATAGATTAGATTTACATGAAGTTTCAAAAAAATTTGCAATAGACTATGTTTTACCTTGGAGTGAATTAAACAATAAACTTTATTTATTGCTTAATAAAGTAAATATATTGTACCATGCCAAAGGAATTTATAATTTTGCAGACAATATTCTATTTAGTGCTTTAGAAAGATTAAAAATAATTTTAGGCAAAATTTTACCAGATTCTCAACAAATAATTGACTGGCGTCCCTTAGTACATGAAATGCGTCTTATTAAGTCTCCAAATGAACAAGCGATACTACGTCAGGCAGGAAGAATTAGTGCTTTATCACATCATAAAGTCATACAAAAATGTAGACCAGGTATGCAAGAGTATCACCTAGAAGGTGAAATGTTATATCAATTTAACCGTCAAGGAGCGCGTTTTCCAGCCTATAATCCAATTGTTGGCAGTGGTAAAAACACTTGCATACTACATTATACTGATAATGATAAGATCTTATATGAAGGTGATTTAGTATTGATTGATGCTGGTTGTGAACTATGTGGATATGCAACTGATATTACTCGTACTTTTCCTGTTAATGGAAAATTTAGTACTGCCCAGTATGCAATTTATAAAATTGTGCTAGCAGCTGTATATAAAACTTTAAAACTATTGAGACCAGGAATTACTTTACGTGAAGTAGAAAAAGAAGTTATATATGTTATGGTAAGTGGTTTATTAAAATTGGGTTTAATGGAAGGGAATATTAATAAACTAATTTATAAAAAAGTATATCGCAAATTTTTTATGCACCAACTTGGTCATTTCTTAGGTTTAGATGTACATGATGTTGCAATTAGTGGAGTAGCTAATGATTTGATTAAGTTACAATCAGGTATGGTATTAGCTATTGAACCAGGATTGTATATTACCCCATCCTTAAATAATATTAATAATAAATATCTTGGGATTGGTATTCGTATTGAAGATGATATTCTAATAACGGATAGAGGAAATGAAAATTTGACAAGTCTCGTTCCCAAATCCCCCGAAAAAATTGAAAGAATCATGTCCTCTTTAAGTAATTGATTATTAGTTTCAAATGATATTAAGTTTAATTAAATATTTTTAAATGGATTAAATGTGCGATGCCGAAAACTATTTTATTTAAGCATCATCAAATGTATGGTGCACATATCGTAAATTTTAATGACTGGATGATGCCACTTCATTATGGATCTCAATTAAAAGAACATCATATAGTACGTAATGATGCTGGTGCTTTTGATATTTCTCATATGACTATTATAGATATTTATGGAGAAGAAAGCCGGAATTTTTTACGTTATATATTAGCTAATGATGTCGCAAAATTAAAAACTCCCGGAAAAGCATTATATAGTGCAATGTTAAATATAAAGGGAGGTGTTATTGATGATCTAATTGTTTACTTTATAAATGCCACCACTTTTCGCTTAATAGTTAATGCTGCTAATCGCAATAAAGATTTAGCTTGGCTCTATAACCAGATGAATAAATTTAGGGTAAAATTAAAACCCCGTGATGATATGGCTCTCATCGCTATTCAAGGACCTAATGCACAGAAAAAAACACAAAGTTTATTTAGTCTAGAACATCAAAAAATATTAGATAAAATGTTACCTTTTTACAGCGTAAAATGTGGAGATTGGTTTGTATCAACGACAGGTTATACTGGAGAATTAGGTTACGAAATTGCTATGCCGCAAGAACAAGCTATAAATTTTTGGAAAAATTTAATCAATGCTGGTGTTAATCCAGTTGGATTAGGAGCTAGAGATACGCTGCGGATTGAAGCAGGAATGAATTTGTATGGTAATGAAATGGATGAAAATATTTCTCCACTATCTGCTAATATGGATTGGACGATTAGTTGGGAGCCAATTGATCGTAATTTCATTGGAAGAGAAGCTTTAGAAAGACACCGTTATAACAGAATTGATAAATTAGTTGGTTTAAAAATGAAAGAAAAAGGTGTTTTACGTCCTCAATTAACTGTTAGTTTTAATGATAAAGATGGTCGCAATAAAACTGGTAAAATTACTAGTGGGACTTTTTCTCCAACTTTAGGTTATAGTATTGCTCTGGCACGGGTTCCCATAGAAATAGGTAAAGAAGCTGTGGTGCATCTACGTAATAGAAATGTCTTAGTTGAAGTAACGAGACCAGTTTTCGTTCGTGCTGGTCACTGTATTAGTTAAATATCTTAATTATAAAAGGATTAATAATGTGTCAAGTACCTAAAAATCTAAGATATCGTAGCAGTCATGAATGGGTGTTGAAAAATTCTACCGGAAATTATACAGTTGGGATTACTTATCATGCACAGGAATTACTAGGAGATATAGTTTTTATTGATTTACCTATGATAGGCTCAATATTTAATATAGGAGATGAATGTGCGATTGTAGAATCTGTAAAAGCTGCTACCAGCGTATATATTCCTATCAGTGGTAAAATTATTACTGTTAATAATATGTTAATTGAAAAGCCAGAATTAATAAATAGTAGTCCATATGGTATGGGTTGGTTATTAAAATTACAAGCTAGTAATGAGTCAGAAATAAAATTTTTATTAGACGCTAATGATTATCAATTATTGACAAATCCAAGTAATCCTTGATAGGATTGTCAGTGCTTATTAAGGAATTTTCAAAGAAAATAAGGTTTATGGTTCAATCTATTAGTATGCTTGAGCATAATGATGCGTTTATTAAACGTCATCTAGGTCCATCTACTGAACAGCAGATGTCGATGTTATCAGAATTAGGTCATTCTTCACTTGAAGAATTAATGATATCTGTTTTACCAGGTAATATTAATTTACCAACACTACCAAATAATTACAATGCAGTTTCAGAATATCAAGCTTTAAAAGAACTTAAAAATATTGCTCAAGAAAATAAAGATTTTAAATCTTGGATTGGTATGGGATATAGTGCTACATTAATACCATCAGTAATTTTGCGCAATGTTTTAGAAAATCCAGGTTGGTATACTGCTTATACTCCGTATCAACCTGAAATTTCTCAAGGTCGTCTTGAAGCTTTATTAAATTTTCAGCAAGTAACATTAGATTTAACCGGTCTAGATATAGCTTCAGCATCTTTGTTAGATGAAGCCACAGCTGCTGCTGAATCAATGTCTATGGCAAAAAGAATTAGTAAAATAAAACATGCTAATAAATTTTTTATTGCCGCAGATCTGCATCCGCAAACTATAGATGTAATGTGTACTCGGGCTAAATTTTTAGGTATTGAATTGATCATAGATTTTGCTGAAAAAGCATTAAACTATAATGGAATTTTTGGGGTTTTATTCCAGCAAATTGGTACTACTGGAGAAGTACATGATTATTCATTATTAATTAAAGAACTGAAAACTAGAAAAGTAATCATCAGCATGATATCCGAGATGATGTCTTTAGTATTATTAAAGGCACCGGGTAAACAAGGTGCCGACATTGTTCTTGGATCGGCACAGCGTTTTGGACTTGCAATGGGATATGGTGGTCCTCATGCGGCGTTTTATGCTACTAGTAATGAGTATAAACGCTCAATGCCTGGCCGCATTATCGGTGTTTCACGTGATGCAGCTGGAGATCCAGCTTTACGCATGGCAATGCAAACTCGTGAACAACATATTAGACGTGAAAAAGCGACCTCTAATATTTGTACTTCTCAGGCATTACTGGCTAACATAGCAGGATTCTATGCCGTATATCATGGTCCAAATGGACTCAAGCGGATTGCAAATCGTATTCATAGATTAACAGATATTTTAGCGGCCGGCTTACATCAACATAAATTTACTATCAAAAATAAAACTTGGTTTGATACTATTACCGTTGAAGTGAATGATAAATTCACAGTATTAGCTCGCGCATTAAGTGTGGGAGTAAATTTACGTAATGATATTAACAATGCAATAGGAATTACCTTAGATGAAACTGCAACTATAGAAGATATTCGAAGATTATTTTCGATAATAATTGGTGATAAACATAATATAGATGTTTTAAATATTGATAATTTAATTAAAAACAATAAAAATCCTTCTTTGCCTAATCATTTACTACGTCAAGATTTAATTCTTACTCATCCAGTATTTAATAGTTATCATAGTGAAACTAAGATGATGCGTTATTTGCATTTTCTAGAACGTAAAGATTTAGCATTAAATTATTCAATGATACCTCTTGGTTCTTGTACTATGAAACTTAATGCAGCGGCAGAAATGATACCTATTACTTGGTCAGAATTTTCCGGTCTTCATCCTTTTTGCCCTATAGATCAGGCTTCAGGAATTTTAAAAATTATCCGTCAATTATCTGAATGGTTGATAAAATTAACAGGTTATGATGCTTTCAGTCTACAGCCTAATTCAGGCGCACAGGGTGAATATGCGGGATTATTAACAATTCGTCGATATTATGAAAGTTTAAATCAAATAAATCGTTCTATTTGTCTTATTCCCGCTTCTGCACATGGAACTAATCCAGCTTCAGCTCAAATGGCAGGTATGACAGTAGTGACCGTGGAATGTGATAAAAAAGGTAATCTAGATTTACAAGATTTAGTTCATAAAGCTAAAAAAGCTGATAACAAATTAGCTTGTATCATGATAACATATCCTTCTACACACGGTGTTTACGAAGAATCTCTCCGTGAAGTTTGCGAAATTATCCATAAATTTGGAGGTCAAGTTTATCTTGATGGTGCTAATATGAATGCACAGCTTGGAATTATGATGCCAGGGCATATCGGTGCTGATGTGTCACATCTTAATTTACATAAAACATTTTGTATTCCACACGGAGGTGGTGGTCCAGGAATTGGACCAGTTGGAGTCAAAGCACATTTAGCTCCTTTTCTTCCTGGACATCGGATCATTACCATAGATGGTATTATACAGTCTAAAAATGCTGTTTCAGCAGCTCCATTTGGTAGTGCGTCACTTTTGCCAATTTGTTGGATGTATATTCGTATGATGGGATTTGAAGGATTAAAATTAGCAACTCAGATAGCTATACTTAATGCAAATTATATTGCTAACAGGTTAAAACATGCATATCCAATCTTATATACGGGTAAAGGAGGATATGTAGCACATGAATGTATTATTGACATTCGTCCTATAAAATCTCTAACTGGGATTAACGAATTAGATATTGCTAAAAGATTAATTGATTATGGATTTCATGCTCCTACAATGTCATTTCCTGTTGCGGGCACATTAATGATTGAACCAACTGAATCAGAAGATAAAATTGAAATAGATCGTTTCATTGATGCTATGTTAGCAATTCATAAAGAAATTGAATATATTGCTCAAGGAAAATGGCCATTAAAAAATAATCCATTAGTTAATGCTCCACATACTCAAAAAGAATTAGTTGGTACATGGAATCACCCTTATAGTAGGATGCAAGCGGTATATCCAACCGGATATCAAATAAATAAATACTGGCCTACAGTAAAACGTCTGGATGATGTTTTTGGTGATAAAAATTTGGTATGTTTCTGTAATTAATAAAAAAACTTATGAATTGATAAGCGGCTATTACTATCTTTTTTAACACGCCATATACTATCTAATGGTAAATTATTTTTCAATATTGCTTGTATCCATAATTCATTATTCGCCATAAGACAACTTGCTAGGATAGTACCTGAATCCTGCCATTGATCATTGCTAATTTGTAATTGTAAGTCATCGGTTATATCTGGTATATAGTTAGAATTGCCAGACAGTAAATAAAGAGCGTGCTTATTTGCTCCACGAAATTTGGCACGTGTTACCATTTCTTGACCTAGATAACAGCCTTTATTAAAGCTAATACCATTCAAATTTTGTAAATTAGCGGCTTGCGGTAAAAATTTACATGAATTGTTTACATCAATAATTGGAATTCCTGCTTCTATATCTAATGTAACCCATTGTCTACTGTTATTAAATTGTGATTGAATATCTGATAATTCTTTAACCAGATTAAGATTTGTAACAATAATAAAGCGTTCCGATGGATGATTAAACCATAAGAGTAAGGTATGATTTAAGTTAACTACAGGACAATCTTTATCTGGTAATACTGAATAAAGATTAGCAAGTGTTTTACGAGCTTCAAATCCAGCAACACCCAATAAAATTACCTTATCATTTTTTGATATCAAGACTTGAGAAAATATCGCATATTTTTTTAATTCTGCTAATTGTATTTGATGTACTGAACGTCTTACAATCCATCCTAATCCTTCTCCATAATGAAATAATAGCAAATTAGTCAACATTTTACCTCTAGCATTACAGTGAGCAGTTTGGTAAGATTGGTTTGGTTTTAATTTTTTAATATCTAACGTTAGCTGTCCTTGTAAATAATCTATATAATCTCTACCAGTAATAGTCAATAATATCCACTGTTCTAAAGAAATGAATGTTAAAGGTAAATTTATTGAAGCTTGAGGAAATTTTGAATTAAATGGGTAAAATTTCATATAAATAATTAACCACTTTAAGTTTAATGAAAAAAATTGACATCTATAATTTATCAGCTATCTATTTGGCATGTAGAAGAGGTCTATTAGAACTAGATATAATTATTATGTCTTTTTTTAAAGATCAATATCTTAATTTGAGTACTAAAGATAAGCTAAATTTTATTAAATTACTAGAATTAGATGATATAGAGCTTTTAAATTGTTTAATTTATAATAATGAACCACATGATATTAATTTTAAGCCAATAGTAGATCTTATTAGACAATTACATTAATTGATGATAAAATAATTTGATTTCAACATTAGATTATAATCTTCTCGCAAGAGATACTGGTATCATGTTAGACATAAATTCTATAAGAGAACGCATTAAAGATTTAATTAAACGTACTAATCTGCTTCAGGTGTACCTTTAATTATGCGAATTATCAAAAACGTTTAGAAGAAATCAATAATCAACTAGAAACTCCTAATATTTGGCAAAATATTAATCTAGTGCAATCTTTAAGTAAAGAACGCTTAAAGGTCTGTGATTTTATGCAAAAAATAGATAACTTACTACTAGAAATTGATGATCTTCCTTTGCTGCTTGATTTAGGTATAGAATATGAAGAATCTCAAACTATTAAGGAAGTTATTACAAAAATTAATCAGAAAGAAAAAATATTGCTTGAATTAGAGATTCAAGCAGTATTTACAGAAAAAAATGATCAAGCAAATTGCTATATTGATATAAAAGCGGGTTCAGGAGGAATTGAAGCTCAAGATTGGGCAAATATGTTATTACGTATGTATTCACGGTGGGCTTATAATAAAGGATTTAAGATAGAACTTATTGAAGAATCTCAAGGTGAAATAGCGGGAATAAAATCTGCAACCTTACACATTTCAGGAGATTATGCTTTTGGTTGGTTGCGTACTGAAACTGGTATACATCGTTTAGTGCGTAAGAGCCCATTTAATTCAGGAGGTAGAAGACATACATCTTTTAGTTCTATATTTATATATCCAGAAGTAGATAATACTATTGATGTTCATATTAAACCTAATGAATTACGTATTGATGTTTACCGTGCTTCAGGAGCTGGAGGACAACATGTTAACCGTACTGAATCTGCAGTTCGTATTACACATATTCCAACTGGAATTATGACACAGTGTCAGAATGGTCGATCGCAACACAAAAATAAAGATCAAGCACTTAAACAATTAAAAGCAAAATTATATGACTTTGAGATAAAAAAAAGAAATACTGAAAAACAAATAATTGAAGAAAATAAACTAGATATTGGTTGGGGAAGACAAATTCGTTCTTACATACTTGACAATTCACGCATTAAAGATTTAAGAACCGGTATAGAAACGCATAACACACACGCGGTTTTAAATGGTGAATTAGACATGTTTATTAAAGCATGTTTAAAGGCAGGGTTATGATATTAGGGAATTATCATGTGTAAAACCATCAACGATGGAATCCCATTAAATAATGAATTAAAAACTAGACGCGATAAACTAAATTTGTTACGTAGTCAGGGTAAAGCATATCCAAATGATTTTAGAAGAAATTATACTTCAAATCAATTACATGTTGAATTCGATAATAAAGAAAACATCGAACTAACCATGCTCAATATGGTTATCCGTGTAGCGGGCCGCATGGTAGCACGAAGAATTATAGGTAAGGCTAGTTTTGTTAGTCTACAAGATATGGGTGGAAAAATTCAATTGTACATCACACATGATATTATGCCCAAAGGATTCTACCATAATCAATTTAAAAAATGGGATATAGGTGATATCATTGGGGCAGTTGGAAAATTATTTAAGACTTCAACTAATGAATTAACCTTACATTGTACTGAAATGAGATTACTTACTAAAGCTCTGCGTCCATTACCGAATAAATTCCATCACCTTGTTGATCAAGAAAGCCGTTATCGTCAACGTTATTTAGATCTTATTACTAACCAAAGATCTCGGGATACTTTTATGGTTCGTTCTAAGATTATATCTACCATCCGTAATTTTATGATTCAACAAGATTTTATAGAAGTTGAAACACCTATGATGCAATTAGTTCCTAGTGGTGCAATAGCACGTCCATTTATTACACATCATAATAACCTAAATATTGATATGTATCTACGTATAGCCCCTGAATTATATCTTAAAAGATTAGTGATAGGAGGTTTTGAACGAGTCTTTGAAATTAATCGCAATTTTCGCAATGAAGGAATTTCACCTAAACATAATCCAGAATTTACTATGATGGAACTATATCTGGCATATGCAGATTATAATGATCTGATGTCTTTAATAGAACAGATGTTTCATCAATTAACACAAGATTTATTTGGATCTACAAAAATTAAGTATGGACAGTATATTTTTGATTTCAGTAAAAAATTTAAAAAAATGAGTATGATAGAAGCAATTTATCAATACTGCGGTGCTAATATGGATATTAAAGATTTTAATGATCTTAATAAAACCATCGCCGTTGCTCATTCTTTAGGGATTCAGATTCCTAACAATTGGAGTCATGGACGACTATTAACTGAGATATTTGAAAATAGTGTAGAAAAATCTTTGATATATCCTACTTTCATTACTCATTTTCCCACTGACGTATCTCCTTTAGCACGTCGCAATGATTATTATCCATTTTTAACGGATCGGTTTGAATTATTTATTAGTGGCTATGAAATAGGTAATGGTTTTTCAGAACTCAATGATGCCAAAGAACAATGCGAAAGATTTCTGCAACAACAGAATTTAGCCAAAACTACCAGTGAAGTTCTTATAGATTATGATGAAGATTATATTACTGCCCTTGAATATGGATTACCACCTACCGCCGGATTAGGACTTGGAATAGATCGCATTGTGATGTTACTTACTAATAACCATAATATAAGAGAAGTAATTTTATTTCCTACTTTGCGTCCTTTAAAAAAATAATATTTTAATTAGTAATTAATTTGAAATTTATACATCTAGATTAACTACTTTAAGAGCATGACTTGCTATAAAAGTACGACGAGGACCAACATCATCTCCCATTAAGAGAGTAAATAAATGATTGGTAGCTATTACATCTTTGATAGTAACACGCAACATTCTTCGATGTTCTGGATTCATAGTGGTTTCCCACAATTGATCTGGATTCATTTCACCTAATCCTTTGTAACGCTGAATACTTAATCCACGTTGTGACTCGTTTATCAACCAGTTAAACCCTTGCTCAAAATTATTTATTCGGTAAATTTTTTCACCTTTTTTGACGAATGAATCTGTTTTAATTAAACCATGTATTTTTTTACCTAACATGATAGTTTTCATATATACTTCAGTATTAAAAAAATCTTGATCCATAACAAAACTACTCTCTATACCATAGCGACGTATACATAATACCGGATCATATATATTTAATCTTTCATTGAATCTTACTAATGCATAATATTTACAACCAGCTTTTGCTTTTCTGTTAAGTAAATTAACTAATGCATTGATCCATTCGGTTACTATTTTTTTATTATTTTGTAAACCAAGTATGGGTTGATCAATTAATGCATTCAGTAACTGATCAGGAACACTACCTTCTAAAGTTTTAATGAATTTTTGTAGATTATTATATTCTATAAAAATTTCTTTCAATTGATCTTTGTTGACTGCCAATGTTAATGCATCTGTATTAATTGATGCCTCATCTAATGCCATCGTGATTTGATATTGTTCCATAGCAGTATTATCTCTGATATACTGCTCCTTTTGACCTTTTTTTACTTTGTAAAGTGGAGGTTGAGCAATATAAAGATAACCTCTTTCAATAAATTCTGGGTAGTGACGATAGAAAAATGTCAGTAATAATGTTCTGATATGTAATCCATCTATGTCAGCATCTGTCATAATAATAATATTTTGATAACGTAACTTATTAATATTATATTCATTAGGTCCAATGCCACAACCTAATGCAGTAATTAGTGCGGCAATTTCCTGAGAAGCTAGCATTTTCTCAAATCTGGTTTTTTCTACATTTATTATTTTACCTTTTAGTGGTAAAATTGCTTGATTACGGCGATTACGGGCTTGTTTTGCTGACCCACCGGCAGAATCACCTTCTACTAAATAAAGCTCCGAAGTTTTTGGATCACGTTCTTGACAATCTGCTAATTTTCCTGGAAGACCAATAATATCAATTATTCCTTTGCGCCTAGTCATTTCACGTGCGCGACGTGCTGCTTCTCGCACACGCGTAGCATTAATAATTTTATGTACGATATTTTTAGCATCGCTTGGATTTTCTAGTAAAAATTCCATAAAATATTCATACATCAATGATTCTACAATGGCTTTTACTTCAGAAGAGACTAATTTTTCTTTAGTCTGAGATGAAAACTTAGGATCATTAAGTTTTACTGAAATCACAGCAACTAAACCTTCTCTAGCATCATCACCGGTAACTATTATTTTATTTTTTTTATTATAACCTTCTTTATCTATATAAGCATTAATTGTACGTGTGATAGCCGCACGTAAACCAGCTAGATGAGCTCCACCGTCTCTTTGAGGTATATTATTAGTAAAACAGTAAATATATTCCTTATAGCTATTATTCCATTGCAATGAGATTTCTACATAAATGTCATTTTTTTTATTAGATAGATAGAAAATATTATTATGAATAGTTGTTTTATTTTTACTTAAGTATTCAACAAATGCCTTAATGCCTCCTGTATAATGGTAATGAGATTGTTTATCATTACGGAGATCAATAAGATGAATGGAAAGTCCTAAATTTAAGAAGGATAATTCTCGAAAACGATTTGCAAGTATTTCATAACTAAATTGTAGTACATTACTAAATATTTTTTTACTTGGCCAAAAGCGCACGGTTGTCCCAGTTTTTTTTGTATTTCCTATTACATCCAATGGGGCTTGAGGTATACCATGTTCATAAATTTGATAATACACTTTTCCTTCTCTATAGATAGTTAATTCTAATTTTTCTGAAAGTGCATTTACAACTGAAATACCTACTCCATGTAATCCTCCAGATACTTTATATGAATTATCATCAAATTTTCCTCCAGCATGTAATACTGTCATAATAACTTCTGCTGCAGAGATCCCTTCTTCATGGATACCGGTTGGAATTCCCCGTCCATTATCCTGTATGGATATGGAATTATCTAGATAAATATTTACTGTAATTTCTGTACAATATCCAGCTAATGTTTCGTCTATAGCATTATCTATTACTTCAAATACCATATGATGTAAGCCAGTACCATCTTCAGTATCACCAATATACATTCCGGGTCGTTTTCGTACAGCATCTAATCCTTTTAAAACTTTAATGCTTGACGAGTCATAAGACTTTAACATTAATATTTCTCTCTTTAATTAAGATTTTCACGATGTATGAATACTTATCTTCATCATAATCTTATTGGCATAATTATATAACTTGCTGATTTGTTTGTAAAAGCTTCAATTTTAATACAGGATAAGTTATCATTTAGCAAAATTATTATTTTTTCACATTCTAACATATTTAAAACATCAAGTATATAATTCACATTAAAACTAATTTTTAAATCATCTCCAATATAAGATATTACTAAAGTTTCTTCAGCTTGTTCATGTACTAAATTTTTAGTCGTGATCTTTAACTGGTTTAATTTGATGTAAAAATTTACATGATGTAATCTTTCATGAGAGAGAATAGCAACTCTAGATAAGGCTTGTTTTAGCATTTTACATTCTACAATGAGCGATTTATCATAATTTTGTAGTAATACCTTACGATAATTAGGAAAACTTCCATAAAGTAGTTTAGAAATTAAAGTCAAAGGATTAACATGTATAATAAGATTATTAGAATTAATTTTTAATTTTATTATATTATTAGTACGATCTAATAATCGTAATATAGTTATAATTACCTTACGAGGTATTATTATCGAAGAATTAGCTACTATTTTATCAATATTAATTGTACAAATGGAAAGACGATAACCATCAGTAGTTACTGCACGTAAAAGATTACCTTCGGTTTCCAATAACATCCCATTTAGATAATAGCGTGTATCTTGCAATGCCATCGAAAAATATGTTGCTTCAATTAAATATTTCAAATTTTTATTGGATATGCTGAATTCTAATTGGCTGTGTAATAATTCAATATTTGGAAAATTATTAGCTGGCAAGGTAGATAGTGAAAATCTACTCTGATCTGAACAAATCCGGATGATTTTATCATTTAATGATACAGTGATACTTGCTTGTTCTGGTAGACTACGACATATTCCAAGAAATTTTTTAGCAGGAACGGTAATTATTCCATCTTCATGTAGATTGGTTAAAACTAGATTACTGATTATTTCCATTTCAAGATTAGTACCAGTAATAGATAAGATATTTTGACTAACTTTTATTAATAAATTATTAAGAATTGGTAATGTTGGACGATTACTTAACATACTGCATACCTGTTGCAGTGGTTTAAGTATTTGTTGGCGTTGGATAATAAATTTCATAAATAATATATTTTATAGTGCTTTCAATAATTTATTTGAAATTAATATTTTGGCTGTAATATAGTGGATTCTTGCCACAAACGATTAAATTCCTTAGTATATTGTGAAGCTATCTCTGAAGCATCCTTTATAAAAATAACATTTTCGGCGTTATGTTTGGCAGCCGCACTAGTATAGTTATATGATCCAGTCTGGATTGAATTTTCGTCAATGATGATAAATTTATTATGCATAATAGCATAATGTCTATTCAACTTAATTGATATTCCATGATTTACTAGAAAAGTAATCGCTGTATATTTATCATGATTCGATTTTTCATCAGCTAAAATCCGAATTTTTACTCCTCTTTGCATTGCTTTTAATAATGCAATACTTATTGGTTTACTTGTAAAAGAATATACTGCCATATCAATTTTATGATGTGCTTCATCAATCGCATTCAAAATAATATTTGATGCTGAATTGCTGGGAGAAAAACCTACACTAATTTCCGCAGCTAGAACTGGCAATATTAAAAAAATCAATGTAATTAATATACTATGATGTGGTCTAATTTTCATTAAATATATGATTCTTCAATTTATATTAATAATTCTATATTTTCTAAATATAGTGATATTACTATGGATTAGCAAATAATATATTTTCTAATAAAAGATAGATTAATCAATATTTTGCTATATGCGGATTCAGTTTATTACTGAATAAAATGTATTTAAAATTATTAAAAATCGTAGTAAAATTTAATTAATAAGAGGAAAAATTTATGAAACGTACTTTTCAACCCTCAATAGTTAAACGTAAACGTTCTCATGGTTTTCGTATGAGAATGGCAACTAGAAATGGTCGTAATATTTTAGCAAGACGCCGGACTAAAAGAAGGTTTCGTCTGACTGTATAATTGATATACTTGAAAAACTATAAATAATGAATTTTTCATTTTCGGATAATTTACGATTGTTAACTAAGAAAAATTTTTCTAAGGTTATAAAAAAGCAACACAAGATTTGCATGTCTTCAATGATTTTATTTTACTCGGGTAATAGTATCGATCATCCAAGAATCGGCATAGCTATTTCTAAAAAAAATGTTAAGTTAGCACATGAACGAAATAGAATAAAAAGATTAATTCGTGAAAGTTTCCGTTATCATAAAAATGATTTATATGCAATGGATTTCGTACTTATGATAACCAATGAAATTAACTGTATGGATAACTCTGCAATAATGACAGTATTAGGAATATTATGGTCTCATCATTTAATAAAATGTACTCAAGATTATTAATAGCTTTGATTCAAATTTATCAAAGATTTATTAGTTTATTCTTAGGCCATCATTGTCGTTTTCAACCCAGTTGTTCTAAATATGCTATTGAAGCTATAACTAGATTAGGAGTAATAAAAGGAATTTATTTAACCGTAATACGCATATTAAAATGTCAACCATTAAGTTCTGGTGGATATGATCCAGTAATTTTTAAAATAGATGATCAAAGAGAATCTTAATTAATGATCGATTTGCAACGTAATATTTTAATTATTTTTTTTATATTAATATCTTTTATGCTTTGGCAAGCATGGCAAAAGGACCGAAGTTCAACACCGCCCATAAACCCTAGTTATATGGTCACTAGTAACTCTAAATTATTTCTACCCAAGGTAAAAATTATAAAAGTTAAAACAGATGTTTTATCTCTAAACATCAATACTTATGGTGGTGATATAATTTTAGCGCAGTTGTTATCTTATCATGATAAATTAGGTTCTTCTAAGCCAGTTAATATCTTAGAAACTAAACCTGATTTTATTTATCAAGCAGTAAGTGGTTTATCTGGTAAAGACGGTACAGATAATAATTTTGATCATCGTCCTTTATATTCAACTGATAAAGAAAATTATATTTTGTCTCCAGGACAAAATGAATTAATAGTTCCGTTGGTATGGAAGGCAAAGAATGGAGTTATCTATACGAAAACCTTTATATTACATAGAAATCAGTACGCTGTTAAGATTAATTATAATATTAATAATCCTACGTTAAAATCAATACAAGTATCTATGTTTGGACAGCTAAAACAATCTACAGGTAAAAAGAGGAACAATACTAAAAATAATTTTACTTTGCATAATTATCATGATGTAGCATATTCTACAAGCAATAAAAAATATCAAAAGTATAAATTTAGTAAAATTTTAGATAATAAAAATTTAAATGTTACCACCAGTCAAGGTTGGATAGCAATGTTACAAAAATACTTTGTCACGGCATGGATTCCAAATTCAATTGATAAGTATAATTTTTATACAAGCAATTTAAATAATGATATAGTTGCGGTTGGATACAAATCTGCTCCACTAGTTATAGCACCCCATGATCAGCAACGAATATTATCTAGTTTATGGATAGGTCCTAAAATTCAAGACAAAATGGCGATTGTAGCGCCTTATTTAGATCTTACAGTAGATTATGGTTATTTATGGTTTATATCACAACCATTATTTAAATTATTAAAATTATTACATAGTTTTATTGGTAATTGGGGAGTATCTATTATAGTGATAACATTCATAGTTCGTGGTCTTATGTATCCACTAACTAAGGCCCAATATACTTCAGTAGCAAAAATGCGGATGTTACAACCAAAAATTCAAGAAATTAAAGATAAAATTGGAGATGATAAACAAAGAATAAGTCAAGAGGTGATAGCTTTATATAGAAATGAAAAAGTAAATCCGTTGGGAGGATGTTTTCCCATTATCATTCAGATGCCAATTTTTTTAGCACTATATTATATGCTAATAAGTTCAGTAGAATTGCGACATGCACCATTTATCTTATGGATTCATGATTTATCTTCTCCAGATCCTTATTATATTTTACCCATTATTATGGGTTTAACAATGTTTTGGATTCAAAAGATGTCGCCAACAACCTTAACTATCACTGATCCACTACAACAGCAGATTCTCACATATATGCCATTGATTTTTACCTTATTTTTCTTATGGTTTCCATCAGGATTAGTTTTATATTATATAATCAGTAATTTAGTAACTATTCTTCAACAAAGAAAAATCTATCAAATATTATAACAATGTTAGTTATGCAAATAAAAAAATAGATAATAAAATATTTAATATAACTATGAATTATAGCGATACTATTGTTGCTCAAGCAACCCCACCGGGGCGTGGTGGGGTCAGTATGCTGCGGATTTCTGGCAAACAAGCTGCCACAGTTGCTATACATGTATTAGGCAAATTGCCTTCTCCCCGTTTAGCAAACTACCTATCATTTCGAGATAGCGAAGGTAAAACTATTGATCAAGGTATTACCCTTTGGTTTCCGGCTCCCAACTCTTTTACTGGAGAAGATACATTAGAGCTACATACTCATGGAAGTCCAATTGTAATCGAAATGTTATTAAGATGTATAACACAAATTACTGGTGTTAGATTGGCAAGACCTGGAGAATTTTCAGAACGCGCTTTTATTAATAATAAAATTGATTTAGCTCAAGCAGAAGCCATAGTTGATCTTATTAACGCTAGTTCGGAACAGGTCGCACGTTCAGCTTTAAAATCGTTACAAGGAGATTTTTCTGAACATATTCTAAATTTAATAGATATGATAACTAATTTACGTATTTATATAGAAGCTGCGATAGATTTTCCTAATGATATAGATTACTTCTCTAATAGAGAAGTTGAGAGTAAGCTTAATAAGATTATTAATTTAATAGGAAAAATACATATTCAAGCATATCAAGGAAATTTATTAAGAGAAGGTATAAACATTGTAATAGTAGGCCGTCCTAATGCCGGAAAATCTAGCATATTTAATGCGCTTACTGAACATAATATTGCTATAGTTAATGATTTTCCAGGAACGACACGCGATGTTTTACGTGATCAAATAAATCTTGATGGTAGAATGCTAAATATTATTGATACAGCTGGTATACATCAAACTAATAATGTTGTTGAAAATCTTGGTATAGAACGTGCCTGGAAAGAAATCAAACAAGCCCATCATATTCTTTTTATAGTAGATGGTAGTACTATTGCAGATGTCACAAATCTAATTCAAGATAGTATTTTTAATAAGTTAATATCTAAGATACCAAATGGTATAGAATTAACTATTATACGAAATAAAATTGATCTTACCGGTGAGCAAGCGAATATAATGCAATGTAATTGGAATGTGATTAATGTTTCAGCAAATACAGGAGATGGAATCCTCCTTATCAAAAATCATCTCAAAAATATTTTGAGAGAGCAACAAGATTTATCTTTAGAAGAATATTTTCTAGCACGTAGTCGTCACTTACAAGTATTAAAAAACACACAACAACATCTAGAAGATGGAAAAACACAGCTGATAAAAATTAATGGTTGGGATTTACTAGCTGAAGAATTACGAATTGCTCAACAATTGCTTAATGAAATAATAGGTAAATTTGTTTCAGAAGATTTATTAGAAAAAATCTTCGCTACTTTTTGTATTGGCAAATAATTATATTAAATTCTCATAAATACTGGTTTTATTTTAAATAAAATGAGTTATTATTGTTGCTTAAGAAAATATTTATTTGATATCAATTATGGATGAAAATAAACCAATAAGTTTCGAATCATCTTTAAAACATCTAGAAGAAATAGTACATTCTTTAGAAAAAGGGGACTTACCTTTAGAAGAGGCTCTTAATGCTTTTGAAAAAGGAGTACAGTTAGCTAAATTAAGTCAAAAAAAATTACAGCAAGCCGAACAAAGAATGCAAATATTAATGAGTAATGATACAGATTCTACGTTATTACCTTTTACAGCAGATCACCATGAATAATTCAGAATTTCTTTTATAAAAGAAAGCTTGCATATTTTGATACTGATTAAGATGGTGTTTATTTACTAGGAAATATAATTTCCAAAAATTATAATCCCAATTTATCGTTATAATCTTAGAAGAAATCCGGTATTTCATTACTTACCATTTTGGATGTTTAATTTATGGACTGCATTTGAACTGTCTTGGTTAAAATATCAAGTAAGATCAGTAGTTGCGATTGGTGAATTTGCTATTTCTGCACAGTCATCATATATAATTATCAAAGTAAAAACTAAACCATGAATATTTATTGCGTTACATTATTTTAAATTTTTATTAAATTCATGAACCTTGTGTTGAGCGCATATTTAATAATATTAAAAATTATTATAAACCAGCTAAATTAAGCGTTTTTGCTAAATATAACCGCAGAGGTGGATTAGACAATAATACCATTCATCTCTTCATTATTAGCTTTTTCTGGAATGCTTCTGATCAATCTGGGAACTAAATATCCAGAAATTAATCCTCTTAATTTTATCATTATAGCACAAGCTTCTTCAGTTGAAACAAAAAAGTGAGCGGTTCCTTGTACTTTATCTGGCATATGTAAATAATATGGCATGATTCCTATTTCAAAAAGTGCATTGCTTAGTTCAGCGAGAATTTGAGCATTGTTATTGATAGCACGTAAGAGAACACTTTGGTTGAGTAATAAAACTCTAGCAGATTGCAATAATTTAATACTATGACGTAAAGTATTATCAATTTCTTGAGGATGATTAATATGGGTTACCAAAATTATTTTTAATCTAGATTTTTCAAAAATCTGACATAATTTTAAGGTAATCCTAGATGGAATTACTACTGGTAACCTACTATGAATACGCAATTTTTTTAAATTAGTAAGCTTTTCTAAATCACGAATCATCCAATATAATTGATAATCCTTAGCCATCAGGGGATCTCCTCCAGAAAAAATAATTTCGTCTATTTCTGAATGTTGTTTCAGATATTCTATTATCTTATTCCAGTTATTCTTATTGATATTATGATCCCAATAAGGAAAATAGCGACGAAAACAATAACGACAATTTACTGCACAACCACCTTTTATTAAAAGTAAAGCACGATTATGATATTTATGTAGTAAACCAGGAATTTTAGTATTGTAATGTTCTTGTAAAGGATCAGTAAGATAATCAGGAGAGTTTATCAATTCTTTTCTGCTGGTTAAAACTTGTAATAAAAGAGGATCTTGTGCGTTGCCAGTTTGCATGCGTGTTATAAATGTACGAGGAACTCTTAAAGGAAAATGCTGACTAAAGGTTTTGCTATAAAGCATATTAGCTGATTGATCTAAACTTAATATCCTTAATAATTCCATAGGTTCAGTGACAACATCAGACAATTGCCGCAACCAAAGATCTCTTGATGTATAATTTATCATGATAGTATTTTTTCATATATAAAATATATATAGGTATTGTTATGAATAGCTATTCTGCTAATGATTTTCATTATGGTATTAAAATTATATTAGATAATGAACCATATGTCATCGAATCAAGTGATTTTATCAAACCTGGTAAAGGTCAGGCTTTTGTGCGTGTTAAAATGCGTAGATTATTTACTGGAAAATTAATTGAAAAAACATTTAAATCTACCGATACGGTAGAAGCTGCCAATGTATTAAATATCAATGTCATTTACTTGTATAATGACAGTAAATTATGGTATTTTATGAATACTAAAAATTTTGAACAAGTTGTAGCAAATAAAAAAGTTGTAGGGTCTAGCAGAAAATGGATTATTGCACAAACCGAATGTATGTTAACTATATGGAACAATCAACCTCTAATTATAACCCCGCCTAATTTTGTGGAGTTAAAAATTACTGACACCTCTCCTGGGATAAAAGGAGATTCAGTTAGTACTGTTAATAAGCCGGCCATATTAAGTACCGGGGCCATAGTTAAAGTTCCATTATTTATTCAGATCGGAGATCTCATCAAGGTTGATACGCGTTCTGGGGAATATGTATCACGTATAAAAATTTAGTTAGATTTCTTTTATCTCAAATTGGAGATCATTCATGAATGATAAAGAACTTTTTCAACCCACGGCTTCTATTAAGAATTTGTTAAATCGTGCAGTGATTATAGCTGAAATTAGAAGATTTTTTTTAGAAAAAAATATCATTGAAGTAGATACTCCCTCATTAAGTAATTTTACTGTAACAGATGTACACCTTTCTTCATTTAAAACATCTTTGGTTGGACCAGGATATTCTCATGGATTAGATATGTATTTAATTACTAGTCCAGAATATCATATGAAACGTCTGCTAGTAGCAGGTATTGGTGCAATTTATCAAATATGTCACAGTTTTCGCAATGGAGAAATTGGACGTTATCATAATCCTGAATTTAATATTTTAGAATGGTATCGCCCCAATTATAATATATTTCAGATGATGAATGAAGTAAATGAATTATTACAACAGATATTAAATTCAAATAAGGCTGAGATATTGTCATATCAGGAATTTTTTATCCGTTATTTAAATATAGATCCACTAATAACCGATATTAATCATTTGCGTGAAATAGTAAAAAATACTACTAATTTAATTGATATTGAGAGGGAAGATTATGATAATTTACTAGAAATTTTATTCTCAACTATTGTTGAATCAAAAAATTGCTCAGAGGTACCATTATTTATATATCATTTTCCAGCTTCTCAAGCCGGATTGGCTGCCATAAATCATGAAGATCCTCGTATAGCGGAACGTTTTGAGTTATATTATAAAGGTTTAGAGTTAGCCAATGGTTTTTTAGAGTTAACTAATAGTAAAGAACATCGCAAACGTTTTATGCTAGATAACTGTAAAAGAACAGCAAATGGATTACAAAAACAAACAATTGATGAAAATTTTATTTTAGCTATCGAAAAAGGTTTACCTCATTGTTCCGGAGTAGCATTAGGTATAGATCGTTTAATTATGCTAGCACTTAAGGCTACTCGAATAAGTGATGTTATTGCTTTTCCAGTAGATAGATGTTAATTATAGATGGTGATTTTTTGAGATAGCTAGAGGTTGCCCAATACTAGTTATTGATTTACTACTAAGATGTTTTACTAATTTCACTCTATTTGGTGCAAATAAATTAATTACGGTTGAACCTAACTTAAATTGACCCATTTCTTGTCCTTTTAATAAGAATATAGATTGATTAGGACTTTTTTGAGAAAAAGCCGGCCAACTCCAATATTTGATAATACCATCACGTGGTGGAGTAATAGTACCATGCCAAATGGTTTCAATACTTCCCACCATAGTAGCTCCTACCATAATTTGTAATATGGGACCAAATTTAGTATCAAATAAACAAATAATTCTTTCATTACGTGCGAATAAATTAGCAATATGATGGGTTGCACATGAATTAACAGGAAATAGTGTTCCAGGGACGTAAATCATTTCTCTAAGAACTCCATTACATGGCATATGTACACGATGATAGTCCTTAGGAGAAATATAAATAGTAACAAAATTTCCATGACGAAATAATTTTATCATAGTGATATTTCCAGCTAAAAGTGCTTCAAGAGTATAATAATGACCTTTAGCTTGAAATATTTTGTTATTTTTAATATAGCCCAATTGACTAATTTCTCCATCTGCAGGACAAACTAAAATATTAGGATCTAGGTTAATAGGATGTATTTCATCACGCAGCGCTCGTGTAAAAAATTGATTAAAAGTTTTATAATAAGAAATCTCCTGATGGCTTGCATTTGACATATCTATATGATAATATTTAACAAATAGATAAATAATAATTCTATTTATCAGACCTAATCGCAAGTTAGCTAACCAGCCAATAAAATTGGTAATAATAATTTTTGGCAAAAAATTTTTTAATCTGATTTTTATATTTTCTAACAAAATTCCCTCCTAGTTTGTTAATTTAAATTGTGTTTTATTAAAATAAATTATTGGTTTTTTTATAAAATGGCGCATAATAAGCATTATAAAACGAATATTATAAATTAGTAGCTCTAAATAAGGCGTCAATTTTAATGATTGAAAATACAAATAATTTAATTTGGATTGATCTTGAAATGACTGGTCTCGATCCGAGACATAATACTATTATCGAAATAGCAACATTAGTTACTGATGTAAGTCTCAACATTTTGGCTGAAGGACCGGTCTTAGCCGTACATCAACCCTCTATAAAATTAGCCGAAATGGATGAATGGAATATGCGAATACATACAGCTAGTGGTTTGATCAAAAGGGTAATCGCTAGTCCATATAATGAGCGATCTGCAGAACTTGAAACTATAAATTTTTTAAAAAATTGGGTTCCCGAAAATACTTCACCAATATGCGGTAATAGTATTGGTCAAGATCGTCGTTTTCTTATTCGATATATGCCACAATTAGAAGCATATTTTAATTATCGTTATTTAGATGTAAGTACCTTAAAAGAATTAGTCCGACGCTGGAAACCGCATATTTTACAAGGATTTAAAAAACGTGGAATACATCAAGCTTTGGAAGATATTCGTGAATCGGTAGCAGAATTAGCATATTATCGGGAACATTTTATTCAATTATAATATATAAACTGGATTAAACACAATTTGTAAGTATACAATTATAAATTCAGCGGGAATAGCTCAGTTGGTAGAGCACAACCTTGCCAAGGTTGGGGTCGCGAGTTCGAATCTCGTTTCCCGCTCCATGTTGATTTAAATACTTATTATTTTCAGTGAGACGTGTCTACTATACTTCATATAGTAATCTCAACTTTTAATTAGATCGTTAAATTATGATTAATCATGATAAAATTAATAACCGTTTACCATATAGTATATGGACGGTAAGAGATACACAACAAATCGAAAATGAATACCTAGATAATAATAAGGGTATCACTACATTTAACCTTATGGAAAGAGCAGGTAAGGCAGCTTTTGACTATATTTATAATTTATATCCTAATGCTAGAAAATGGCTAGTTTTGTGTGGTCCAGGAAACAATGGTGGAGATGGTTATATAGTTGCATGTTTAGCGCAAGCGGCGGGTATTGAGATAACCTTATTATCTTGTACAAATTCGTCGTCAAAAGAAGCTCGTAAGGCACGCAATCAATGGTTAATGTCTGGAGGTAAAATTTGTCAACCCGATATAGACTGGCCGAAAAATATAGATCTTATTATAGACGGCTTATTGGGATTTAAATTAAATCGTGCTGTTACTTATCCGTATAACATACTTATTAAAAAAGCTAATCAAAGTCATCTACCTATCTTTTCATTGGATATACCATCAGGTTTATCAGCAGAAACAGGTGCAAGCCTAGGAGATGTGATTAAGGCCACACATACTATAACTTTTATTACTTTAAAACCAGGATTATTAACAGGTAAAGCACGTAAATATGTTGGAAATCTTCACTACAATTCATTAGGTTGTGATGAATTTTTAAAAAAAAAGGATGCCTCAATCAAAAGAATGGATGCTGATTGTTTACCAATTTTATTACCAAGTCGATGTCCAATTTCTCATAAAAGAGACCATGGACGATTATTGATTATTGGAGGTGATAGTGGCACTGCTGGAGCGGTACGTCTAGCTGGTGAAGCTGCCTTGCGAACCGGCTCAGGATTAGTAAAAATTCTTACGAAGAAATATAACATTATACCCATTTTATCAAACCGTCCAGAATTAATGGTAGATGAATTAAGGATAGATACGCTAGATTATTCTTTAAATTGGGCAGATATTATAGTAGTGGGACCAGGTTTAGGACAAAGAAATTGGGGTAAAAAAGCACTGAGTATCATTCAAAAATCAACTAAACCAATGCTTTGGGATGCCGATGCCCTGATAATGCTTTCTGAGAAACCAGATCAACGCCATAATAGAATTATTACTCCACATCCAGGAGAAGCTGCTAAGTTACTAAATATAAGCATTGCTGAAGTTGAGAGTAACAGATTAGATGCTGCTCAAAGTTTAGCTAACAAATATGGTGGCATAGTGGTATTAAAGGGAGCTGGTACTATCATAGCTAGTTATGAGGGTGATTTAGTAATTGCAGATGTAGGTAATGCCGGAATGGCTTCGGGAGGGATGGGAGATGTATTATCAGGAATTATTGGAAGTCTTCTAGGACAACAATTATCTTATTATCAAGCTGCATGTGCGGGTTGCATAATACATGGAGCGGCTGCTGACTTATTAGCAAGTAAATTAGGTATGCGCGGAATATTAGCAAGTGATATATTTCCGTGGATTTATTTGCTCATTAATCCTGAGTTTAATAAATCTCAAATAGTATGAATAAAAAAACTTTTAAAACTATATTACCTAATGAAACCGCAACTCTTAATCTAGGAAAGAAGATAGCAATCATTTCTAAAAATCAAAAAAAAATAAACATTTGGTTATCTGGTAATTTGGGCACTGGTAAAACTACTTTATGCCGTGGTTTCTTACAAGCTATCGGTTCCCAAGATAAAATTAAAAGTCCAAGTTATTCCTTGGTAGAAACTTATCACTTATCATCATGTATCGTTTATCATTTTGATTTTTATCGTATATCTAGGTTAGAAGAATTAGAATCTGTTGGTTTAAGAGATTATTTTTCAATAAATGCTTTTTATTTGGTAGAATGGCCAGAGAAATCTTATGGAATGTTTCCTTCCCCGGATATTAATATTTGCTTAGATTATCATAAACAAGAATATAGAATCGCAGAAATTACTGGTTATTCACCAATTGGAATAAATTTATTATCTTTAATGTGAGTGAAGTATTTATAATTAACAAGATATTGAACTGAAATCAAAATTACTAAAAAGTATAAATGATTTTTAATTCCATCAGACCTTTGTTGTTAACTAAAGGGAATCTTAATTTATGCCAATCAAAATTCTATCACCACAAGTGGTTAACCAAATGGCAGCCGGTGAAGTTGTTGCTCGACCAGCTTCTGTAGTTAAAGAATTACTAGAAAACAGTTTAGATGCCGGTGCCAATCGTATTGATATTTTTATAAAAAAAGGAGGTACACAATTAATCAGTATTCGCGATAATGGTAATGGTATTGAGAAACAAGAATTAACATTAGCATTAGCTAATCATGCTACTAGTAAAATTGAAATTTTAGATGATCTAAATGCTATTACTACCTTGGGATTTCGTGGTGAAGCCCTAGCAAGTATTTGTTCAGTATCACGTTTAAAACTTACTTCACGTACTAAAAAGCAATCTGAAGCCTGGGAATTATATACAGAAGGTGATATGGAAGATAGAATAATAAAGCCCACAGCGCATCCAGTTGGCACTACTTTGGAAGTATGGAATTTATTCTATAATACTCCAGCACGTCGTAATTTTTTAAAAACTGATCAAACTGAATTTATATATATTGATGATGTGGTACGTGGTATTGCTTTAGCACGTTTGGATGTTACCATTACACTTAAACATAATGGTAAATTAATTAGACAATATCGAAAATTTAGCTCTAATGATCAATTAGAGCGTAGGATTGCAGCAATTGGTGGAAAAGAATTGATATCTCATGGAATAAATATTGAATTTCAAGAAAAAGGATTAAAGTTACATGGATGGTTAGCAATCTCTAAAAAATTAAGAATTACTAATAATTTACAATACTTTTATGTCAATGGAAGAATTATACAGAATCGATTTATTAATAATGCAATTCGTCAAGCTTGCCATAATACACTAGGAAACCAATGTGGATGTAATCCCAAATTTATTCTTTATCTAGATATCGATCCACAACAAATAGATGTTAATGTACATCCTACTAAACGTAATGTACGATTTAATCAGCCTAGATTAATTCATGATTTTATTTATCAAGTAATTGTTAATATGCTGCAAAATAAATCAACCGTTATTAATAATCTCAGTATTCCAACATGTACATCTGTTAGTCATCATGAAAATGATATAAATATTATTGAATCTTCACCGAAGATCTCTAATACAAAAAATCTGTTTTTGGATTCTAAATTAAATTTTAGCCCAAATTGTCATTGGGGTCGCGTAATAAGTATTATAAACAATATTGCTCTCATACATAATGATGTAGAATTAATACTAATAGCACTACCTGCTACTATGTGTTATTTAACAAACACACAATTACATGCTGCTTTAAAATTGCTGAAAATTAGAAATTTAATTTTTCCTTTGCGCTTTAAGATAAAAAAATCAGAATATCAACTTATTAAAAGTTATGAGGTACTGCTTACAAAGATTGGAATAAAATTAGTAATTCATAATGATGATGTAATATTACATGCTATACCTGAACCATTAATCAATCAAAATTTACCAAATTTCATTTCTGAACTATTGCGCTATCTTTCACAAAATGAAGAAAAATCCATTCAAAAAATTGTACAATGGTTAGCAAACTATATAACTAAGCAACGGCCAATTTGGAATATTTGTCAAGCAAGAGATTTATTATTAGAGATCGCTAAATTTTGTCCGGAATTCGTATTAACTACTCCTCCAGGAATATTACAACGTATTAGTATAGAAAAAGCCTTGAAAGCTTTTGAAAACGAACCAATAGAAGAATAATGGATATTAATCATAAAGCTAAGTTAAAAAATTATCCAAAGGCTATTTTCTTAATGGGTCCTACTGCTTCTGGTAAGAGTGCATTAGCCATGATATTACATCATCTTTTACCTGTAGAATTAATTAGTGTAGATTCAGCTTTAATTTATCGCGGTATGGATATAGGAACTTCTAAACCTTCAGCTTTAGAATTAAAACATACTCCACATCGACTACTTGATATCCGTGATCCTGCTGAAAGCTATTCAGCTGCAGAATTTTGTAAGGATGCTTCGCAAGAAATGAAACAAATTACTAATCAAGGAAATTTACCTTTACTTGTAGGTGGTTCAATGCTTTATTATAAAGCTTTAATTGAAGGTTTATCACCATTACCTATTGCTAATCAATGTATACGCAATTATATTAATCAACAAGCTGCTGAAATAGGTTGGGATAAAATTCATCAAAAGTTATCTATAATAGATCCTCTAGCGGGAAAGAGGATTCATCCTAATGATCAACAACGAATATTAAGAGCACTAGAGGTTTTTTTAATTTCAGGAAAAACCTTAACAGCACTCACGAAAATCCCAGGAAAACCTTTACCATATAATATCTATCAATTTGTCATAGTTCCAGGTTATCGTCAACAATTACACCAACGCATTGAACAGCGGTTTTTTAATATGATAACTGCAGGTTTTGAAAATGAGGTTAGAAAACTTTTTACAAGAGGTGATTTACATCCTAATATGCCATCAATTCGTTGCGTTGGCTATCGTCAAATGTGGTCTTATTTAGAGAATAAAATTAGCTATAAGGAAATGATTGATCAAGCAATTTTTGCTACTCGTCGTTTAGCTAAAAATCAGTTAACTTGGTTACGTAATTGGAAAAAAGCCATATGGATTGATAGCACACAACCTAGATTAGCTTGTGAGAAAATTTTAAAGATAATAAGTATCACAAATAAATCTACTTAGTGTTCAATATATAATGGAGTAATCATTGTGGGGTATCAAACTAATAACGATCCATGGGGAAACAATACCAGCAGAAATAAAGGAAATCGCACTCTTAAATATCCGGATATTTTTAAAATATTAAATACCATTAATAAAAAATTATGTAGATTAACTCTTGGTAGAAATTATAGTAATAAACCAAATAATCCAATATCACTGATTAATATATTATGTTTACTGGTAATAATTACACTTATTATTTGGCTTCTCAGTGGTTTATATACTATCCAAGAATTAGATCGAGGAGTTGTGACTCGTTTTGGAAAATTTAGTCATATTGTAGATCCCGGTTTAAATTGGAAGTTAAATTTCATTGATACAGTACAAACTGTAAATGTATCAACTGTACGTGATGTTGCTACAGAGGGTATAATGCTAACTTCTGATGAAAATGTTGTCCATGTTGAGATGAACGTGCAATATCGTGTTACTAACCCAAGGCTTTACCTTTTTTACGTAAATAATCCTGATGATAGTTTAAGTCAAGCTACTGACAGTGTGTTGCGTGGTGTAATTGGTAAATACTCTATGGATGAGATTCTTACTGAAGGTCGTACTATTATTCGTAGTGAAACTCAGCGCGATCTTGAAAAAACTCTTAACCCCTATCATATGGGAATTACCCTAGTTGACGTTAATTTTCAAGCAGCCCGTCCACCTGAAGAAGTAAAAGCCGCGTTTGATGATGCAATTGCCGCTCTTGAAAATGAGCAACAATATATTCGTGAAGCTGAAGCTTATGCTAACGAAGTGCAACCACAAGCCAATGGTAAAGCACAAAGAATTCTAGCTGATGCGATGGCTTATAAAATACGTATAATTTTAGAAGCTCAGGGGGAAATAACAGGATTTAATAAAATTTTACCAGAATATAAATTAGTTCCTAAAATTGCCAGAGAAAGGTTATACATTGAAACTATGGAACATATATTCAGTAAGACTCATAATGTACTAATTAATGATAAAGAAAATCATTTCCTGGTATTACCATATTTTTTTAATCAATCTAATCAAAATAATCAGAAATTATCGCAACAATTAATACCTCCTCTACCAGAAAAAGTCACCGATAATACTTCTTCTGCTTTACCAGAAAAAGTCACCGATAATACTTCTTCTGCTTTACCAGAAAAAGTCACCGATAGTACTTCTTCTGCTTTAGCAGAAAAAGTCACCGATAGTACTTCTTCTGCTTTACCAGAAAAAGTCATCGATAATACTTCTTCTCCTAAGCCATCTTCTGATTTTATTTTCAGTCAGAGAAAATTGGAGGCACTGCGCAATAGTCCTAAAGATATAGGATATACAGGATATAAGAGAGATAATAATGCGTAATTCATTAATGATTTTATTAATTATTATATTATTAGTAGTACTACCTCATTCACTTTTTATAGTTCATGAAGGAGAACGAGGTATTTTGCTTCGCTTTGGTAAGATTTTACGTGATAGCCATCACCAAACTATAGTTTTTTTACCTGGATTACACATAAAGAGTCCAGTGTTTGAAACAGTGAAATCTTTTGATTACCGAATTCAAACTACGGCAAATCAAGCAGATCGTTTTGTTACTAAAGAAAAGAAGGATTTAATAATAGACTCTTATATAAAATGGTGTATCAGTGATTTTAGTAATTATTATCTAACTACTGGAGGTGGAAATGTTACTCAGGCGGAAATCTTACTAAAACGTAAATTCATTGATCGCCTTCGTTCGGAATTGGGTCGTTTAAATGTAAAAGATATTGTAACAGATTCTCGTGGACGTTTAACGTCGATTTTAACTAAAGCATTAAATGAAGGAACTTCTAGCATCACTATTAATGATAGTGTTAAAAAAAATTTTTTATCCAGCAAAAATCATACAGTATATAATGATCAAATTATTCAAAGTAATAGTATGGCATCATTAGGTATTAAGGTTGTTGATGTACGCATTAAGCAAATTAATTTGCCATTAGAGGTATCGGATGCAATCTACAATAGAATGCGTGCTGAACGTGAAGCCGTAGCACGTCATCATCGCTCACAGGGTAAGGAAGAAGCTGAAAAATTACGGGCATCAGCAGATTATGAAGTAACTAAAATTTTAGCAGAAGCCGAAAAACAAGCCAGGGTTATACGTGGAGAAGGTGATGCCACAGTTTTAAAATTATTTACCACTACATTTGCTCAAAATTCAGATTTTTATTTTTTTCAACGAAGTTTGCGTGCATACGAAAATAGTTTTAATAACAAAGATCTTATAATTTTAAATTCAGATCATCCTTTTTTAAAATATATGGCTAATCCAACTTCTCTTAAATAATCTGGTCTAGATCTTTGACAAGATCTAGATCTCTTTTACAATAGATAGTACAAGTTGAGATTTTGTTATTTTGTAGGTACTACTATGAAAAAAATATTATCAGTAATATCAGCCATATTATTATCTACATCGGTTTATGCAACAATCCAAGGACAATTAGAAAATAATTTAAATGTGCAGATGATAATTGGTAATGGGTGTGAAATAATCGGAGGGTCATTATTAAATTTAGATAATCTAGATTTTGGAGAGCACCCAAACCTTAAAAATCAAATTAATGCTCAATCAAACGGGAGTGCTGGTAAATTAAGAATAAATTGCACCAAAGATGTTACTTACAGTATTGCATTAAATAATGGACTACAACCCGATGGAAATGAACGACGTATGAAAGGAGAAGGAGGATTCATTAAATATGCTCTTTATCAAAATGCAGCACGCACTATACTATGGGATCCTCATAATCCTATGACGAGAAGAGGAAATGGTGAAGAAATACCTTTAATTATTTATGGTCGTGTTCCACCGCAACCAACTCCAAGTTCTGGCACATATAATGATACTATTACTGTCACAGTATCCTGGTAAGATTATTTTAATTAAAAATTATATATGATATATATATCTTATATTAGTTTTATTTTCCTTTTAATAACCAAATCAACTTTTGCTGAGACTCTAACGAGAGTGGCAAACTTATCTATTCATGCACAGATAATAGATAGTTGTCACACCGTTGGTAACAGGGTTGAACAAATTGATTTTGGTTTACATTATTTCATTAATATAAACAAAATAAAGAGTAATGGAGCATTGCGAATTATCTGTGGTCCTGGAATTCACTACCAAATTTTATTAGGACCTGGTCAAAGTGGTTATAGTATGCAACGTTATTTAACCAATAATATATCAGGTGAAAAAATAAAATATAATCTTTATACTGATGCTCAATATCAAATGGTATGGGATGATATTAAAGGATTGACTTTAGTAAGTAACGGTAAAGAAAAAAGGATTCCAATTTATGGATTAATTTTAGCACAGAACACACCATTATTTGGTAAATATACTGATATTATCAGGATAACCATACAATGGTAAGAAAGTATCCTCTATCATTTATATTTAATAAATTCATGCTCTATTTTAGATAAAAATATAACATCAGTTAAGATTTGATAGGTATTATTTTATACCCCCGAATACTGGTATCTCTAAATATAGAGTGAAATTTACGGTAATAATCAGCTATTGATTGAGATATCAATTTATGTTTTTACAAAAAAAGATTTTTTTTATCATATTTTCGATGATTTTAATTTTTAATTGTTCTGTTAAAGCAACTTCAGTATTAATTTGGCCTATCGATCCAGTCATTGAATTCAGTCAAAATTCAACACAATTATGGGTAGAAAATCGAGATCAAAATAATTCCATTATACTACAAGTGAGAATATTTAGATGGCATCAAGTTAAAACTCAAAATATTATGGTCAAACAAAACGAATTGGTTGTTAGTCCACCAATTGCTAAAATATTTCCTAGACAAAAACAATTAATAAGATTAGTTAAAAGAATTAATCCTCCGCAAGAAAAAGAATGGGCTTATCGCCTTATTATTGATGAAATCCCTAGCATAATAGAAAACAATACTAATAATTTAAATTCTGAACTTGCCTTAAAATTTCAAATGCGCTATTCAATACCATTATTTTCCGATGGTTTGAATATATGGACTAAACCTAATTATCAATTGCAAGATGATATAACCACAGCTACAAAACCAAAATTAAGTTATCACATAATCCAAGATAGATCAAATCAACATTGGTTAGTAATTAAAAATAATGGACCAGTACATGCTAAAATTATTCAATTGAAATTTTGTGATGGACATCTAGAAAGGTGGGGAAGAAAAGGATTATTAGGATATATTCTTCCAGGATCGGAAATACATCTGCCAATTACGGTATTACCAATACCAAAATGGAAACTGATTGCTAAAGTAAACTATAATCCACAGTTTCAAATTATGAACCCTTTATAATATTTAAAGCTAAATTAAAGTAATTGAATAGGTGATCCTTAGATGGATAAATCTGGAGTTTTTGTGATATTTTTATTAATTTGGCTATTATCATCTGGTCAAACCACCTTTAGTAAATCTTTAGATATAGTTATTCCATCTAGTACACTTTATTTAGAAGTTATTCTGAATGGTAAACCAACTAAAAAAATTTTACCAATTGATTATTATCATGGTCATTATTATATGATGCAAGAGCAGTTAAAATCTTTAGGAATCTTAATTCCAAGATCGGAAAAAATTAAAAATGCGGTTGCTATAGATACTTTAAAAAATGTTTACACCTACTATGATAGTGCAATGCAACGATTTTTAATAAACATTCCCCCTAATTGGCTACCTCGCCAGAACATCATCATGAGTAAGCTTTACCAAGCTATTCCTGCCCATAGTCATTTTGGATTATTATTTAATTATGATTTTTATTGTAGTTATCAAAATAATCTATCTGACCATAAAGAACAATGTTCAATTTGGAATGAGTTTAGATTTTTTAATAAATTTGGGGTATTTTCCAATACTGGTACATGGAATAATGGAATTGAAGTTAATGATAATTACCATTACATACGATATGATACCCAATTACATTTTAGTGATCAAAAACATATGTTACTTTATATACTAGGAGATTTTGATTCAGATAAATTATCTTGGTCTAATACAATACGATTAGGTGGCATAAAAATTTCACGCAACTTCTCAATGCATCCAGATCTAATAACATATCCTTTACCTCATTTTTATGGTCATGCTATCTTACCAAGTACTTTAGATGTTTACATTAATAGTAATAAAATACATTCAATTAAAATTAATCCTGGTCCATTTACAATAGATAGTTTACCTTATTTACATGGTGCAGGTAAAGCTACTGTAGTACTCAAAGATATCTTAGGAAATAAGCTAAGTAAAATAATGCCTTATTACGTTGCTAATGAGCAGCTTAAAAAAGGATTAACCGATTTTAGTATTTCATTAGGATTTATACGTAAAAATTATGGCATCAATTCTACAGATTATGGGGAGTTAGCAAGTAGTAGTTTTCTACGTTATGGATTAAATTCTTGGCTTACTTTAGAAGGAAAAATCGAAGGTATTCCTCATATGCTAAATAGTGGGTTAGGAGCTGGTATAAAAATATTTTCTTTAGGATTAATCAATATTTCCTGGACTGGTAGTATGATAAAAAATCATTCAGAGTATGATACATTAATGATTGGTAATCGAATTACTCGCATAAACCCTCATTCACCTCAAGGTCAACAAATTATAATAGATTATACATATAATAACATGAGCTTGAACATAAGCGCCCAAAATATTTTACGTAGTGCGGGATACAGTGACTTATCTAATTATCAAATTAACAATAGATTAAATTGTCGTAATAGCAAAATGATTGGAAGCGTAGCATTAGGAAAATATGGTAGCTTAAGTTTAGGATGGTATAGGGATAATTGGATTAATAATACGCAATTAATGAATTTATCATATAGTGCAACATTATGGCAAACTGTAAGCTTATGGACTTCAATAGAAAAAATTATAGGTAATCAAGGTGGCTACTATAATGCACAATTAATCTTAACTCTTCCTTTAAAGGTATGGGGTAATGCCTCATATTCATATATTTGGGATGCTAACAATAGTCGCATGCGTACCAATTTTAGTAGAACAGTACCTACCTCTGGTGGTATAGGATGGAATTTAGCTTTGGATGATAATTATCATCAAGCTGATATATTTTTTAAAAATCCATATTTTGAGATTGGAGCTGGAATGAATGGAAATCATAATAATGAAAATTATTGGTCAGAGATGAACGGTTCACTAGTTGCTATGGCAGGACATATATATACGACCAATAGTATTCCTGATGCTTTTGTACTAGTTTCAAGTAATGGATATCCCAATATCCCGGTGCGTTATGAAAATCAATTTATTGGTATAACTAATAAATATGGATATTTATTAGTACCATCAGTAACTTCATGGTATCAATCCCAAATAGAAATTGATCCAATTAATTTACCAATGAATGTTAAGATTCCTAAAATTATACATAAATTTTCTATTCGTGAACTTAGTGGTGATTTAGTAAATTTTGATATACATAAATTAAATGCTACATCATTTAGTGTAATTGATAAATATGGTAAATATTTACCAATTGGTAGTAAGGTAACATTAGAAGGTAGTTCTAGACTAACTTGGTTAGGCTGGGATGGTGAATTATGGCTTGAAGATCTCAAACCTCACAACATATTGAATATCATTAGAGCAGATACTGGTACTACTTGTAAGCTGTCATTAACAATTACCCAAGATCATGATGGGATATCAATACTAGGTCCGCAAATTTGTCAATAATGACTATAGATATATGATGCTTAAAGGTAAGTTAGTAGTAACCATGATAGTATTCTTTTTTTCAAAAATTACATTTGCTAATTGCATTTTAGCTAATGGTGAGGTTAACTTAGGAATAAAAAGTTCATTCGATATATTCAATGGTAACATCAAAAATGAAGGTAGTTCTGGACTAACATGTTCTGGTTTGAGCTTAACAGTACTAACACATCATACAATTCAAGCTCAGATAAATTCTACTTTTAATAAGATGAAAATGATAAATACTGATGGTTCAGGTGATTATATTCCTTATATGATATATGCTGATAAAAAATTTCAATATTCTTATCAAGTTGGTCAAATTATCGACTATGGTCAGTTAAATCTCATATCAGTTATTTTTTCATATAAAAAGTCTCAAGTACCTTTATATATAAAGATTATACCTAGGACAGCTAACGTTAGAGCTGGAGTTTATCAGGATGTTATTAATCTTCATTGGAAATACCATATCTGTAATTTAGGCAGTTTATTTGTTTGTTTATCTTCATGGAACGGTCATGGTTCAACTTCAATTAAAGTGCAGGTAATCGTTAATAAAGATTGTATGATAAATGATTATCAAAATGTTGAATTTGGTAGTCATGCTCTAATAGAGCAGTTTAATCCATTAACACAAAGAATGACATTAATATGTACAAAACAAGAGCATTATAAAATTTGGTTTAATGAAGGTCTTCATCCTACAGATGGATGGCGTCGAATGAGCGACAGTAAACAACATTATATTATGTATAATATTTATCATCCTAATACAAACATTATCTGGAACAGTAATAATAAAAAGGAATTAGTTGGTACTGGTAAGAATCAATCAGTAGTTTATGAAACTTCAGTGAATAATAAACAAACAGAACTTCCTTCTGGAAACTATTCAGATAATATTTCTATAGTTGTTGAATATTGACTTATTGAAAGGAGGTAATATTTTAATTTTATCTTAATTTCAGGAGATGTAGTTTAATGTCAGTTTGGTTAAATCCTAAAAATATGGCAATTACCACTAATAATCTTTTAGATTTAGCTAATCAATATGGTTGTCCAATTTGGATTTATGATTCAAAAATTATTTATGAAAGAATTCAACAACTTAGATTATTCGATGTCATTAGATTTGCACAAAAATCATGTTCAAATATTCACATTTTAAGATTCATGCTAACGGCTGGTATAAAAGTTGATGCAGTATCTCTTGGTGAAATAGAAAGAGCTATTGTTGCTGGTTATCAACCTAGAATTGATAACGATGATATTATATTTACCGCAGATATGATTAATGAAAATATCATTAACCGTGTTAAGCAACTGCATATTCCGGTTAATGCCGGATCATTAGATATGTTGCAACAGTTAGGAACTCACTCTCCGGGACATCGCGTTTGGTTACGTGTTAATCCTGGATTCGGTCATGGTCATAGTAAAAAAACTAATACAGGTGGTGAAAATAGTAAACACGGAATTTGGTACACTGATTTACCATTGGCTTTATCTATGATTCATAAGTATGAATTACAGTTAGTTGGAATGCATATGCATATTGGTTCTGGAGTAAATTATCGGCATTTACAACTAGTATGTGATGCTATGGTTAATCAGGTAATTAATTTTAATCAAGATATTACAGCAATATCAGCAGGTGGAGGATTATCAATTCCATATTATCTAGATGAAAAACCCATAGATACTAATCAATATTATAATTTGTGGAATAGCGCCCGTCAGCAAATTGCAGCACACTTCAAGCATGCTGTTAAGCTAGAAATTGAACCTGGAAGATTTCTAGTAGCAGAATCAGGATTATTATTATCTGAGGTGAGGTCAATAAAAAAAATGGGAAATCATCATTTTATATTAGTAGATGCTGGTTTTAATGATTTAATGCGACCGGTAATGTATGGAAGTTATCATCAAATTTCTGTGTTACCAGGCGATGGACGTTATATCAATGAAAGTAATCTTACAGAAAGTGTAATTGCTGGTCCCTTATGTGAATCAGGAGATATCTTTACCCAGCAAGAAGATGGTAAGATATTAACACGTGCTTTACCACTATTAAAAGTGGGTGATTATCTAATTTTTCATGATACTGGTGCATATGGAGCTTCAATGTCTTCTAATTATAATAGTAGACCTCTTTTGCCAGAAGTTTTATTCGAAAACGGAGTAGCACGACAAATTCGCAGACGTCAAACAATATATGATTTAATTGCACTAGAATTATAGTTAAATAAGATCGATTAATGTTTTTTTTTCAAGTATATAAAATTTATAATTTCTACTGCTAGAGAAAAAAATATCGAAAAATAAAGGTATTCTTTGTGGATATATACCGAAAAACCTTCAACAATTAATGTTAATCCTACTAAACATAGAAAGGATAATGCTAATATTTTAAACGGTGGATGATGATAAATAAATTCACCAACTTTTTTTGCCATAAACATCATCACAATAAATGCTATTATTACAGCTGTAATCATTATAAAAAGATGATCTGATAAACCAACTGCAGTAATTACCGAATCGAGGCTAAAAATGATATCTAATAAAATAATCTGAATAATAGATCGGGTAAATGAATTAACTGATCTTTGAGATGTTGTCAGATTGTTTTTAGTAGAATAAAAAATTGAATAATGTATTTCTTTTATAGATTTCCATATTAAAAATATGCCAGCAACTAACATAATAATATCTCTGGCCGAGAAAACGTGATTGATTATAATCAATAGGGGTTGAGTTAACCTAATAAGCCAAGCAATAAAATTTAATAATACTAAACGCATTATCATTGCTCCACTTAATCCAAGATAACGAGCTAAGTTTTGTTGACTTACTGGAAGTTTAGATACTATTAATGAAAGTAAAATGATATTATCAATACTAAGGATAATTTCAATTATAATTAAGGTCGCTAGAGATATCCAGGTACTAGGAACCATCAACCAATCAAACATTTATGATACTCGAAGTAAAAAATGTAAATATTGATTAATTATATGTATAATAGATAGTTAAAATATTTTTGAGCTTAATTATAAAAATAACGTTCAATAATAGCTGCTGTAAAATTTTTTTTTAAATAAAAACCGCGTGGTAAGGTAAAAATCTGCTGACCATATTTATCAGTAGCTTTAGTTAATATTTTTCCATGAGCGGCTTTAGTACGGATTTGCATCACTTCACCGTAACGTGAAGTGATGCAATCAATTTCTCCTAATATAATTAATTCCATTAATTCTTCCCAGTCTCTGCGTAAAAAATTATCTTCTTGTGAATTAGGACTCCATAAGAAAGGCCTACCAACTTTTCTTAATTCTAAGGGAATATGTCGATATCCTTCGATAGGAATCCATAATATTCTCGATAATTTATTACGTACATAACTAGTTTCCCAAGTAGTTCCTATATTTCTATGTTGATTAAACGATAGCGTACAAATAAATGTAGTTTCTAATGGACGTCCACAGCTATCAATCGGTATCGTTTTAAGTTCAATACCAAGTGAAGCAAAATCAGGTTCAGGTTTATTTTTCGCATGGACTCCTAAATATTTTTCAATTAGGATACCAATCCAACCTTTGTTATCTTTTAAAGAATAAGGAATATTTAAGTTAGCTTCTCTAGCTAACTCGCCTAAGGTATAACCTGCTAGTAATTCGGCACTTTTCATTAAAGATGCTTCATCATCTGGATAATTTACAAAAAATATTGATCGATTCAAACTATAAATTTCTTACCTTATCAGTTAAATTGAAATATTTACTTTAATTATCTTAAATGATATCTAGCGTTAGGGAAATTAATTATATAGAATCTATTTTATTCCTGTCTTTATAAAAAAAATTAGATAAATTAAAAAACCTTAATTTTAATATGGAGATGATATGTATAATTTTTGGCAGTGGATCTGTAAAATTTCTAGAGGAATATGGAATTTACTAAATTTCATTAGGCAAGGTATTTTTAATATTTTAATAATTTTTTTTATTATTATTATTGCTAATAATTTATTATTAAATGGTACATGGATTTTCTCTAAAAATAGACCTAAAGCTTTACTTTTAGATATTAATGGTTTTATAGTTGATACACCATCAGAGAATAACCAACTGAATAAATTTATTAATAAAATTATTAGTCGTAGTAATCATCAACACCAAAATTCATTATTTAATATTGTTCAAATTATTAGACAAGCTAAAGATGATAAAAATATAACTGGGATAATATTAGATCTTGAAAATTTTTTAGGCGCTAACCAAGTATCTTTACATTACATAGGTAAAGCATTGCAAGAATTTCGTAATAGCGGTAAATTGATTTATTCAATAGGAGATCACTATACTCACCAACAATATTATCTAGCTAGCTACGCCAATAGAATTTATCTAACTCCCCAAGGGAGTGTCGAGTTAAATGGTTTGGCTATTAATGAATTTTATTATAAAAAATTACTAGATTATCTACAGATAAATGCACACATTTTTAGAGTAGGAAAATATAAAGCTGCGGTGGAACCTTTAATGCGTAATAATATGTCGCAATTTTCACGTCAAGCAGATACTCGTTGGTTAAAACAATTATGGCAAGATTATCTCATAACAATATCACATAATCGTCATATCAGACTTCCTTATAATTTTCCAGTATTTGATGATGTGCTCTTCAAATTCAAAAAAGTTAATGGAGATCCCGCAATTTATGCTTATGAAACAAAATTAGTTGATGAAATTATTTCACGATCCAATTTTTTTCAAAAAATGATTGAAATTTTTGGATATAATAATAATAGTTATAACCACGTTAGTTTTTATGATTATCACCTTAATCGACATTCATTAATCAAAACTAAAAATAAGATTGCGATAATTGTTATGAATGGAATCATTGGTGAGAACGACGAAGACCTAGATCCTACTATTAATAGTAGTGACGCTGTTAACCAGATTGATAAGGCAGCTGTGGACTCCGATATCAAAGCAATTGTATTATATATTAATAGTCCTGGGGGCAGTGTGGATGCTTCTGAAATAATACGTGAAGAGTTGGCTGAAGTACGTAAACTTGGAAAACCTATTGTGGTTTCAATGGGAGGAATTGCGGCATCTGGTGCATATATGATTTCTACACCAACTAATTATATTATAGCTAGTCCTCATACATTGACTGGATCGATAGGTGTTTTTGGAACAACATTGACATTTGAAAAGACCTTAGCTCAAATTGGAGTATATACTGATAGTATAGAAACTTCGCCTCTAAGTAATCTTACTAATACTAAAGATTTATCTATTGAGTATAAAAAATTAATGAATTTAAACATTCAACATGAATATAACAATTTTATTGATGTTGTAGCACATGCACGTCATAGTACTCCTGAAAAAATTGATAAAATAGCTCAAGGACGAGTTTGGTCTGGTAGAGATGCTAAAAAAATAGGAATTATTGATAAGCTTGGTGATTTTGATGATGCTGTATTGCAAGCGGCCAAGCTAGCTAAAATTAAAGAATGGGAATTAGCATGGATTCAGAATGATGATTCATCAATATTTGAACAATTAATGAATTCAATAAAAATTTCCGTAAAATCAATGATTCACCAAGATTTTCTTGGCATATTAAAAAGAAAATTTATATTTAATGATCCAAAAAATATTTATGCACAATGTTTAATATGTAGTGAGATTAAATGAAATACTGATCTCTACTAAGAGAGAAATTATCTGAACTAAATCTCATATAAGTTAATTTTAAAATCCATAAAATTGTTCATAAAAAGAGGAAGATTATGACGATTAGAGTAGGTATTAATGGTTTTGGTCGTATTGGGCGTATGATCTTCAGAGCTGCACAAGAACGCCATGATATTAAAATTATTGCTATCAATGATTTACTGGATGTTGAATATATAGCTTATATGTTGAAATATGATTCAACCCATGGTCGATTTAATGGAAAAATAGAAGTTTCAAATAATCATCTAATTGTTAATGGTAACTATATTCGTATCACTGCAGAACGTGATCCAGCTAAATTAAAATGGGATGAAGTAAATATTGATATTGTTGCAGAAGCAACGGGTATTTTTCTTACTTTTGTAACAGCTGTCAAACATATTCAAGCTGGTGCAAAGAAAGTAGTTCTTACTGGTCCTCCAAAAGATAAGATACCAATGTTAGTAATGGGTGTTAATCATAAATCATATTTAGGAGAAAAGATTGTTTCAAATTCTTCTTGTACTACTAACTGTCTAGCTCCATTAGCAAAAGTGATTAATGATAATTTCGGTATAATAGAAGGTTTAATGACTACCATACATGCTACTACTGCAACTCAAAAAACTGTAGATAGCATGTCGTATAAAGATTGGCGTGGAGGAAGAAGCGCTTTAACAAATATTATTCCGTCTACTACGGGTGCAGCAATGGCAGTAGAAAAAGTGATACCTGAACTCAATGGTAAATTAACTGGAATGGCTTTCCGGGTACCTGTTTCAAATGTTTCTGTAATAGATTTAACTGTAAGATTAAGAAAATCGGTAACTTATCAAGATATATGTAAAGTAATAAAAACTGCATCAGAAACAGAATACAAAGGTATTATAGGTTATTGTAATGATTTAGTCGTATCTACTGATTTTAATGGAGAAAAATTAACATCAGTATTTGATGCTAAAGCTGGACTTGCACTTAATAATCATTTTTTTAAGCTGATTTCATGGTATGATAATGAAACTGGATATTCCCATAAAGTTATCGATTTAATAACATATATTGCCAAATATAATCATAGACTTAATCTTGTAAAATAACTGCTAATTTTATTTTAAAATTTACCAACCAGTGTGATGTGGGATTAATATTTGATTGAATTAATGACAATTTAATTAAAATTAATAGAGATGGATATATTTATTATTTACTAATGATTTGCTGCTGTTGCATGAGCATTGCTTTTTCATCTAAATAACGATTTAATTTATGCCGAGTTTTTAATATAACAGCTTCAGGTGCGCCGGAAATAAATAATTGATTAGATATCATCTTTTGTAAACGTGTAATTTCAATATTCAATTTTGAGATTTTATTAGAAATTTGCTTACATTTTATTTGTTGATTTATAGCAATGCTTAATGGTATCATAATTTCAGCTCCGTCAATAAGCTTGATTACAGTTGTTTCAGGATTGCTTTCTACTATAGAACTACATACAGTGATATTTTTTACTCCAGTAAGTTTACTTATAATATCATTATTATGATTAACAAGTAGTAAAATGTTTAACTTACAATTTGGTAATGGTTTTAGCAATATATTATGAATAGGCATAGTAATCTTCATTTCAGAACGAATATTACGTATTGTGATAATAAGCTGTTTTATCCAATCTATATGATTTTCAGCTAGTTCATCTGCAAGTGAAATATCATATTGTGGAATGGGTTGTAACATGATAGTAGGATCATTAATTCCTTTTAATAACTTGATACGTTGCCAGATATGTTCGGTGATAAATGGTATAATAGGATGTGATAATCGTAAAATTGCTTCTAATACCTCAATCATGGTATATCGTGTACCACGTTTTGCATCTTCTGATCCAAGATTTATCACTGGTTTTGTAAATTCTAAATACCAATCACAAAATTGATGCCAGATAAACTCATAAATTATATTTGATGCTATATCAAAACGATAATGATTTAGAGCTTCAATATAATTTTTTATGCTAGTATTTAATTTAGATCTGATCCATCTATCAGCTAATGATAATACTTTACAATCTTGATTGTAATTATAATCTTTTTGCTGTGTATTGATTAGTACAAATCTACTAGCATTCCATAATTTGTTACAAAATTTGCGATACCCTTCTAATCGCTTCATATCCCAATGGATATTGCGCGCCGGATAAGATAGGGCAGCTAGAGTAAAACGTAAAGCATCAGTTCCATAAGCTTTGATCCCATGTGGAAATTTTATCTCTGTTCTTTTGCGAATGTTATTCAAAAGTTTAGGTTTGATCATATTATCCGTGCGCTTTTTTATTAAAGCTTCTAAAGAAATACCATCTATTATATCTAATGGATCTATAACATTACCTTTAGATTTGGACATTTTTTTTCCTTCTTCGTCTAAAATTAGACCAGTTATATAAACCTTATAAAAAGGTACTTGTGACTTACCAGTTTCATCTTTTATAAAATGCATGGTAAGCATGATCATTCGTGCTATCCAGAAAAAAATAATGTCAAATCCACTTACTAGCACACTAGTCGGATGAAATATACGTAATAACTCAGTGTTTTCTGGCCATCCTAATGCAGAGAAAGTCCATAATCCAGAAGAAAACCATGTATCTAACACATCGTTATCTTGATGCAAAAGAACATTGGTATTTAATTGATTAGCATAACGAACTTCATTTTCGTCTTTACCAACATAAATTTTTCCATTTTTATCATACCAAGCTGGGATACGATGACCCCACCATAATTGACGAGATATACACCAGTCTTGGATATTGCGCATCCAAGATAAATATATATTTTCATATTTTTTCGGGATGAATTTTAATTCACCATACTGAACTGCCTCTAAAGCTTTGTTTACTAATGGTTGAGTACGTAGATACCATTGATCGGTTAACATTGGTTCAATTATTACACCACTACGATCACCATATGGCATCACTAAATCATGCGGCTGTCTGGATTCAATCAGGTTTAATGTGGTAAGCCAGGATAATATTGCTTCTCGTGCATTATCGCGTTCTAAATTATGAAAAATTTTGGGTAATTTTGAAGAATAAATCTTTGATATTTTTCCGTTACAATCAAATATTTCACACGAAGTTCTTATAGTTCCATCAAAATTTAAAATATTAATCATGGGTAGCTTATGACGTTGACCTATTTCATAATCATGAAAATCGTGAGCCGGAGTAATTTTCATACAACCAGTTCCTTTATGCATCTCGATTTTTTCATCAGCAATAATAGGAATCCGACGTTTGATAATTGGTAATATCACAAATTTACCAACTAAGGTTTGATAACGATCATCTTGAGGATTAATTGCTATCGCCGTATCTCCTATTAAGGTTTCAGGACGTGTAGTAGCTACTACTAAATAAGTTTTTCCTTCTTTAGTTTTAACGTTATCGGTTAACGGATAACGGATATGCCACATATCTCCTCTATATTCACGATTTTCTACTTCTATATCAGAAATTGCCGTACCTAACATTGGATCCCAATTGACTAATCTTTTACCACGATAAATTAAATCTTCTCTATATAAACTAATAAAAATATCTCTAACCGCGCATGAGAATCCTTGATCCATTGTAAACCGCTCACCTTCCCAATTTAAAGAATTGCCGAGTCGCCTCATTTGATTGGTAATTTTTTTACCAGCTTCTTTTCTCCATTGCCAAATTTGATCAATGAATTTTTCTCGTCCCAATGTCTGTCTAGTTTGACCTATTTCTAAGGCTAATTTACGTTCTACTATTATTTGTGTTGCAATTCCAGCATGGTCAGTTCCTACTTGCCATAAGGTATTATAACCTTGCATTCTATGATAACGAATCATTATATCCATGAGAGTTTGTTGGAAAGCATGACCCATATGTAAACTGCCAGTAATATTAGGAGGTGGAAGCATAATACAAAAACTTTTTTTACTAGTATCACCATGAGGTTTAAAATAACCTTGTTTTTCCCAGTATTCATAAAGCGTTTTTTCAAAATCTTTTGGTTGATATTGTTGTTTCATTTTGATTTTATTGCATTAAATTATTTATATGATGTTGAATTTTATTATCTATTAATTCGGAATTCTTGTTCAACTACCCAGCTCTACTCTATTTAACATAAATTGTGATAATAAAGATACAGGACGTCCTGTAGCTCCTTTGTTTTGATTTGAAGCTACCCAAGCAGTTCCCGCAATATCCAAATGTGCCCAATGATATTTATTGGTAAATTGTGCTAAAAATCCTGCAGCGGTAATAGCCCCTCCAGAAGAATCGTAGCTACCTATATTTGCTATATCAGCAATATTAGAGGTGAGTTGTTCTTGATACTCTTCGGTCAGCGGTAATAGCCAGACGCGATCTCTGGATTGTTCGGAAGCCTTTAATAACTCTTTAGCTAATGGATTATTATTAGATACTAAGCCGCTGATGTGGTGACCTAAAGCAACAACACAGGCACCGGTCAGGGTAGCTATGTCGATAACAGTGTCAGGATTAAATCTTTCCACATATGTTAATACATCACATAAAACTAATCTACCTTCAGCGTCAGTATTTAATACTTCAACAGTTTTTCCTGACATGGTAGTTAAAATATCACCTGGATGTAATGCTCGTCCTCCTGGCATATTTTCACAACCTGCAATAATTCCAATAACATTCAAGGGTAATTGAAGATTAGCAATAACACTCATTACACCGTATACAGAAGCTGCACCACACATATCATATTTCATCTCATCCATAGCATTAGCAGGTTTGATATTAATACCACCAGAATCAAAGGTTAAACCTTTTCCTATTAGTACAATAGGTTTACTATCTGGATTAGAATGTGCTTTATATTCAATTACTGACATCATAGATTCATTATACGATCCTTGACCTGCGGCAAGATAAGCATTCATGCCTAACTCTTTCATCTTAAGCTCATTAATAACAAATGTACTCATATTTTCGTATTTAGAGGCTAATTTATCAGCTTGTGAAACAAGATAGGCTGCATTACAGATATTAGCTGGCAGATTGCTTAAATCTTTAGCAATTTTAATTCCCTCTGCTATAGCTAAACTATGTTGAATAGCAAGTTCACCTAAATTTATATCATTCCGACTGGGTACATAAAATATTATTTTACGAATATAGCGTTTATCCCGATTAGGATTGCTTTTTAATTGATTAAAGCAATATAATACTTTGGAGATCATTTCAACAATTTGACGAATTTTCCAATATATATTGCGCTTTTTAACATGTAATTCAGAAAGAAAACATATGGCTTCCATGGAAGCCGTGTTATTAATAGCAATAATAGTTTGATAAATAATTTTATCAAACTGTCGTTCATTTAATTGACGTTCTTTACCACAACCAATTAGTAAAATACGTTCATAAAGGATATTCGGAACATGATACAACGTTAAAGTTTGACCAATTTTTCCTTGTAATTCCCCGCGTTTAATAAGTGCACTAATATATCCATTGCTTATTTTATCAAGCTTGTCAGCTATCCCAGATAATCTACGGGTTTCAAATATACCTACAATAATACAAGCACTACGCTGTTTTTCAAGACTACCACTTTTTACAATAAACTCCATGCATTCTCCTGAATATTAAACTAATTATGATACATACTTTAATATTTATTCATTAAAACTGGCGATTTTAGGTACTATTTCTAATAATAGCCTATTAATTTTATTTTGATTGGCATAGTGATTATCTTTAGATATAATTGCCAAATTTGCCGAAGTGGCGAAATTGGTAAACGCAGTTGATTCAAAATCAACCGCCGTAAGGCATGCCGGTTCAAATCCGGCCTTCGGCACCATATTAATATTTCTTTATTAACTTTTACAATTATTTGATCGCTTATAATGGTGGCCCTTGCAGGATTTGAACCTGCGACCAAGCGATTATGAGTCGCCTGCTCTTACCACTGAGCTAAAGGGCCTGATAAATATAATCATGAATGAAAAATTCATTTTAATCATCTAAAAAACTGCGTAGTACTTCTGATCTACTAGGATGACGTAGTTTTCTTAATGCCTTGGCTTCAATTTGACGAATGCGTTCACGTGTTACATCAAATTGTTTACCAACTTCTTCTAATGTATGATCTGTATTCATGTCTATACCAAAACGCATTCGTAAAACTTTAGCTTCACGTGCAGTTAAACCTGATAGTACTTGATTAGTAGCAATTTTAAGACTTTCTGAAGTAGCAGAATCTAAAGGCATTTCCAACATCGTATCTTCAATAAAATCTCCTAAATGTGAATCTTCATCATCTCCAATTGGAGTTTCCATCGATATGGGTTCTTTAGAAATTTTTAATATCTTACGTATTTTATGTTCTGGAATTAACATTCGTTCGGATAATTCTTCGGGTGTTGGTTCTCGCCCAATTTCTTGTAACATCTTGCGAGAAATACGATTAATTTTATTAATGGTTTCAATCATATGTACTGGAATACGAATGGTACGTGCTTGATCTGCAATAGAACGTGTAATAGATTGACGAATCCACCATGTAGCATAGGTTGAGAATTTATATCCGCGACGATATTCAAATTTATCTACTGCTTTCATCAGTCCAATATTACCTTCTTGGATAAGATCTAGGAATTGTAATCCACGGTTGGTATATTTTTTTGCTATAGAAATCACTAAACGTAAATTAGCTTCTACCATATCTTTTTTAGCACGACGCGCTTTAGCTTCACCTATAGACATGCGACGATTGATATCTTTTATCTTTTCAATAGTTAATCCGGTTTCGTCTTCAATAATGGCTAATTTTTGTAAGAGTTTGCGTATCTTACCAGATACTTCATTTAAATTTTTACTCCAAGGTTGATTCATTATTAGTGCATTATTAATCCATAATTCATTAGTTTCATTGCCGTTGAAAAGTAAAAAAAACTTTCTCTTTGGCATTTTACACTGTTCCACACATAATTTAGTAATTATGCGTTCCTGAGTGCGCACCAGTTCCATCATGGAACGCATGTTATTAACCAGATAATCAAACTGTTTAGGCACTAAGCGGAATTGTTTAAAAATATCAGAAAGTTTTTTTATTTCTATAACTGCATCATTATGACTACGTCCTTTGTTTTTAATTACTGCACGTGTAGATTCATACTGTGTACGCAATGCAGTAAATTTTTCTCTGGCTAATATTGGATCAATATTATGATCATCTGTATCATCTTCGATCACTTCACGTTCATCATTAGAAATTTCAGAGTAAATTGGCTGTTGTGTACTTGTAGTTAATATTATTTCTTCGTTAAGATTGGGATCAACAAAACCGGTAATAATATCTGCTAATCGTGATTCGTCGGTTTCCACTTTATCATATTGATCTAGAAGATAAGTAATTGCTTCTGGATACTCAGCAACTGAACATTGTACTTGATTAATACCTTCCTCAATACGTTTAGCAATATCAATTTCTCCTTCACGAGTTAATAATTCTACAGTTCCCATTTCACGCATATACATACGTACGGGATCAGTAGTTCTACCAATTTCATTTTCAACATTAGATAATACCTGAGCAGCGGCTTCTACTGTATCTTCATCAGTATTATTTTCATTTAGCATCAGATCATCGGCATCTGGTGCTTCTTCCATAACCTGAATTCCCATATTATTTATCATCTGAATAATATCTTCAATCTGATCTGAGTCTACGATATCTTCGGGCAGATGATCATGTATTTCCGCATAGGTTAAATATCCTTGTTCTTTACCATGATTAACAAGAAGTTTCAGTTGTGATTGTGGCTCCATAATACTATATCCATACTTAATAAATTTGTTAATTTATTGTAGACTTAATACCTACAATCATAATATGATACCGTGTATTTTGCTGTCAAAATAACAGCTCCATACGGATGATTTTAAATTAATACAGATATCTGTAAATATTACCTCCATATGTATAATTCATACTAATTATAAATGGATATTCATAAATTAATGTTATCACCATTATATAATATACCCAATAGTTTATAACTATAAATTAATTATTTTTTGCCAAAATTTTGTTTAAGTACCAAAGCTCCTGACGTTGTTTGAAGCTTAATCCGCTAGTACGTTCCATTGCAATCAGCATATCTTGACGTTGTTCTAAAGCTAAGTTATATATACGAGTTAGTGCATCTTTGAACATGTTTTCAACTTCTTTCTTTACGATCATGTGATTCCAACTGGCTAATGTTTTTATATGATGGATTAAAGGAGAATTTCTGTATATTTCTAAGATTTGTCCAGTAGTAATATTAGGATAAGCTATACATGTTTTTAATAAGTTGATAAAAATTGGTAATCCTGCTAGTTTAATCGTAGTTAAAGATTGTAATTCAGGGACTAATCTTGCTAAACGAGGATTTTGCAATAATAAACTAATAAGGATACGCATATTTGTATGTTTTAATAGTAATGGTAATCTATAATTACTAGTTTTGGACAGTGTTGGCAATAATTTTTCAAGGTAATTATCTTCTAAAATTCCTATTTTTTTACCTAAGGATTGACGTAAATAAATCCGCAAGGTTTCACCAGGAATCAACTTAATAAGTGGTAATGCTAGTGCACTTAAACGAGCTCTACCATCAGGATGAGATAGATCAACTTGTTTAATTAATTTTTCAAACATAAAAATAGAGAAGGGCTGTACTTGATTGATTCTATCTTCAAATGCTACTTTGCCTTCTTTGCGAATTAACGTATCAGGATCTTCTCCCTGGGGAAGAAACATAAAACTTAATTGACGCCCATCAAACATGTATGGTAAGGAAGTTTTGAGAGCACGCCAAGCCGCTGCTCTTCCAGCATTATCACCGTCATAACAATAAATTACATGATCGGTAGTACGAAATAAAAGGTGAAGATGGTCACTAGTGATTGATGTACCTAGTGAAGCTACTACATAATCAATGCCCGCTTGTGTCAAAGTTACTACATCCATATAACCTTCCACTACTAGAAGACGCCTGGGTCGTGAATGTTTCTGATATACTTCATACAAACCATAAAGTTGGCGTCCCTTGTTAAAAATAATAGTATTAGGTGAATTTAAATATTTTGGTTCGATATTACCAAGTACACGTCCTCCAAATCCCATGACTCGTCCACGTTTATCCCTAATAGGGAACATAATACGATAACGAAAACGTTCATGACTATATTGATGATTAGTAATAAACAACATACCAGTATCATATAATAGCTGACGATATTCATTATGTAATTTAACACTATTTTGAATCACATTAGTTGCTGATGGAGCAAAACCTATAGAAAAATATTCTATAATTTCAGTCGTTAATCCTCGTTTAGCTAAATATTGACGAGCTAAGATAGCATTGTCATGTAAAAGATATTTTTGATAAACCAGAGTCATTTCTTTCATCAAAGAATATAATTTACTACGATAGTTAAAATTGAATTTTGATCGATTACTATTGATATATGGAATTTTTAATCCAGACATAACAGCTAATTCTTCAATAGTTTCGATAAACTGTAATCGATCAAAATTCATTATAAAATCAATAGCATTTCCATGTTCACCACAACCAAAACAATAATAAAATTGCTTGTCTCTATTAACCGTAAAAGATGGAGTGTTTTCTTGATGAAAAGGACAACATGCTTTATAATTATTTCCAGATTTCTTTAGGCTAATACGTGAATTAATAAGTTCTACAATATCTATATAAGCTAGCAGTTTATGAATAAATGCCCTTGAAATTAGTAGTTCTGCCATAATATTTATTCATTTTATTAAATAAATTATATCAAATATTATGAACCATCTCTCTAATATAGACGCATCCGGCGAACATTTTCACGTGCTAGCTTCTTAGAATGACGCTTTACGGCAGAAGCTTTAGCACGTTTACGTTCGGTGGTTGGTTTTTCGTAAAATTCACGACGGCGAACTTCAGCTAATATACCGGCTTTCTCACATGAACGTTTAAAACGCCGAAGAGCAACGTCGAATGGCTCATTATCACGTACTTTAATTATTGGCATCTATTTTAACCTTTTATTTATATATAAATTTTAAATCTATATTACTTTAGTACAAGCCATATTGTAAAGTATATCTAGTATAGTGAGATATTAAGAATAAATTATTAGTTAATTGCTTATTTAGTTGTAAGGAGAAGATAAATATAAGATGCGTGTACTAGGAATTGAAACATCCTGTGATGAAACTGGTGTTGCTATATATGATAATAATAACGGATTACTATCTAATCAGCTTTATAGTCAGGTCAATTTGCATGCTGATTACGGTGGTGTAGTTCCTGAATTGGCCGCGCGCGATCATATAATGAAAATTATACCATTAATTAATGCTGCTTTAAAAGAAGCCAAATTAAATGCACGAGATATTGATGGTATAGCTTATACAGCAGGTCCTGGATTAGTAGGTGCATTACTTGTAGGTGCCAGTTTTGGTAAAGCTTTGGCATTTTCTTGGAAAATTCCCGCATTAGAGATCAATCATTTAGAAGCACATCTTTTAGCTCCTTTATTAGAAAATCCACCACCAACCTTTCCTTTTATTGGTTTGCTAATTTCTGGAAGCCATACACAATTGGTTAATGCTATTGACATAGGAAGATATCATTTGTTAGGTGAAACTCTTGATGATGCAGTAGGGGAAGCTTTCGATAAAACTGCTCAATTATTGGGTTTTGATTATCCTGGTGGTTCAAAGCTTTCTGGCTTAGCCCAATTTGGATCAAGAGGACGCTTTAATTTTCCTCGACCGATGATTGAAAAACCCGGTCTAGATTTTAGTTTTTCGGGATTAAAAACTTATGCAGCCAAAATTATTCGTGAACATCATCATAATGATCAACAAACTAAAGCCGATATCGCACATGCCTTTGAGGAAGCAGTAATTGATACACTCATAATTAAATGCAAATTAGCTTTAGAACATACTAAACTCAATCGTCTTGTAGTAGTTGGTGGTGTTAGTGCTAATTTTACTTTGCGTAATAGATTAAAAAAAATGATGAATCAATTTGGAGGACATGTATTTTATGCGCGCCCAGAACTTTGTACAGATAATGGGGCAATGATTGCATATACAGGAACAATTAGGATGAGTACTATAATTAATAAAATTACTACATTAAACATTAATGTATACCCCCGTTGGTCACTTGCTGATCTTTCACCCGTTAATAAATAATTATTAATAGAGACTTCAATTTATGGATATTATATTTATTGAACAACTTTGTATTCTCACTACTATTGGTGTTTACAAATGGGAACAAAAATTTCCACAAAAATTAATATTAGATATTGAAATGGCATGGGATCATCATAAAGCAGGATATAGTGATGATGTTAAAGATTGTTTAAATTATCAAGAAATTTCTTCAATAGTAATTGATCATGTTACTAATAGTAAATTTTCATTAGTTGAACGGGTTGCCGAAGAGATTGCTACCTTATTACTAACACGTTTTGCTTCTCCATGGGTACGTCTTAAAATTAGTAAACCTTGTGCTATCGCACAAGCTGGCAAAGTTGGTGTAATAATTGAGCGTAGACGATCATTTAAATAATATCATATTGACAATCTATATTTTATAAAATTGCCAATGTTTTTTTAATAGCTTGGCATCGGCGATGATATAACTCTTTATTAATATCGGCACCACGAAATCCCATTTTGATTATATCTCTAACTGAAACTTGACATGCGATATTAAATATGGTGCGGAGTTTATTTGTTTGATGATAAGAGATTTTTTCAAATCCTATACAACCACGAGCATCAGCTTCACTAATAATTGCTATTTGTTCGATACGATAAATTTTACGCCAAGCATCAAGTTTATTAAATAAGGTTACTAGCGTATTGGTTTCTAATTTATCGATATTATGAACCATATTATGAAATTTAGCTGCTAAAACAGCTAACTGTCTAATATTTTTTGGGATGTGCAATCTTTGACATAAGTTATCTATCAATTTAATTGTATATCTATGACTATTAGTAAAATTTTCATTAGGTATTAAAATTTTTCCAAAATCGTGACATAATGTTGCAAAACGAACTTCGATTTGGTTACTAAGTTGTGCAGCGATAGATAATGACATCAATGTATGAATGGCAAGATCCATCTCTGCTGGCCATGTTTGATTGTTCCGTATTCCATATAAATTATTTAATTCAGGAAAAATGACTGCTAAAGCATTACATTCTCTTAGAATCTGGAAATAGCGTTGTGGGTTGCGAGATTGTAAAGCTAATTCAGTCTCTTTCCATATTCTTTCTGCAGAAAGTTGTTTTAATTCACCATTCTCTGACATAGAACGCATTAAAGCTAGAGTTTCTGGTACAATACTAAAATTAAGATGAGCATAACATGCTGCGAAACGTGCTACACGTAATACACGCAATGGATCTTCATTAAAATTACTTGAAATATGACGAAGCTGACGTTTATGAATATCTTCACGCCCTTTAAATGGATCGTAAATTTTACCATGTTCATCATATGCTATAGCATTTATAGTTAAATCACGTCGACTTAAATCTTGTTCCAAAGTGATACCAGCTGTATCACAGATAAAACCAGTATAACCACTACCTGATTTCCGTTCAATGCGTGCTAATGCATATTGTTCACCACTCACAGGATGTAAAAAAACCGGAAAATCTTTTCCTACTGGTTTAAATCCTTTTTGTAGCATTTGTTCAGGGGTGGCACCTACTATTAACCAATCTTTATCTTTTACTGGTATATTTAGTAAACTATCACGTATAGCCCCTCCTACTAAGTAAGTTTTCATCATTAATCTCCTATAAATATCCTCGTAGAATAATATTATTTACTAAAATTAGAGTCTAAAAATATTTAGGTAGAATCCAATAAGGATTATTTAACTGCATATTAGTAATCAACTTATAATTTTACGGATAATATGGACTCAATAATAAAATGATAAAAACTCGTAAAATGATTGTTTAGATTTTTTACTTTTGTCTAATATATGATATTCTATTTTAGGGCATACAGTTAAATTTATAAATCAGTAAATTACTTTGCCCTGTCGTGATGAAGTGCCTTTTAAGCTGTATCTTGATACAGTTTATAAAATATTTTATAATACTAAATTATATTAATCATTGCTAAAATAGCAATTTTATTCTAGAAAATAGTACTAAATATATGATTAGTATAATTAATAATAAGGCTTATTATATCTTATGAATCAAAATTTTGTTTATGATTTGGACTCCACAAAAATTAGAGTAGAACGGGTTATCGCTGCATTACGTTCAGGTTCTGGTGCGATAGTTTTAGATGATGAAACTCGTGAAAATGAAGGAGATATGATTTTTGTGGCTGATACCATGACTGTTAAGCAAATGGCACTTGCTATTCGTCATGGAAGTGGTATTGTTTGCTTATGTATTACTGAAGAGCGCAGGCAACAATTAGCATTACCAATGATGGTGAAAAATAATACTAGTACTTATGGAACTAGTTTTACTGTTTCTATTGAGGCCGCAAGAGGAGTAACCACTGGAGTTTCTGCACAGGATCGCATTACTACTATTAGGACAGCAATTGCAGATTATACCAAACCTGAAGATTTACATCGACCTGGACATGTTTTCCCGCTGGTAGCTCGTTCTGGTGGTGTTATTGAACGTAATGGTCATACTGAAGCAACCATTGAGCTGGTAAAAATGGCGGGATTTAAACCAGCTGGAGTATTATGTGAAATTACTAATGATGATGGAACTTTGGCACGCTCTAATGAAATTGTTGTATTTTCCAATCATAACGCTATGCCGATTATAACGATTAAAGATATCATTAATTATTTAAAAGCATAATCAGTACCCAATGTTATCACCATGATCTCCGATGCATAAATTTTATACAAATGTAATCATGATAGATCTTACAGTAGTACCGAAACTTATAATTAGTAAGATTGATAGCTTAAATCCATCCAGGATTTAAAGATATTCATGTTATAAAATATAAGTTTACCAATTAAAAATTGATAATGTTGCATTAATTTTTGACCTTTAATAGCTGAAGTTATACTTTATTATCCCTGAATTTCTAGATTCTAAATCCATATGTCCTAATGGAAATATAATGTTATTAATCTTACGCGTTATTATTGTAATTGTTTTATAGTTTGTCTATTTGGTATGAATTTAGAAATTAGTAAACCTAAAGGTATCAAAAATAGAAAGTACTATTTATATTGCCAATCATCAAAATTTAATGCAATTGAATAAGATTATTCAATTGCATTAAATATTTCGATACTAATTTTACAATTCTTAATTCATTTGGATCATTTATGCAGCTACAGGTTTTTCCGGATGATTTAATTTTTTTCTAATCAAATATAATAGTAAGGAAACTCTACGTTCAGTACGATCTATAGTATCTGTAGGTAAATTATATCTTACCGTATATAATTTATTTTTAGAATTATAAAAATCAATAATAAGAGCAGGTGCTAAATAATTAGCTATTGGTAAATAATTTAATGTAATACGAGACATTCCAAGTTTCATTCTAACTTCCATTACGGCATTCTGTGCAAAATTAGCATACACGAAAGTTTCTCTTGGTGCTGAAATGATCTTCATCCTGCCTCCCCGAAAATTTAATATATTTACTAAAGAGATAATACTATTATAACATAATTATCAATTAACAAATAATTTAATTCCAAGCAAAAATTCGTGTTGAGTTAATACCCAGAATTTCTTTACGAACTATTTTCCAAAAAACTTTTATTTGATTTTTTACTTGATAAGATTTTCTACCTAAAATTTTTATTATTAATCCACAATTATTAGGTAATCTATTTACACCACAAGCTAAAATATTATCGAATTTTTCATAATGACTTAAATAAGATAAAATTCTTTGATGATAAATTTTAGGAGTTAATAATATGACATTACCAAAAACCTCAAAACAACCCATAGTTCCTATCCCATTTAATGGATATATTTTAGGTTGTAAAATCGAATTTTCAGCAAATAATATTTTATTAGAGAAATTTTTTACAATAGTACTAGTGGAATAAATATCAAATTTAAAACCACCATCACTCAAATGATATTTACGTCCTGACATTAATATTTCAGAATATAAAAGTGTTGCAGTAGGGTGAATAGTAATATTAGTATTACAAATAAATCTTGAATTATTATATGGAATAGTTTGATTAGGCATAAATTCTATATAACTATGTTTTCCAATATCTAAAGTTTGTAATAAAGCTGCATAATTATTACTCATAGCATGAATTTTTGTTGCTGACGGAGTGCTAATATGAACATATGTTTCTGGATAAGATTCAATAACTAAATTTAATCTATCACCTTGAGATATACATCCAGAAGTAGATATAATTAACACATATGGCATCTTAGGTAAAGATTCATCCCAATAGAATGGACGTTGTACCATTAATGGTACATTTCTTTCTACTTCAGATAGAATAGTTTTTTTATGATCATTAACAAATTTTAACTTTAAATATCCATAATTATTAATGTGATCCTTAATCATATAAGGAGTTTTATCTTGATAATTAGCAAATTCTAACGCCTTCATACCAATTTGATAAACACATCTATTATCCATAATATATCTCATCAATACTTTTAATAATCTTGTTTATAATTAATAAAATTACTTATAATTATCTTAACTAATTTTTCTATACCTTCACCTGTTTTACAATTAGTAAATATATAAGGTTTTATACTTCGGATTTTTTTTATGTCATTCTCCATGATATTTAATCTAACATCAACATACGGTGCTAAATCAATCTTATTGATTACCAAAATATCTGCATGTATTAAACTCGGACCATTTTTTCTTGGAATTTTTTCACCTGCCGCAACATCAATAACACAAATGTAAAAATTGGCTAATGCTGGACTAAAAGTTAGGGTTAAATTATCTCCACCACTTTCAATTAAAACTAAATTACAATCAGGAAATTTTTCTTCCATTTCTTCAATGACCGCAAGATTCATACTAGGATCTTCGCGAACTGCAGTATGAGGACAAGTGCCAGTTTCTACTCCACGGATTTTATTTTTATCTACAATACCTTTTAAGGTATATTGTATCTGTTTAGCATCTTCAATTGTAACCAGATCATTAGTAATAATCAAAGGATTAATATTTTCTTTAATTAACAGTGGAGTAATAGCTTCAATAATTGCAGTTTTACCAGATCCAACAGGACCTCCTATACCAATGCGAATATTTGTCATCAAAATTACCTTATTTAATTAAATCAATTACTAAACAAACGAGTAAAAGCATTAACATGAAAAGAAGCTAATATATCTGTTAGTGGAGCATAATTATTCATATTTTCAATACTTCCTTGTTCGGCTTCATGGCAAAATTTATCTATATGATTACTCATTTCATATAAAATTTTTTGAATACTAATATGTGTAATGCGCATTAAACGTAATGCTGCACTGAGCATCATGATTGCTATACCATACTGATACATTACGATGATTTCACGCATATTTATATCTAATATACTCATTATTATTGATTGTGTTATAGGATACGTTCCTACCGTTTGGCCTTTTTTGATTAAATCTAACCACCAGACAAATAATGGTTCTTCTATGATTTGTACTGCCATTTCAATAAATTTTTTGCCCATACGAACTATCATTGTTCTGTTTTCTTCATTAATTTTACGATTAAATACTGCTAAATCATAATTAATGAGAACATTATAATTCTTTTTTTTTATAGCAATACAAGAAGCTATTATCGCTCGGCAATCACAACGTGCATTCTGTAATAATGTTGTATAAGTAAAATCTTTTAAAGTTTTAATATCATTAATTACACCATATTGTATAGCAGTTTCTATACCATTAGAGAAAGAAAAAGATCCTACGGGTAAAAAAGAATCCGCAAATTGTATCAATCTCATTAAACGAGTAACATGCATTTTAACTGAAAAAATATAATTGATTAAGTGCAGCTGTTCTTATAGGATTAGTAGTGGCATATTCACCATCAACTTTTACAGAGAAAGTTTCAGGATCTACTTCAATATTTGGGGTTTCTGAATTTCTAACCATGTCTTTTTTAGAAATTGTTCTACAATTTCTTACCGCCATTATTTGACGTTCTAATCCTAATTTTATTTTAATATTGTTATCTATAGCTACTTTAGAAGTAAAAGTAATACATGTTTCTTTTAAAAGTTTACTAGTAGTTCCAAACATAGGCCTATAAAAATTTGGTTGTGGTGTGGGTAATGATGCATTAGGATCTCCTGTAGTTGCCCAATTGATTACCCCACCTTTAATAATTAATTTAGGTTTTGCACCAAAAAAACGCGGATCCCATAATACTAAATCAGCAATTTTTCCAACTTCAATTGAACCTAATATATGACTTATACCCTGTGTAATAGCTGGATTAATAGTAATTTTAGCTACATAACGCAATACACGAAAGTTATCATTGTTTGAAGCATCTTCGGGAAGTTTACCACGAGATTCTTTCATAGCATGAGCAGTTTGCATAACTCTTAACCAATTTTCTCCAACTCGCCCCATTGCCTGAGAATCACTTGAAAACATTGAGATGACACCCATATCATGTAGCACATTTTCGGCAGCAATAGTTTCTGGACGAATACGACTTTCAGAAAAGGCTACATCTGCAGGAACATTTGGGTTAAGATTATGACAGATCATGATCATATCAAATAATTCTGCTTGACTATTAATACCATAAGGTAAAGTAGGATTAGTAGAACTTGGTAATACATTTAATTGACTAGCTACTTTAATAATATCTGGTGAATGTCCACCTCCTGCTCCTTCTGTATGAAAAGTATGGATAGTACGTCCTTCAAATGAATTAATTGTATCTTCAACATAACCTCCTTCATTTAAACTATCAGTATGTACTGCTACTTGTATATCCATATCATCAGCTATTTTTAATGCCTGACGTAATGCTGATGCAGTCGCACCCCAGTCTTCATGCACTTTTAATCCAACTGCTCCTGCTTTAATTTGCTCTATTAAAGGTGCCGATTTTGATGCATGACCTTTACCTAATATTCCGATATTAACCGGTAAATTTTCAAATGCACGTAACATATTACTAATGTGCCAAGGACCAGCGGTTACTGTAGTACCATTAGACCCATCAGTAGGACCGATTCCACCACCAAAAAATGTGGTAATACCATTTGATAAAGCATGCTCTACTTGTTGTGGTGAAATTAAATGAATATGTGTATCAATTCCTGCGGCAGTTAATATAAAATGTTCACCAGAAATAACATCAGTACTAACGCCTACTATCATGCCTGATGTAATGCCGTTCATTGTATCTGGATTACCACTTTTGCCTATACCATGAATTAAGCCATTCTTTATTCCAAGATCGGCTTTAATTATACCTTGTTTAGCATCTACTATTATGACATTAGTAATTACTAAATCTAATACATTATCACTATTTAAATGGTTATTTGCTCCCATTCCATCACGTAAAGTTTTACCACCACCGTAAATTGATTCATCTCCATAACCACAGAGATCTTCTTCAATCTCAATAAATAAATTAGTATTTCCTAAACGGATCTGATCTCCAATTGTTGGACCGAAAATTTTACTATACTCATTTCTAGAAATAAAAGGCATATTTAGATCCACATATTTAAAATTTTCCTACCCATCCATCTACTAAATTATTAAAACCATAAATCAGTTTTTTTCCTTCAATAGGGATTAAAGAGACTTCAATTTCTTCTCCAGGTTCAAAACGGATAGCTGTACCTGCAATAATGTTAAGTCTTTGACCATAGGCAATTGTTCTGTCAAATTTTAACATTTTATTAACTTCAAAAAAATGGTAATGGGATCCCACCTGAATTGACCTATCTCCAGAATTTATTACTGTTAATTTAACAGATGGTTTATTTTCATTAAAATAAATTAATTTTTTAGAGAGAACATAACCACCAATAGGAACTTTAAATTTTAAAGATTTTTCGTTATTACATTCCATGAAATTTACTTTAATATTCATTGAATAGGATTATGAATAGTAATTAAACGACTACCATCAGTAAAAATGGCTTCAACTTGAATATCATCAATAAGGTCTATTACTCCATCCATTACATCATTTTTAGTAAGTACCTTACGTGTATGATTTATTACTTCATCTAATGTTTTACCTTCTCTAGCACCTTCTAATGCTGCCGAAGTAAGAACCGCAACAGATTCAGGATAATTTAGTTTTATTCCTCTGGATTTTCTATCAATTGCTACATTAGCTAACACATATACAAGAAGTTTTTCTATTTCTCTTGGAGAAAGTTGCATATGATGATCCTTTATAAATTATATATAACATTATAACTATCAAGATTATAATATTTTATTTAATCATCATTAAAATTAATTTTTATTATTTTACTTAATTTTACTAAGTAAATTAATGACACGTAATTTTGCAATTTCCATAGTTATTTTTGATGTGATCTGAAAATATTCAGTGTGACTCTTGGCATTGCGTAAATCAGTTTCTGCTTTATTTTTAGCTTTTAAAGCTAGATCTTCATCTAAATCTTTACCACGAATCGCAGTATCTGCTAATACAATTATCGCAGTAGGCTGAACTTCTAACACTCCTCCGGAAAGATAAATAATCTCTTCACAACCATTAATCTTAACAATACGAATCATACCTGGTTTAATAAATGTTAATAACGGAACATGACCAGGATAAATTCCTAATTCCCCTTCAATTCCAGTAATACGGATCTTTTCTATTTTACCAGAAAAAAATGAACCTTCTATACTTACTACCTCTAAATTACAATAAACACTCATATTACTCCTATTAGATATATTTAGGAAATTTTTTTAGAACGTATTATTGCTTCTTCAATTTTTCCAATCATATAGAAAGATTGTTCCGGTAAATGATCATAATCTCCTGATAAAATACCTTTAAATCCACTTATAGTATCTTTTAACGTTACATATTTACCTGGGTAACCGGTAAAAACTTCTGCTACAAAAAAAGGTTGTGATAAAAATCGCTGAATTTTGCGTGCTCTAGCTACGATTAGCTTATCTTCTTCTGAAATTTCATCCATGCCAAGAATTGCAATAATATCTTTTAATTCCTGGTAACGTTGAAGCAATGCTTGTACCTTACGAGCCGTATCATAATGTTCCTCACCGATTATTAATGGATCTAATTGCCTACTAGTAGAAGCAAGTGGATCTACAGATGGATAAATTCCTAGTGCCGCAATCTGCCTGCTAAGTACTACTGTTGCATCAAGATGAGAAAAGGTAGTCGCTGGTGATGGATCTGTTAAATCATCAGCAGGTACGTATACCGCCTGAACAGAAGTAATAGAGCCCTTTTTGGTAGAAGTAATCCGTTCCTGTAAAATTCCCATCTCTTCAGCTAGTGTGGGTTGATAACCTACCGCCGATGGTATACGACCAAGTAAAGCAGATACTTCTGTACCAGCTAAGGTATATCGGTATATATTATCTATAAATAGTAAAACATCACTACCTTCATCGCGAAATTTTTCAGCTAGTGTTAACCCGGTAAATGCTACACGTAATCTATTACCTGGAGGTTCATTCATTTGTCCATAAACTAATGCGACTTTATCTAGAACATTAGAAGCTTTCATTTCTTCATAAAAATCGTTACCTTCACGAGTTCTTTCACCTACTCCAGCAAATACTGAATACCCGGAATGCTCAATAGCAATATTGCGAATTAATTCCATCATATTTACAGTTTTTCCTACTCCCGCTCCTCCAAATAACCCTACTTTTCCACCTTTAGCAAAGGGACAAATTAGATCAATCACTTTAATTCCCGTTTCTAGTAAATCACGAGAACTAGAAAGTTCTTCATAAGATGGTGGTTGGCGATGAATTACCCACTGTTCTTCAGCATCGATATTACCTTTCATATCGATTGATTTTCCCAAGACATTCATAATTCTTCCAAGAGTAGCTTTACCTACTGGTACCTTAATAGGATGTTTAAGATCTATTACTTCTAATCCACGTCTGAGCCCATTAGATGATCCCATCGCAAGAGTTCTTACTACTCCCGCTCCTAACTGTTGTTGAACCTCAAGTACTATAAAAAGATCATCTTTTTTAACCTCAAGTGCACTATATATTTTAGGTACCGCATCTTGAGAAAATTCTACATCAACTACTGCGCCAATTACTTGGATAATTTTTCCAGTAACCATTCTTATTCCTTATACAGAAGAATTTTTAGTTTTATACTGCGGCGGCTCCTGATACAATCTCAGTAATTTCCTGAGTAATGCTGGCCTGACGTTTTTTATTATATATTATTTGCAATTTATTAATAATACTACCACCATTATCAGTTGCAGTTTTCATTGCTACTATTCGCGAGGCTTGTTCACTTGCTAAGTTTTCTATAACCATTTGATAAACTTGAGATTCTATATAGCGTTGCAGTAAAGTATCTAACAAAAAATTTGATTCTGGTTCGTATAAATAATCCCATTTTTTTTCTACTATTTCTTTTTTTATACTTAGTGGTAACAGTAAAATTATTTTAGGAACCTGGGACATGATATTCATAAATTTATTGTAAACCACATAGATTCTATCTAATTTACGATTTTGGTAAGACTGTAAGAGTACTTTTAATGGGCCAATAATTTCTAAAATAGATGGAGTATCCGTCAGACCAGTAGTTTGTGCTACAATACGATTACCGAAATAATTTAAAAATGATAAACCCTTAGAACCAATAATTGCTAAGTCACATAGAACACTTTTACTAGACCAAATTTTAATATCTATTAGCAATTTCTTAAAAATATTATTATTAATACCTCCACAAAGTCCTCGATCGGTAGTAATAACTAGGTAACCAATTTTTCTAACATCACGTACTTCAAAATACGCATGCTTATACTCTAGATTACCACTAGCCATATTACTAATAATTTTCCGCATATTATTAGCATATGGATAACTAGCAATCATACGATTATGTGTTTTACGCATTTTGGATGCTGCCACTAATTCCATAGTTTTAGTAATTTTTTGCATTTTTTGGATACTTGAGATTTGATTTCTGATATCTTGTGCAGCCGTCATTTGCGTCTCCTTAAAATAATTTATGGATTTTACATATCTTGTTAATTATAATAAGGACTACCAAACATGAATCATTTTAAATTTTTCAATACTATTTTTCAAAGTAGTAATAATTTCATTGTTAAAATTTCCAGTCTGATTAATTTCCTGTATTAACTTAAGATATTCGCGTTCCACATAATCAATTAATCTATCTTCAAAAATTTTAAGTTTATCTAATTCAATATCTTCTATATAACCATATTCAGCAGCAAATAAAACTAAAGCCTGTTGTGCAATACTCATTGGAGTATATTGTTTTTGTTTCAATAATTCAGTGAGTTTTTTACCATAATTTAATTGTTTACGTGTAGTATCATCTAAATCCGATGAAAATTGTGAAAATGATTCTAGCTCGCGATATTGAGCTAATGCTGTGCGAATACTACTAGACAATTTTTTTATTATTTCAGTTTGTGCTGCACTCCCTACACGAGAAACTGAAATTCCTGGATTCACAGCAGGGCGAATACCTACATTAAATAAATTAGATTCTAAGAAAATTTGACCATCAGTAATAGAAATTACATTGGTCGGAACAAATGCCGATATATCTCCAGCTTGAGTTTCAATTATAGGTAGTGCTGTCAATGATCCGGTTCTATCTTTTACTTTACCTTTAGTAAAGGCTTTAACATAATCTGCATTCACACGTGAGGCACGTTCTAGTAATCTTGAATGAAGATAAAATATATCTCCTGGAAAAGCTTCACGTCCTGGAGGTCTTCGAAGTAATAAAGACATTTGTCGATAAGCAACCGCGTGTTTAGATAGATCATCATAAACTATTAAGGCATCTTCTCCACGATCACGAAAATATTCACCGATAGCACAACCTGCATAAGGTGCTAGATACTGTAAAACCGCTGAATCTGAAGCAAATGCTACTACAATAATAGTATGATCCATAGCACCATGTTCTTCTAAATGGCGCACTACATTAGCAACTGTAGAAGCTTTTTGACCAATTGCAACATATATACATTTTACATCAGATTTACGTTGATTAATAATTGTATCAATTGCTAGTGCTGTTTTACCAGTTTGACGGTCACCAATGATTAGTTCTCTTTGCCCACGTCCAATTGGAATCATACTGTCAACGGCTTTATAACCAGTTTGAATCGGTTGGTTAATAGATTGCCGATCAATAACTCCTGGAGCAATAGCTTCTACTGCAGAAAACAATTCATAACTGAGGGAACCTTTGCCGTCTACCGCTTCACCTAAAGAATTTACTATCCTACCTAATAATCCACGACCTACGGGGATTTCAAGAATCCTTCCGGTGCATTGAACTTTCATTCCTTCCACAAGATCACTATAGCAACCCATTACAACCGCAGCTACACAGTCTCTTTCTAAATTTAGAGCAAGAGCATACCGGTTCACTTCAGATAAATAAATCATTTCTCCCTGCATGATATTACTCAATCCATAAATCCGAATAATACCATCACTTACCGAAAAAATTGTCCCTTCATTATAAGTTTCACTAAGAATATTAAATTTCGCAATTCGTTGTTTTATTATTTCACTTATTTCTGTAGAAGTTAATTGCATATCTGACTCCAATATCTTACGGTATCTTTAATATTGTAACACCCTAGCTAGATTATTAAGGCGATTACGTATACTACCATCAATTACCGTATCATCTATGCGTATAATAATACCAGCCAATATGGTTTTATCAATTTTACAATTTAAATTCACCTTACTTGATAAAGATTTCTCCATGGCAATTTTTATTTGTGAGTACTGTTTTTCAGTTAATGGATTCACTGAGGTAATTTCAATGTTATATCTCATGTCATAATAAATGGTTCTAAGCTTAATAAATTGTTTTAAAACTTCTGGAAATAGCTTTAATCTATAATTATGTGCCATAACTTTAATTAAATTTTTACAGCATATATCCAGTTTATTACTACAACTACAGATATCGATAAATAACTTGGATAAAATCTTTGGTCCTAATGCATCTGAAATCAGAGATTTGAGTTGCTCATTAGATGAAACTTCTGCGCATATTGCTAGCATGGTTTGCCACTGTTCAATTTTATTTTGAGCAACTGCCAAATCGAATGTTGCTCTAGCATAAGGACGAGCTAAAGTTATTAATTCTGACATGAGCTTAATTTTATTATAATTCCGCAATAATTTTTTCAATGATATTGTGATCAATTTCTTGATTCACCGAATTTTCAATAATTTTCTCTACACCTGCTACAATTAATTTAGCTAGTTTTTGGCGTAACTCATAACTTAAAATTTGATATTGAGCCTCAATTTCTCCTTTAGTTAATGTTAATATTTTTAAACGTTCATTTTCAGCTTCCATTTTAGCGGTTTCTATTATTTTAAGACGTTGCAGTTCCGCCTGTTTAAGAATAATCAATGCTTTATTTTGTGCTTTAATTAATTGTTCATCAGCTTGAGCTTTAGCTAATTCTAATTTCTTGTTTGCTTGCTCAGCAAAAGTAATCCCATCTGCAATTTCTTTCTGACGATCTTCAATTATCCCAATAATTGGAGGCCAAATATACTTCATACAAAATAAAACAAAGATTATAAATGCCAATCCCTGACCTATTATTGTTACATTTAAGTTCATAGTACCACGTCTCTGAATTAATTTAATGCTATGCTCATTATATGAATCACATTCGGATAAATTATTAATGTTTGCCCACGGCAAACATTATATATAAACCAAGTCCTACTGCAATCATAGGAATAGCATCTACTAAACCCATTACTACAAAAAACTGTGTACGTAATAGTGAAATTAGATCAGGTTGACGTGCTGCACCTTCTAAAAATTTTCCTCCTAGGATACCAATGCCAATAGCAGCACCAATTGCTGCTAATCCCATCATTACCGCCGCTGCTACATATATAAGATCCATATTTAGGTTCTCCATTGATAATCTTCTCTACCCATTGTTAAGTAAATCATAGGATTTATAATCAATACTCATTCTCCGAGGTCATTGACAAATAAACAATTGTCAGAACCATAAAAATAAAAGCTTGTAAAATAATTATTAAAATGTGAAGAATAGCCCAAGGCACATTGAATAACCATTGTAACCACCAAGGCAGTAAGCCGGTAATCAATATAAAAATTAGTTCTCCAGCATATATATTACCAAATAAACGTAAAGCTAGTGAAATTGGTTTAGATAATAGGCTAACGCTTTCTAAAACAATATTAAATGGAATAAATACTATATGATTAAATGGTTGAAACATTAACTCCTTAATAAATCTATTTATACCTTTATTCTTAATACTGTAAAATAAAATAATAATAAACACTGCTAATGACATAGAAATTGTGATATTTACATCCGCCGAAGGAACAACCCTTAACGCCGGTAAATGTAGCAAATGTTCACCAATATAAGGTAGTAAATCTATAGGCAATAGGTCCATAAAGTTCATAAGTAATGTCCATACAAAAATAGTCAAAGCTAAAGGAGCTATAAGCTTGTCATGTTGTGGATACATATCTTTTACTGTCTTATCTGTAAAAGATACTATAATTTCAACTATAGTCTGACTTTTACCTGGCACACCACTAGTTACTTTTTTAGCTACTTGGTAAAAAAAAGTTAAGAAAAATAATCCCAGTAAAATAGAAAATAACATAGAGTCCAAATTTAATATCCAAAAATTACTAGGAATGTCTGTTCCTTTTATTAAACTTAAAGTACGCAGATCTAATTGAAGATGTTTCAGATGCTGTGCTATGTATTGTTGGGAATTATAAATTTCTCCTATAGACATTATTTTGTACCTTTCGATCCTTGATAAATTAAGTTATTGGTTAATTTTCATAAATTTGATCATATCAATATCTGTATCTATTTAAAAATAAACTCTACTATTTAAACAGAAAATTATACTTTGGATATTTATTAAATTTCAATAAACAGTAAAATATTAAGATTGATTTTCGACAAGTTTAAGTGATCCTTGTTTCTTTAACCAAATTAATAGTATTGAAATCGCCGAGGGTGTTATCCCTGGAATTCTAGATGCTTGACCAATTGACAATGGTTTGTGTTCATTTAATCTAGCAATAACTTCATTAGAAAGACCAATTACTTTTTGATATTTGAAATTGCAAGGAAGAGCTAGATTTTCATATATTTGTTGTTTTCTAATTTCTTCTTGCTGGCGAGCAAGATAACCTTCATATTTTATCTGTATTTCAATTTGTCTATAAGCAAAAATATCAGCAATTCCAGGAGCAAAAGGATCTATCTTTATCAATTTATCATATGTTATTTCTGGACGACGCAATAATTCTTCTCCACTAATTTTATTCACTAGGTTAATTTTTAGTATATGGTTAATTTTATCTATACCAATTGAATCTGGAGAGATCCACGTATTACGTAAACGTTGACGTTCTTTATCAATAGTGTCAATTTTATTCTGAAAACTTATCCAACGCGCATCGTTCACTAATCCCATTTTTCTGCCGATTTCTGTTAATCTTATATCAGCATTATCTTCTCGTAGCAGCAATCGATATTCTGCACGTGAGGTTAACATACGATATGGTTCTTGTATTCCTTTGGTACAAAGATCATCCACCAGTACTCCTAAATATGCTTGATTTCTCCGAGGTATCCAACATTCTTTATCAATAGCAAATCTACTCGCATTAATACCTGCAAGTAATCCTTGTGCGGCGGCTTCTTCATATCCTGTCGTTCCATTAATTTGTCCTGCGAGAAACAGACCTTTAATATACTTACTTTCCAATGTTGGTTTTAAATCTCTAGGATCAAAATAGTCATATTCTATTGCATAACCAGGTCGGATAATATGTGCTTTTTCCATACCTTTTATAGAATGTACAATTTTAAGCTGTACATCAAAAGGTAGGCTAGTTGAAATCCCATTAGGATAAATTTCTTGACTTGTAAGACCTTCAGGTTCAAGAAAAACTTGATGTGATTGTCGTTCGGCAAAACGAATAATTTTTTCTTCTATTGAAGGGCAATATCGTGGACCAATCCCTTTAATTAATCCCATTTTCATTGGACTACGACTAAGATGATTGCGAATAATATCGTGGGTATTTTCATTAGTTTGCGTTAGATAGCAAGAAATTTGTGTTGGATGATGAGATTGATCTCCCATAAATGAAAATATTGGTATAGGGTAGTCACTATGTTGACAGGTTAAATCATTAAAATTAATCGAACGGGCATCAATACGTGGGGGTGTGCCAGTTTTTAGTCGTTTGATTCGTAAAGGTAATTCTTTCAATTGATTAGCTAAGGAAAATGACGCTGGATCACTTGCCCGCCCTCCTGAATAATATTCGCTACCTACATAAATTCTACCATTAAGAAAAGTACCTACAGTAAGTACTAAAGCTTTCGCATGGAATATACATCCTATTTTGGTTATTACTCCCACCGCCTGATTATTTTTTATCAGTAAGTTATCTACATTTTGCTGAAATAGCGTAAGATTTTGCTGATTTTCTACGGCCGTACGTACCATTTGTTTATAAATCATACGATCAGCTTGTGCACGTGTAGCACGTACTGCTGGTCCTTTAGTGGAGTTTAAAATTCTAAATTGAATTCCAGCATGATCAATTGCTTTCGCCATTAATCCACCTAAAGCATCAATTTCTTTAACAAGATGTCCTTTTCCAATACCACCTATTGATGGATTACATGACATTTGTCCTATTGTATCAATATTATGGGATATTAATAAGGTTTGCTGTCCGATTCTCGCCGATGCTAAAGCTGCTTCAGTTCCAGCATGTCCTCCACCAATGACGATAACATCATAGTATTTTGAATTAAACATAATCAAGTACCTTTTAGATAACTACTAATTTAAACCAAATATTAAAGCATTAATTATTATATCTATTTTAGATATATTTGTTAGATGGTTAAGAGTTATTTTATCAGCTTGTTACTCAATAGAAGGTGATCATTATGATGAATTCAGATCTCTTGATAAACACCAATAATCTTATATATTTTAACACTTTGCGAATTAATGTTAAAGCCGCAAAAATTGTTATTATAAATACTCTTAAGCAACTTATTAAGGTATGGAAGGAATCTCAAGTTAATAATTTACCTATCTTACTATTGGGAGAAGGTAGTAATATTTTATTTCTTGAAAATTATCAAGGTACAGTTATTCTTAATCGTTTAAGAGGAATTAAAATTACAGAACATATAGGTAGCTGGGAATTGCATATTAGTTCTGGAGAACTATGGCATTTATTAGTCGAAGATACTATTAAACAAGGTATTTTAGGTTTAGAAAATCTTGCTATGATACCTGGTTGTGTAGGTTCAGCACCTATTCAAAATATTGGAGCATATGGTGTTGAATTTGAGGATTTTTGTGAATATGTCGAATTGTTCGATCTCGCCAATAATCATCAGTTTCGATTGTTTGCTAAGGAGTGTAAATTTAAATATCGAGACAGTATATTTAAGCATGATTATCGCAAAAATTCATTTTTTATCACAGCAGTTGGATTATCCATAAATAAATCTTGGTATCCAAATCTAAATTTTAGTTGTTTAGCTAATTTAAATCCACAAACTGTTACCGCACAGCAAATTTTTAATATTGTGTGTCACATACGACGTAGTAAATTACCTAATCCAAGATTAATAGGAAATGCCGGGAGTTTTTTTAAAAATCCCATTATTGACGTTGAGCAAGCCTATAATTTACTCGAGAATTTTCCTAGGATTCCCTACTATATAGAATCCCACGGTAGGGTTAAAATTGCGGCTGGTTGGCTGATTGAACAATGTAATCTTAAAGGATACAGAAATGGAGGAGCAGCTGTTCATAGACAAAACGCGATGGTTTTAATTAATGAAAATCATGCTACCGGATGGGATATAGCTATACTTGCTCGGAAAGTGAGACAAAAAGTAGGTGAGAAATTTAACATCTGGCTTGAACCAGAAGTACGTTTTATTGGGATGAATGGGGAAGTTAGCGCTCTGGAGATCATAGCTTGAAATATTCTCTATTAATGCTGATTCGATTTAATGGCCGATGGTAAATTTCATAGTAATAATGAATTCATGAAAAATCAATATTAGGACACTTTATAACTATATATAAATCAACTAACTAAGATAAATTAGTACCATCATCTTTAAAAATTTATGGGGATGTAAAATTTCACTATGTATTAATTTGACTAATGTTCGTCCGGTGTATTACTGGTAGTTTTTACCGTAGTGCTATTTTATACGCTACATTACCTGCTATTCACATTTATATAAAAATAATGGATTATTTCTTGATAATTGATGTAAATATCAAGTAGTATAAACGAATATTATATAAAAACTGATAAGATTATCCAATAATTATTTATATGTGAGTGGATTTTTGTTGCATGATACTCGTTGTCTATCTCATATGCAGATGATTTAGATGCCGGCTTAGCTCAGCAGGTAGAGCAACTGACTTGTAATCAGTAGGTCGCCAGTTCGATTCCGGCAGCCGGCACCATTTAAATAAATTATTAAAAGGTTGGTGGGGTTCCCGAGTGGTTAAAGGGAGCAGACTGTAAATCTGTCGTCAATAGACTTCGAAGGTTCGAATCCTTCCCCCACCACCAATTTTTAATTTTATGGTTTCAACAAAATAAATAGTTAATAATTACAAATTAACTTTTATATTTATAATGACCAACATGCGGATATCGTATAATGGCTATTACCTCAGCCTTCCAAGCTGAAGATGCGGGTTCAATTCCCGCTATCCGCTCCAAAGGCTGATATAGCTCAGTTGGTAGAGCACACCCTTGGTAAGGGTGAGGTCGGCGGTTCGATTCTGCCTATCAGCATCAGTTTTGGCTTTTTACATATCAGCTATACTATATATTTTGATGATTGGCATATCTAAATTTAAAGGTACATGAAAGATGTCTAAAGAAAAATTTGAACGTAAAAAACCACATGTAAATGTAGGTACTATAGGTCATGTTGATCATGGTAAAACCACGTTAACAGCTGCGATTACAACTATATTAGCCAAGAAATATGGTGGTAAGGCTTGTGCTTTTGATCAAATTGATAATGCTCCAGAAGAGAAAGCCCGTGGTATTACTATTAATACATCTCATGTAGAGTATGATACTCCA